>NZ_CP042910.1:7170013-7493351 GCF_008298035.1 Gimesia maris
ACTTTGCCGAAGCCCTGAATCTGAAATTCCAGGATGGCGCCCTTGTACAATTTATCCGGTTTTTTCGTGAATGACAGGCCGGTATCAGGAGGGCTGATCTTCAGGATGTTTTCGGTATCAATCAGAAAATCAAACATTTCCTGCGGTGTGGCATTCAGTTGAACGCTGGCTTCAAAACTCGCCATGAGGTCTCTCTTTCGACATTCGACGCGGATAAATATACTCTATGACAGTCCGGAATTAAGAACGTGTCCTGATTCCGTGTGTATCCTAGCTGAATCGGGCTCGGATGACGAGTCCACACAAACAGAGAGTCCCTCATTTTCGCGAGGGCTGCTCGTGTCTTCAAGATAAAATATCATGCAGTTTCCCCGGGAAATCCTACAACAGTGCTGGTTTCTGGCTGGTCCCACCGCGTGTGGCAAGACTGAACTCAGCCTGCTGCTGGCAGAACATCTGAACGCCGAAATCCTGGCGATGGACTCGATGTCGTTGTACCGAGGGATGGATATCGGGACCGCCAAAGCATCTGCTGCCGAGCGCGAACGGGTGCCCCACCATCTGCTGGATCTGATTGATCCCCATGAAAAATACAGTGTCGCAGAATACTTTACGGCGGCGGATGCATGCTGCCGTGATATCGTGGATCGGGGAAAAACACCTCTGTTTGTGGGCGGGACCGGTCTGTATCTGCGGGCGATTTTGCGGGGAGTGTTCAACGGGCCTTCCGCAGACTGGGATTATCGCAGCGAACTGGAGTCCTTCGCAGAGACAGAAGGGAATGCAGCCCTGCATCAGCGACTGGCGGCCGTCGATCCGGTTTCTGCAGAGAAATATCATTTCAATGATGTCCGCCGCGTCGCCCGCGCATTGGAAGTCTATCATGTGACCGGCGTCCCGCTTTCCTCTCAACATGCAGAAGATGTGCTGACTCCCGAGGAATGTCCGGCACACGTGTTCTGGTTACTGCCGGACCGGGAATGGTTGTATGACCGGATTAATCTGCGCGTCGATCTGATGCTGGAAGAGGGCTTGCTGGACGAAGTCAAACAGCTACTCGCCGCTGAAGTCCCCATGGGTCGTACGGCGCGGCAGGCACTGGGTTATAAAGAGCTGATCGATTACCTGGAAGGTGTGTGGTCCTGGGACCGGGCAGTCGAGATGCTGAAACAGCAGACGCGACGCTTCGCCAAACGCCAGCATACGTTCTTTCGCAACATCACCGAGTGCCGCGAAATCGATGTTCATCCTGAAGACAGCCCACAGGACCTGTTGCAGAAGATTCTGAAATACGAATGATTTTTTTCTACCACGAAAAGTACGAAACTACACGAAAACCCGTTGGTAAGCTGAAAGAATCAAAGGTACTTTGATCTGGATCTGTTATTTTTTCAACAGATTTTTTAAGAATCAACTTACGATTCATCTGAAAACCCAAAGATGCCAGTCTTAAATTTCGTGTGTTTTCGTGTCTTTCGTGGTAGTAAATCACAAAACAAATCGCTTCACAGTCGCTTTGGGATGCGAACCGAAGTTGACCAGTAGACCGAGTTTCAATTCGGTCGCTTTCAGATAGTTGAAAATCTGTGACTGATGTTCGATGGCGATTTCTTTGACTGCTTTGAGTTCGACAATGATGGAGTCATAACAGATGAGATCGGGCTGATACATCTGAGTCAGTGGCACGCCTTTGTACTTTAATTTTAATGTCGGATGAGGACGAAAAGGGATTTCCCGAGTCAGCAGTTCGCGTTCCAGGCACTCCTGGTAAACGGCTTCCAGAAAACCGGAACCCAGTTCTCGGTACACCTCAAACACCGCTCCCTGGATGGCGTAACATTCCTGTTTGAACATCAGCTCCGGCATAAAAGTTCTTTCTTTTTTTGCTACCACGAAAAGTACGAAAACACACGAAAAATTTCGTTGGTAGCCGGGAACACACAAAGTTGCTTCGAACTAAAAAATCTGTTTTTCCCTTTTACCTGATAAGCTCACTCTTCTGCCTGATCTCATCGGCTTCGAATTATCATTCTTAAATTTCGTGTGTTTTCGTGTCTTTCGTGGTAGTAAATCAAAAAACCGACACATCTGTATAAACATACACAATCAAATATGTGCTTTCAATCAATGGTATCTGGTGACTGCGTTTTTGTGTTGCCGGTGAAAGGCTTTGGAACTTGTTTCCCCGGCAAGGTGGCTAAGTGGCGGGGAACTCTCTATAGTGTTCTGCAACGCTTTTGAGCTGATATAGTCTGCTGTTGAAGCTGGTGTTCGCGCCGGCGTTCAACTGTTTCCATATTCACCAAGACTCCATTATTAATTGTGTGTGATCCATGATGACAGATGAAAAAGTATTAATTCAGGTAGGCCACAGTCCCGATCCGGACGATGCCTTTATGTTTCATGCTCTGGCCAACGACAAGATCGAAACTGGTAAGTATCGATTTACTCACGAGTTACAGGATATTGAATCGCTGAATCAGCGGGCCTTCAATGCCGAACTGGAGCTGACTGCTGTCAGCCTGCACGGTTATGCCTACCTGACAGATACCTATGCGATCTGTTCCTGTGGCGCCTCGATGGGGGACAAATATGGTCCCATGGTTGTCGCCCGTGAAGAGTGGAGCATTGACGACCTGCGGGGCAAAAAAATTGCCATTCCCGGCAAGTTGACTACCGCGTTTCTGGCACTCAAATTACTGCTGGGCGATGACTTCGAATACGAAGAACATCCCTTCGATGAAATCCTGAACCTGGTCGAACAGGGCAAGTTCGATGCGGGTCTGATCATCCATGAAGGCCAGCTGACATACGCTAATCAGGGATTGAAACTGGTCGTCGATCTGGGCGAGTGGTGGTACGAAGAAACCGGTCTGCCTCTGCCCCTCGGTGCAAATGCGATTCGCAAAGACATGGGCCAGGAGATGATGGAAGAAGTTACCGCCATCCTGAAACGCAGCATCGAATATGGCCTGGAACACCGGGGTGAAGCACTCGACCATGCTTTACAGTATGGTCGCGATCTGAACCGGGACAGCGCTGACAAATTTGTCGGCATGTATGTCAACGACTGGACGCTAGACTTCGGCGAAAAGGGACGGGAAGCCGTCGCGGAACTGCTGAAGCGGGGTTACGAAGCGGGCATCATCCCTAACCCGGTTAAACTGGAATTCATTGGTTAAGACTTCGATGACAGTCTGCGAGAATCATCTTGCGGGCTGCCGTTGGTTCAAAATATAGAGAAGGTGGTATGTGATGAGTCAATCCAGCTCATCCGGATATCTGCAGAGCCTGTTCGGCCTGTCGGGTAAAACTGCAGTGGTCATCGGTGGTACCGGCGTATTAGGTGGCGCCATCGCCGAGACTCTGGCACAGGCAGGCGCGCATGTGGTAATCGTCGGCCGCAACGCAGAAAACGGAGCCGGCCGTGTCAAGATGATTGAAGAACTGCAGGGAACTGCGGAATTCTTCAAAGCCGATTCTACCAGCCGCGAGGACCTGGAAGCACTGGTCGCGCACCTGAAAAGCAACGACCGCACGACTGACATACTCGTCAACGGCGCGGGCATCAATGCAGCGACTCCATTCCTGGAAATCAGCGATGAAGAGTGGGAGCAGATCTTCCGCGTGAATCTGCTGAGTGTCAAAGTCGCCTGCCAGGTATTTGGTCAGTCGATGCTGGACAACAATGTCGCGGGTTCGATTATCAACATCGCCTCCATGAGTGCTATCACGCCGCTGTCGCGCGTGTTTACGTATTCTGCTTCGAAAGCAGCGGTTTTGAATCTGACGCAGAACCTGGCCCGCGAATGGGCGGAGCGGAACATTCGCGTGAATGCCCTTTCCCCCGGCTTTTTTCCTGCAGAACAGAATCGAAAAGTGCTGACACCAGAGCGGGTTGCGAGTATTATGAATCATACGCCCGCCAATCGATTTGGTGCCCCGGAAGAACTGGCGGGGGCCGTGCTGCTGCTGGCAGCAGCCAAAGCCGGCAGTTTTGTGACGGGAACGAATGTCGCCGTCGATGGTGGATTTTCCTGCATGACTATCTGATTCTCTGTGAGGCGGGGCGGCTACTGAAGCCGCCGGTCTCGCAAAACGAGCTTAAGGAGCATTGAGACTTGGATCCGATTTCCATTGAACCTGGTCAACGCTATCTTGCTCGTATCAACCCGAAACGCATTCCCCATATCTTCACCGATGTACTGATCATCGGCGGTGGGATCGCCGGTTCGCGGGCAGCGCTGGAGATTGATCCGCGGCTGGAAACGATCATCGTCAACAAAGGCAAAGTCTCGCAGTCAAACAGCGCCTACGCACAGGGTGGCATCGCAGGTGTGCTCGACCCGCTGGATAACATCACCAATCACATCCAGGATACCCTGGCAGCCGGCAAGGATCTCTGTGATCAGGATCTGGTGGAACATGTGTGCCGCGAGGCGCCACGACATATTCAGGAACTGGTGGAACTGGGAGCCGACTTTGATACCGAAGACGGCAAGATCGCACTCACCAAGGAGGGGGGACACAGTCATCGTCGCGTGGCGCATGCACTGGGCGATGCCACAGGCAAAGAACTGATGCGGGCGCTTGTCCTGGCGGTCAACAGTCGCCCTTCTCTACAGACCTGGACCAAAACGCCGACTATCGACCTGGTTACAGTCGAAGGGGAATGCCGGGGCGCGATCATCTGGAACCGCTATCATGGCAAAACCCTGATCTGGGCCAAGCAGGTGATTTTAGCGACCGGGGGCGCAGGCTGTCTGTTTCGTGAAACGACCAATCCTCCCCTGGCGACCGGTGACGGACATGCTCTGGCGTTTCGCGCGGGAGCGCTGCTGCAGGACATGGAATTCATGCAGTTCCATCCCACCGTGCTCTACATTGCCGGCGGTGCCCGTTACCTGATTTCCGAAGCCGTACGTGGCGAAGGCGCTTATCTGCGAGACTGTAACGGCGTGCGGTTCATGTCCGATTATCATCCCGATCTGGAACTGGCACACCGTGATATCGTGAGCCGGGCCATTACCGATCGCATGTTGAAAACCAGTCATTCCTGTGTGTACCTCGATTTGACCCACCTGGAGAAATCGCTGGTCAAAGAGCGATTCCCCAACATCAGCAAAGTCTGCGCGAGCTTTGGTCTGGATCTCTCGAAAGATCAGATCCCCGTTCGACCGGGTGCGCACTATATGATTGGGGGCGTGAAGACCGATCTGCAGGCACGGACATCGGTGCCGAATCTGTGGGCGGCGGGGGAAGTGACTTCCACCGGACTGCACGGCAGCAATCGGCTGGCATCGAACAGTCTGCTGGAAGGTTTGATCTTTGGCGCAGCAGCGGGACGCGGTGCCTCGCAGGCGGCGTTGAACCAGCCGGACCAGTATTCAGCATCCCTGCTGCCCGACTGGGATATTGAAAAACGTTCCGACGAAGATTTAAACAGCAAGGACCTGCGAAACTCACTGGCCAGCCTGATGTGGCGCGACGTGGGCATCACCCGCAGTGCCGATTCATTAAAAAATGCGATGGACAAAGTCGATTTCTGGGACCGGTATGTTGTAGATCGTGAATTCAAAACGTTGACCGGCTGGGAACTGCAGAACATGCTGCTGGTCTCGCAGTTGATGATCAAATCCGCGATTGAACGTCGGGAAAGCCGCGGCGTACATTTTCGCAGTGACTACCCGGAAACCGATCCCGCGTTCCAGAAACATATTTCCGTCATCTCAAACCGTTGAACCACTTGTCTGAGGAAGGATGAGCCATGCTGCCTGGTATCAAACTGTTCGATTTAACTGGTCGTGTCGCCATTATTACCGGAGGTTCCAAGGGTCTGGGTTCAGCGATGGCGGAAGGTCTGGCTTCAGCAGGCGCGAACTTACTGCTCACCAGTCGTAACCAGGATGAAGTTGAAGCGACGGCGGCTCAGATTCAAGCCGATTACGGGAACAAAGTAATCGGGATGGCCGCCGATGTGACCGATCCAGACCAGGTGACCGCCATGACCGAACGGGCGATTTCGGAGTTCGGCAAGATTGATATTCTGATCAATAACGCGGGCATCAATATTCGCGGTCCCATTGATGACATCACCCTCGAAGAGTTTCAGGATGTCCAGAATGTGAATGTCACCGGCCCCTGGTTGTGCGTGCGTTCGGTGGTTCCACACATGAAGAAAGCCCAATACGGAAAGATCATCAACCTGGCGAGTACGCTGGGGCTGGTGGGAATGTCCAACCGCACGCCATACACTTCCAGCAAAGGCGCCATGGTGCAGATGACGCGGGCACTGGGACTGGAACTGTGTGAATACGGAATCACCTGTAACGCGATCTGCCCGGGACCGTTTCTGACGCCCATGAATGAACCGTTTGCGGAAACCGAAGAGATCAAGAAATTCATCGTGGGCGCCGTCGCAATGAACCGCTGGGCACGGATGGAAGAGATCCAGGGTGCGGCAATCTTTCTGGCCAGCGATGCGTCCAGTTATATGACGGGCAGCATGGTCACCGTCGATGGCGGGTGGACTGCCCGCTGAGTGAGTTGAGGTGTGAATGAGTGCTGATGTAGAAACCACGTCTGTTCAAATCAACCAAAAGAACAGACGGATTCTCATCCGCCGTGGTCTGATTGCTGCTCTCATTGCAATTTGCGCTTTGGTCGTCTGGTCGGTCTTTCTGGTCATACGATTTCATTCAAATGTTTCTGCCTTCCAGAAGCAGAAGGCGCAATTGCTGGTCTTCGACGAGAATGAAGCGGGGGAAATAGCGATTCACGAATATGGCACAATGCCAGGTCCCGCTTTTATTCCCAGGCCTTTTCTAGATTATCATCGTTCTGTGAGCTGGATGGATTGGCAGAGGCAGCCTGACAGCAGTCCCGAGGAGATCGATGCGCTGTTTGCTCTGTTACCGGAGTTTCACAAGCTGAAAGAACTCTATTTATCTGGTTTTCAGATTGATCAAAAACGTGCCGTTGAGCTGACGCAAATCCCCCAGTTAAGACATCTGACAATCGAGGCATCCCAGTTTGAAAAATCAAGCCTGACAGATCTGCTAAAGAAAAAAGGACTGGAAGGTATTAGCCTGGTAGATTCGACTTTTGAGGAAGAAGAACTGGTTATACTCAAGCAGGCTGCAGCAAAAGAAACCTTAACTCGTTTATTCCTCTCAAATTGTCAGGTCAACGATGACACAGCGGCAGTCCTGTCCGAATGCCGCAATCTGGAAATCTTACACCTGGATGGGACGCAGATTACCGATGTGGGTCTGAAAATGCTGGCACGACTGCCACATTTAAAAGTGCTGGTGCTCGATCATACAGCCGTCACTGACGCCGGGGTAAAATATCTGTCTGCCACCCCCGAGCTGGTGGAGCTAAGTCTGAGTAATACCAGTGTTTCCGATGACGTACTGGACTCACTTAAACAGGAAATTCCCGCCTTACGTATCTCTGATGACTGAACGTACTGGAAGCTCTCAGGAAATACCTGAAATAATGTGTGGTCATTCTCCCGCACTGAACTTTTTGCGACAGTTGTCGTAACTTGTTTAATCGGAACGTGTCATTGAAGTTCTGATTAAAATGAAAGGTAAAACACTGTACTTGCCTGCCAATACTTAATTCTCTGACCTAGCTTTTAATAAACTTACCTAGTCCAAAACTGTCATCTCAGGCACAGACAGAAATTATTATGATCAGTACGCAGCTCTCGAAAATATTAATTGTAGATGATTCTGATGTTGTCCGCAGCATCCTCTGCCAGGCACTCCAGCAGGATGGATACGAACTTCATACAGCAGCCGATGGTGAAGAAGGCCGCCAGAAAGTACATACCCTGAAACCGGATCTGGTCCTGCTGGATGTGGAGATGCCTAAACTGGATGGTTTTGCCGTGCTGCGGGAGGTGCGCGCCAATTTTAAAGTCGACGAAGTCGCCGTCATTATGGTGACCTCTCAAAGTGACGGTAAAGGAATTACCCGCGCTTTTGAAGAAGGAGCCTTCGACTATATCCCCAAGCCGGCAACCGATTCCGAAATCAAGGCACGTGTCCGAAACGCGATTCGCGCCCTGCAGTTGCTCCGCGAGCAGAAGACACTGCGAATACAGGCCGAAGCTGCCAACCAGTCGAAAAGTGCCTTCCTGGCAAACATGAGTCATGAAATCCGTACACCGATGACAGCCATTCTAGGCTATACCGACATCCTGGAACTGGAAGCGAAGTCGCTGCAACTGCCCGAGTTGATCTCCGATTCACTGGATACGATCAAACGCAATGGCGGGCATCTGATGGAACTGATCAACGACATTCTGGATCTCTCAAAAATTGAGGCCGGTAAACTGGATGTGGAATCCATTTGCTGTTCGCCCCAGACGATTGTGGAAGAGGTGCTGGAACTGGTTCAGGTCAGGGCAGAAGCCAAGGGGCTGAAGCTGGAAGCCAGCTATCAGTTCCCACTGCCTGCAGAAATTCATTCCGACCCGACACGAATCCGGCAGATTCTGATCAACCTGATTGGCAATGCGATTAAATTTACGGAAGTCGGCACAATTCGCCTGAATACATCCTTTCTGGAAAATCCCGGTGAAGAACCACAGGTTCAGTTCACGGTAATCGATCAGGGAATCGGGATGACGGAAGCACAGATGTCTAATCTGTTCCGCCCTTTCTCTCAGGCCGATTCCTCGACCACCCGCAAATATGGCGGCACCGGACTGGGGCTGACCATCTGCAAACGTCTGACTGATGTGTTGGGAGGCGATATTTCGGTAACCAGCAAACTGAATCAGGGGTCACAATTTAGTGCCACAGTAAAAACGGGCAACCTGGAAGGCATCCCACTGCTGCAGGAATTGCAACAGAATGACAATACTCAATCCACGAAGCCCCTGCCCGCACAGTCTGAAGAACAGGCCCTGTCTCTGAAAGGGAAAAAGATCCTGCTGGCTGAAGATGGTCCGGATAATCAGAAACTGATCCGTTTTATTCTGAAAAAAGCCGGAGCCGAAGTGACGGTTGCTGAAAATGGTGAAGCCGCCCGCCAGGCCGCAATGCGGGCAATGGAAATCGGGTTGCTGTATGATGTGATCCTGATGGATATGCAGATGCCGATTCTGGACGGCTATGGCGCGACCCGAATCCTCCGCGAACAGGGTTATTCAGGACCGATCATTTCCCTGACAGCCAATGCCATGGAAGGGGATCGGGAAAAATGCATCAGCGTCGGTTGCAATGATCATGTGACGAAACCCATCGACCGCAGAAAGCTGATCAGCATGATCGCGAACTGCTGTGAAGTCGAGACGGCGGTTTAAGCTACGGATTTAAAAAGGGTCACGGTTAAAAAAAGTCTCAAGGGCTCTGCAGATACGGGGCCAGTTTTTTCTTAGCGGCTTCCCTTGCCTGGTGCGCCACATCAGCGAGTCTGACAGGCGTACCCGCTTTCTGTTTGCTCAAATCAGCGGCCGACATGAACGTGTAGATTTCGATCGATTCTGCCGGGGTGACAGGGGCTTTGCCCGTGCGGAAGAATTTGACGACTTCCACCAGCAGCGGTTCATAACCGCTGAAACTGCCGATCTGTTCGATACCTTTCGTCCCGAATGCGGTCCCTCCGTAGCCGCCCTGGTAGCCATTGCTGGCTTTGCGACGACCGCGAAAGGTACCGATGCGACCGTTTTTCCACGTACCAATTGCCACGTCGGTTTCGGGAGTCGCGACACGTACTACTGTCTCACACCCAGGCCCCATGATTGTATAGAGGGTTTCCACACCATGAATGCCGTACCAGTAAAAATCGGGGTGTGTGCTTTCCACCGGACAGGGACTATACGCATCGCAGCCGATGATCTCGCCGATCACGCCGCCGTTAATCTTTTTGGCTCCGTCGGTATAGCGCAATGATGAGGAACTGAAGACAGGCGTCTTGAAATGTTCTGCGGCTTCGTAGATGGCAATCACATCAGTCAGATCACCGGCGATCGGTTTGTCGACGAACAGCGGCTTACCCGCTTTCAATACAGGCAGCGCCTGTTCCAGATGCACGCGACCATCATTGCTCTCCAGCAGAACGGCATCCACCTTCTCCAGTAAGGCTTCAATGCTGGGTACGATTTCGACGCCCTGTTTTTTCACCGCTTCAGTTATTTCCGGAACGCTTTCCAGGCTCTCTTTGATCGTTTGGCTTCCCTGGGGATAAGCGGCGACGACTTTGCAGTGTTTGAATTCCTCGTATTTTGAATCCGGATCGTTCAGGATTTGAGAGAAGTTGCTGGAGTGTGATGTATCCAGACCGATGATGCCGATGCGGATCGTTTCAGGTTCGTCCGCACGGATGGATTCGGACAGGCAGAATAAAACCAGCAGAAGCAGGCTCAAAGGAACACAGGTGACGCGAAGTGGGTGACTCATTGCTCAAACTCTCCAAATTCAGAACCTGCTGAAAACTCCATGAATTCATACACGGCACCATCGATCAGCACAAATACGACTTTCAGATTTTCCATCGCCTGAAAGGGACCGAGCAACACTTCCAGACCTGCGATCTCCTGTTCGATATCCGGAACTTTAAAAGCGATGTGCGGCTGGTTACGAACCGGACCGGTGACCGGTGTGTCGGCTTCGAACCGCAGGTATTCAATTTTGTAGGGATGCTCGTTGGGATTGGTGACGTAGACTTTCGTTTCCGGAACATAAATTTCGTCAGGCTGTGGATCATCGGTAATCACGCCTACATGGTGAAACTCTCGCATGGCGGTTCCTTGAAACAGTGGGGAATCGTATTATCTGTCACCTGTTGCTCACCATTTGATTCTACCGTGGAAGAGAAGACAGTTCAAAGCGGAGGGAATGTATTTCGGAATCTCCACTTCGGGTCGCAATATCCCATGTGTCCGCCCGTCTGGCGACTGTTGATTCTGAATCACGTGACATCGGCAATGGTGAAAATCTCAGACGTACATCTCTCATCAGACTCTCCAGTACCGCGCACAAAAAAACGCAGCCTGAAACAGACTGCGTTTTGATATCTTCGATCGGTGTCTCAGTGACTACTGGTTACTCTGCAGACGAGACAGGCGGGCGCGACGCTCAGCACGGCGTCGGTTTCTACGATTTTCATCGCTGGGCTTTTCGTAATACTCACGACGTCGCATCTCTTTTTTGATACCAGCGTGCTCAACAATCTTGCGAAACCGTTTAACTGCCTCCTGAATTGATTCGTTTTCTCGTAACCGAAGCTTAACCACTCAAATCACCTTTTCTTCTTCCTGATTTCAATAAAAGTTGTAACCATAACCAATTGAATATACATCGTCTCATCAGTGATGAGAATTCAGACGTTTTCACCTGTAACGGGTCTGTGAACAGACCTCTCGCTACGGAGTTGGAACGACAAAGATAACAAAACGAGCAGGATCTGCAAAGCCAACGGCTGAAATACTCTTTGAATTTCACACCAAAGTGCACATCCAGCCACTAGTCTTTGGCTTTCAGAATCCCCAGTCGCTGTAGTTTGGACTGGCATTCGTCCCGTTCGCGGCTCCGTTTCAGGGATTTCCAGGTCTCGTCCTGCACTTCCAGAAACGCTTCTTCTGAAAACGGGGGTACCAGCGATTTCTCGGCGGCTGTGGTCATCAGACGCGCCAGCACTTCTTTATCGAGTCGCGTCAGGAACATCGCTCCCTGGCGATAGTCTTCGAAGGCTTCCCAGACCACTGGAAACAGCGGTTTCACAATCGCTTCACCAATCGCCCGCGAATACTCCTGAATTTCCCATTGTGCATGAGAGTCCATTCGTAAACTCAGGAAATGAATCAGGTTATGTAAATCAATTTTCCAGTAAGCTTCAGTGTAAGTCGCCAGGGGCAGGTCTTTTCGTGCCTGCTCGCGGGCCACGCCTGCTTCCAGCCGGGCTTCGTACACATCACGGGCATGTTTCTGAAATGCGGTCTCTTCTTCGGTCAGTTTTGTCCCTAAATCTTCAGTAAGCGGGGCATCGCTCCCCTGTCGATTCGAGGTCGCCTGGGTGCGCCATTCGCCGGGCAATGTGGTCTGAGCTGAATCGATGGCAACGGAATACCGGGTGCTGTATTCGTTCACATTCGCAGTCCGGTGACGAATCCACTGCCGCCAGCAGTCCATCGGAACCCGAACCAGAAACTTGAGTTCGGCCATTTCAAAGGGTGTACTGTGACGATGTCGCATCAGATAGCGGATCAGCGTACGGTCATCGGAAACCCGTTTGGTTCCTTCCCCATAACTGACACGGGCTGCCTGAACAATCGAACTGTCATCGCCCATGACATCTACGAGACACACAAAACCATCATTGAGAACCGGGATCTTTTTCCAGCGCAGTTCTTCAACGAGTTCAGACCGCTCCGTCATTGGGAACACTCCCCGAATGCGTTAAAAATGAAGTTGATGGGAATACCAGGCGCGGCGGCAGAAACGATCATTCCGCCACAGCACATTTATAGTCAACCCTGCTCTCAAACGACACCGTACCGGTAGCCTCGTCTGTCAAAATCAATAAAATCGCCTGCAATTCCCGTCGTTTACCGCTTCCGATCAAGCCAGACTCAAGCGGGAAATAATGTCCACCGTGCGGTTTTCCCGGGAAGATTTCAACGCGGCCAGCAGGATTTCGGTCACATGCCGGGCCGTCGCCGCATTCGATAAGGGGGGCTGAATTCCCTTCCGGATACAGTCCGCCCAGTGCTGATGTGAATTCTGCACGGGGTAGGTCGACAGATCAATAATTTCTTCGATCAGCGGCGCATCTTCATCGACCTGGGAACTGGGACAATAATACCGCAGCGACTCGGCCTGACGACTGCTGACCAGTTTGCCCGCCGTCCCATGCACCGAAAATTCATAGGTTCGGGCAGCATCACACCAGCCGGTCTGCGCCGTTCCCAGCGCACCGCTTTCAAACTCCAGGATCATTGACGCCGTATCCTCCAGCTTCGTCGGTTTGGCAACCGTCGTCAGTTTAGCCGTGATCGACTTGACCGCGCCGGCCACTCCTACCAGGTTGGCAATCGCATACACGCCCATGTCAAACAGCGCACCGACGTCTGCCTTGTCTGCATCGAAGAACCACAAATCGTCCGCCGGCTTCTCTTCCAGAATCTGCTGAATCCCCGCGTAATAGACTTCCGGCCCTCCATGACTGGCCCGCGCCTGGGCAGACGAGATCGTCCCCAGCTTCCCCTCCTGGATATAATCGCGACACGCCAGCACATGCGGATTCGACATGTAAGGCAGCGCCAGCACCGTCTGATCGTGATTGTCGGTCGCTTCCACAAACGCGTCTGCTTCATCCATCGACGTGCTTAACGGCTTCTGCATATAAACATGCTTGCCGGCTTTGATCGCTTTGATCCCCCATTCCACATGCAGGGGATGCGGCAACGCAATCGCCACCGCGTTCACTTCTTCATCGTCAATCACGGCCTGATATTCGTGGGTCCAGCGGGGCACTTTAAACTTGCGACACAGCACATCCAGCCGCGACTGCTTTCGACCAGAGAGCATGACCACATCACAGTGATCCACCGTCTGCAGTTCCGGCAGATGCATCTTCGCAGCGATCCCACCCGCACCGATAATTCCGACTTTCAAATGTTCCATCAATGTCTCCACAATTTTTACTCACAGTTTCATACTGACGTAAGTTAGCTTTGTGGATTCAGTTTCTCCATTTCAACGCACGCTGTAAAGTCACCCTTACTGCGCCAGATGACTGGAAACAATCAGAATCGACTGTCAGTAAGGAAGATTCCCTCAGAATTTTTCTACCACGAAAAGTAAGAAATGACACGAAAGAATTTTTATTCAGAGAGAAAGAATGGGTGGCCCCGAATGCAATTCGGGGTTGTCGGAGACAACAGGAAACTGTCAGTGAAAGCATTCGAATGATCGGAGAATTTCCGATACAGGATTCTGCAGGATGCGGAACCATGTGTCCGCCCGCCTGATCACGAGCAAATTAGTTTCACGCTGGAACGTGACCATCTAGAACATTCGCAGCACGACAATGCAAAGCTCGTCGATAATGCGAGAAAAACACATGGGTTTGCCCCTTCGCGAAATGATCGCTCACACCGTCAATTTCCTGCTCGCTGCGCTCGTACCGAATTGCATTCGGTACCACCCTTTGTTTTTACTTTCGTGCGGTTTCGTATTTTTCGTGGTAGCAAAAATCAGAAAGCGCTGCATTCCTTTCCCGCTCAGTCCTCGTCGTCGGCACCTTCGTTGGCTTCGTGCATGTCCAGCTGGCCCATTTTGCGGTACAGGTTGGAACGATGCAGGCCGAGACACTTGGCAGTCTCGCTCATGTTGCCCCCCACCCGTTTGATCGTGCGGCGGATGTATTCCTGCTGAAAACGACGCGAGGCTTCTTTCAGGCTCAGGTCGGCGGACATGTCGACCACGGAATCGCGTGCCGGACTCAGGATGAAGGCCAGGTCTTCCACTTCCACCCGATCGCCGGCACACAGGAAGGCCACCCGCTCCATCAGGTTCCGCAGCTCGCGCACATTGCCGGGCCAGAGATGGGCCTGCAGCCGCTTTTTCGCTTCCGCAGAAATTTTCAATACGCGACGATTGGCCTGGGAGCAGAACTGCGCCAGGAAAAATTCGGCCAGCAGAATCACATCTTCCGGACGGTCGCGCAAGGGAGGCAGATCCAGGGTCACCACGCTCAACCGATAATACAGGTCCTCGCGGAACTTCTTATCACGAACCGCATCCGCCAGCTTCGCATTCGTAGCCGCTACGACGCGCACATTAATGGGAATCGTTTCCGAACCGCCCACGCGGGTAACGACTTTCTGTTCCAGCACGCGTAACAGTTTTGCCTGGCCTCCCGGACTCATGTCGCCGATTTCATCCAGGAACAGCGTCCCCCCTTCCGCCAGTTCAAACTTGCCGGCCCGCGTCTCATGGGCATCGGTAAACGCTCCTTTTTCGTGACCGAACAACTCGCTTTCGAGCAGCGTTTCGGTCAGAGCCGCACAGTTGACCGCGATGAACGGCGTATTCGCCCGCGGCCCCTGGTAATGCAGCGACTGGCTTACGACTTCTTTCCCCGTTCCACTTTCCCCCAGGATCAAAACGGGAAGATCGGTGCCCGCCAGACGTTCAATGGTAGAACGCAGCGCAGTGATGGCTGAGCTCTTACCGATGATCTGCACTTTCTGTTTGACTTGCTCTGTGAGTTGATCACGGCTGCGGGACAGCTGTTCGATTTCGCGCGTATTCTCCAGCGCCGTTGCTGCCTGCACACCCAGTTCTTCCAGGCTCTGGGCGTCGGCGTCATCGTAGTCGGCTTTGCCCTTCTCCTTGTTCATCACTTCAAACGCACCAATCAGTTCGCCCGCGTTATTCCGTAAGGGAACACACAACAGGTTATGAGTGCGAAAGCCGCTCGACTTATCCACACTGGGATCAAATCGCTCATCGTTATAAGCATCATCAACGCAAATAGTTTTGCCACTGTGAATCACATCCCCGACAATCCCCACATCATCGGGCAGTCGCAGCGTATTGCCTTCCACTCCCAGCGCGGGACAGGCAACGACCTGCTTGTGTTCCCGATCCCAGATGAAAATACTGGAACGCTCACTTTCCAGCAGGCGTGTCGCTTCTTTGGCGATCAGTTCCAGCAGAGGCTGTGTTTCCCGGGCGGAAGAAAAACTGGACGCAATGTGCAGTGTGGTCTGCAGGCGCTTGATGCGCCGCAGATTCTTCTCTCGCTGCTCCACGACCGACAATGCATAACCCAGCGCGCGGGCTGAGATGATCGCTTCACTCAGCGAAGTCGCATTCAGGTCTCGACCGCCAACCAGCAGAATCGTACCCGGTCGGACATCTCCCAGAGGCGCCGCCATGAACGACCAGTCGGCCCGGTTCTCATCGACACACAGTCCGGCGGCATCGCGGTCCAATGCTTCATCACACAGATGTGAAGGAAAGCCGCCGGCGGCGTTGCGACCGAATTCAAACAGGGTTTCCCATTCGGGCGTCCGTTCAATCAAGGTGCACCACTGGCACGAAAGTTCGGTCGCCAGTTGAGGCAGAAACTGACGAATGTAGTCATCGCCTGATGCCTGCCGGGTCGCTTCTTCCAGCAGCCGGTCGCACATCTGAACCAGGGACGCTTCCGCATCATATCTGGAAAATAAAGGCAGTCGCTTCCAGTCCAACCACTCCGCAGTTCCAATCTTACTCACCTGGTACTCCCGCAACATGAATCAAAAGAACCATATATCAGATTCAACAGGCAGACTTCTGTCATCCATTCGCCTCTGCCTCTTGTCGGAATGATAACAGACAAAAGGCAACCCGTCATCCAAGTGTGGACTCGATTTCCATTTTTTTCGGCCCCTTTTGACAAAGGTTCCCTGCAGACTACGAGACCGGCAGTCTCAACCCAGACCGCGATTCCCGCAAACAGCTCGTATTCCCCGCAGCCCCATGCGCTTACTGAATCATTTGAACAGATCCGGGATTACTGATTTTATGACCGCAGCCGGAGATTTGCGGTTCCCTGCAGTTTAAGAATCCTGCTTTACTGTCGTTTCGGACTTCAGAGTGTTACTGTATTGAGATAATCGGAGCTCAAAATCCTGCTTCGTTTTTTGCATAGTCACAACCTGTATCTTCATGAATTCAAGAGAACCATTATGTTTTGCCTCAATGTCATCCTGACGCTCAAAGATGCTGCTGATGCAGAAGAAATCCAGGGACTGTTAACCGAAGCCTGCCGTCTGTCCCGAACCGAGCCAGGCTGCCTGCGGTTTGACGTCTATCAGTCTGAAGGCGAACCTGCGACGTTTGTGCTTGTCGAACACTGGGAAAGTGAAGACGCCTGGCAGACCCATCGCGAAGCAGAAGCCTATACCCAGATTTATCAGCCCCAGATTCTGCCTCGTGTCGAACGAGTCCCTTATCGCATGAAAATGCTGCTGGAATAACCGGCTGTTTTTTCAGGTGAGCTAACGCCTGGACAATCCCCAGAGCCATTATTCATTCCCCCATTCAAACCATAGATCGTGAAATTACATTAGAGGAAACACGTCGATGTCAGCCGATTCGCAACCCGTTTTGAACAAGTACAGTTCCCGTATCACACAGCCCCGTTCGCAGGGTGCCTCGCAAGCCATGCTCTACGCCACCGGCATGAGCGAAGAGGATATGAACAAGGCCCAGGTCGGAATTTCCAGCGTCTGGTACGAAGGCAATTCCTGCAACATGCACCTCAACAAACTGGCTGCCAAGGTCAAAGAGGGCGTCGAAGCCGCCGATCTGGTTGGCCTGCGGTTTAATACCATCGGTGTGAGCGACGGGATTTCCATGGGCACCGACGGCATGTCCTATTCGCTGCAGTCCCGCGACCTGATCGCCGACAGTATCGAAACAGTCACCTGTGCCCAGTGGTACGATGCCAACATTTCGCTGCCTGGCTGTGATAAGAACATGCCTGGCTGCCTGATTGCCATGGGACGATTTAACCGCCCCTCGATCATGGTTTACGGGGGAACGATTGCTCCCGGCTGTCTGAATAATCAGAAGCTGGACATTGTCTCCGCATTTCAGTCTTACGGCGAATACCTGGCTGGTACGATCACAGATGAAACCCGAAAAGAAATCGTACAGAAAAGCTGTCCGGGCGCTGGTGCCTGCGGCGGCATGTATACCGCCAACACGATGTCGTCTGCCATCGAAGCTCTGGGGATGTCACTCCCTTACAGTTCTTCCATTCCTGCAGAGCATCCCGATAAACTCGATGAGTGTATCCGCGCTGGTGCCGCCATCAGGAAACTGCTGGAACTGGATCTGAAACCCCGCGACATCATGACCCGCGAGGCTTTCGAAAATGCGATGGTACTGATTGTCGCACTGGGGGGATCGACCAACGCCGTGCTGCACATGCTGGCCATCGCCCGTTCTGTCGGCCTGGAACTGACTATTGATGACTTCCAGTCCGTCAGCGATCGTATTCCTTTGCTGGCCGATTTCAAACCCAGTGGTAAATACGTGATGGCTGACCTGCAGGAGATTGGCGGGACACCAGCCGTGATGAAATACCTGCTGGAAAAAGGCCTGATCAACGGCGACTGCATGACGGTCACGGGAAAAACAGTGGCCGAAAACCTGGCAGAACTACCGGGCCTCAAAGAGGGTCAGGATATCATTCACGCTGTCGAAAACCCGATCAAGCCGACCGGTCACCTGCAGATACTTAAAGGCAACCTGGCTCCGACAGGTGCCGTCGCCAAGATCACCGGTAAGGAAGGCCTGGTCTTCGAAGGGACCGCCAACGTCTTCGATTCCGAAGAGGACATGCTCAAAGCCCTCGAAGACAAGCAGATTCAAAAAGGCGATGTGATCATCATCCGCTACGAAGGCCCCAAAGGGGGACCAGGGATGCCCGAAATGCTGACCCCGACTTCCGCCATCATGGGAGCCGGCCTGGGTAAGGATGTTGCCCTGCTGACCGACGGTCGTTTTTCTGGTGGTTCACACGGCTTTATCGTCGGACATATCACTCCTGAAGCACAGGAAGGCGGTCCAATCGCCCTGGTCAAAAATGGCGACAAGGTCATTATCGACGCCGACAAAAATCGACTGGAGATGGATGTCAGTGATGCAGAGCTCGAAGAACGTCGCAAAGCCTGGACGGCCCCTCCGTTTAAATACACGCGGGGTACACTTTACAAATATATCAAGAATGTGAAATCCGCTTCTGAAGGTTGTGTGACCGACGAGTAAGCGAAACTTCGAATCAAAAACAGCCTGGTATCCATCTCTGATACCAGGCTGTTTTTTTTTATTGATCGTTAACCATTATTCGTCTTTAGGGGCCGCTGCTTCTTTTTCAGATGTCTCTTTTTTTGCTGGCGTTTCTGTTACGGGAGTCTCTGACACCGGTTTCGATTCTGCTTTCTGGGCAGTCACTTCCTGTTTATTTTTCTGCACCAGTTCTTCCAGATTCTTTTTCGAGATCCGGCGCATGCCATTCACAGTCTCGCCTTCGGGTTCCGTATCGTAGGTTACGACCAGATCTTCATCATTCACCAGTAACCGCAGATGATACGTTTTAAAAATACCATTCCACTTATAATGGTAGAGCCGCATGATCGCCCCGGATTCATCAACATCCACGTCCGGGTTCCCTTGTACGGTTTCTTCAAACTGTGCAAAGGGGAACTCGCCGGAATTTCCCGCTTCATCCATAGCGGCTCCCAGACTTTCAAAGGTTTTTGCCTGCGATGATTTCGCACGCCATTCCAGTAGAACCACACCGAGCAGAATCGCGATAAATACCCATGAAATGACGCGACGTTGGGTGGAAACCTTTTTCTTCGATTTTGAGGCGGGTTCAGTTGTTTCTGCGGATTCCGGGGTCGAACTCATGGTGCTTCCTTAAGTACAGAGAAAGATTATGATCTGGCGTCAACACATTTGAGCCTGCGCCCAGGTTCGGGGTCGCGTCACCAGAGCTGTACTCCAGACTAACCTCCCGGCAGCCGAACCTCAAACAGCAATGGACAGATTCACCTGAGTTTCATGTTTTTCATTGAGACGCTTTTAAAACATCCCCCGGGGTTCCTCATCGGCAAACGGATGCAGTGCCTGAATCCCTTTGGGCTTGGGCAACGCATTGACCAGCGCCTCTGCCATTCGGAAGTCCGCGGCGGTCGTGATCTTCTGATTCAAAGGGGAACCTTCGACAATCTTAACCTCGTGCCCCAGATGCTCAACCAGCTGTGCTTCGTCAGTGGCCTGAAAATCGCCGCGCCGTGCATACGCGTCTAACAGCAGCTGTCGCTTGAAGACCTGTGGCGTCTGGGCCGCCCAGAGATTCGTGCGGTCGACGGTTTCCTGAATCTTCAGATCCTGACCGGCCCGTTTGAGGGTACTGGATACCCGGACGGCGGGGATCACCGCGTCATGTTTTTCCGCAGCAGAAAAGATTTCGCCGACCCATTTATCCGTAATCAGGGGACGGGCTGCATCGTGAATAGCGACATAATCAATGCCGGCTTTGACCCGCGCTAACGCATTTTGCACCGAGTCCGCCCGTTCTGCGCCTCCCGCGACGATTTCAATCTCCATGAAGGCCAGGTTGGGCCGAAACTTCTCTTTAAACCACTCGATGTCCTCGGCCGAAACCGTAATGATCAGTTGTTTTACATCTTCGCGGTTCGAAAAAATCTCTGCAGAACGCACCCAGACTGCCCGCCCCTTTAAATCCATAAACGGTTTTTTCTGAGGGCCTGCCCCCAGGATCTCCGCTCCCTTCGACTTAAATCGTGAACTCTTCCCGGCTGCTGCTAAGATGACTGCAAAGGTCGCCACTGTATTTCCCTCTCGATAACCTGTGTCCCGTACCGCTGACACGCCTCATCCTCACCCTGAAGACGCATCCATTCTTCACATTCTGTTTCTGAAGTTTAACAGGCCGGAATTCCGCATCCAATAGCACGCACTCACGAATTCCATTCTGCCTGATGAAAGCGGTTCCAAACGTACAGAACCTCGTCGAAATCATGTTGATCTAAAACAACACACCACACCATTGATGTTTTTTCTCCACATGACCTGTGTCGCTTTTTTGCCATCCCGAATTTCTTATTTAAACGTAACTCGTTACCGCTATTCCCCTTACCTCACGAACGTCAGAGAACCTTTACAGTCTGGCACTCTATTTGTTTAAAAACAGAAGCACTTCGATCACCCGGCTGGCCGGACAGGTTCACTTCCCCTGTCATCGCGAGTCTTCAGATTGATTCTCCTTGAGAAACTACTTTGTCATTTAGAATTTGAAATAGAGAAAGCCATTATGGAACTCCCGACACTGATTCTGGTAACACGCGATACAGTGATTCAGCAGCAGATCCTTGCTCATTTCAAAAAAACGTTCCAGCTCTCGATTTGCAGCAGTCTCGAAGACTGCTACGAGCAGTGCAGTGAGCAGGACATTGATTCCATCCTGGTCGATCTGCGGTTTCTTCTTTCAGGCGGACACCAGGAAGACCATCTGCTGGATATGATTCAGTCTGCTGCTCCCGATACAGAAATCATCCTGCTCACAGAGGAAGAGTGTCCTGAGATCCTGGAACGACGGACTGCCTGCTCTTCCATGATGCACATCAAAGGTTTTGCCAGCGAAGCAGAACTGCTGCTGGAAATTGACTCCTGCCTGAACCCGGAAGAGAAAATCGTGGTCACTCAGTCTGCGATGCTGAATGCCTCCCTGGGAGCGACCTCAGGCGGTTCAGCTCCTGGTAATAAATCAACGACCAAACGTTCCGCTGCAGCGGGTACCACCCACGAGTCGACCGAGAATACCGGCGAACATGGAATTACCCGTCGCTTCGAAACCAATTCGCATGAAATGAAGCTCATGCTGAATGAACTGGAAATCGCCGCTCAGCACGATGTCACCGTCCTGCTGATCGGGGAGACCGGAGCCGGTAAAACCTATCTGTCCCGTCTGATCCATGATGTTTCTCCACGCCGCAATGAGCCATTCCTGAATGTGGCCTGTGGAGCGTTACCCAACGACCTGATTGAAAGTGAACTGTTCGGTCATGTGCGTGGTGCCTTCACCAGTGCCCACGCGGACAAAGACGGTAAATTTCTCGCTGCAGGTCGAGGCACGGTACTGCTGGACGAAATCGATGTGCTGGGCCCGGAGCAGCAGGTCAAACTGTTACGCGTGATCGAGACCGGGGAATTCGAACCGATTGGCTCGAATAAAACGCACGTGAATCAGGCCCGCCTGGTGGTCGCCAGTAATATGGATCTGCAGCCTCTCGTCGAACAGGGCAAGTTCCGACCTGACTTGTACTATCGATTGAACATGTTGAAATTCGATGTACTCCCTCTGCGACGACGCAAGTCAGACATCATCGTGCTGGCGAATGATTTTGTGCATCAGATGTCACTCAAACATAATATCCCCGTCGATCGCATTGACGAAGAGTTTATGGAAGCATTGCACACGTATCCCTGGCCCGGCAATGTCCGGGAACTGGAAAACGTAATCCGCCGCTCGGTCATCTACTGCCGCGAAGGGATCTTACGTAAAGAGAACCTGCCTTCTCATATTCTGATGGGACTGGTTGGCCCGACCAATGATCCATCCGTTGTACTGAACCATAAACAGAACGATTCAGAACGACTGGGTGACCAGGTGGCCGTCACCGAGAAAGAACTGATCGAACAGGCTCTGTTCAAAAACAATTACAGCCGCACGAACACCGCAAAAACGCTGGGCATCAGTCGTGTGACCCTGTATAACAAAATGAAGAAGTATGGCATGAACACAAAAAAATGATGACACCCATCACGAGTGTCATCATCCAGTATGCCGGCTTTGAGCAGCGTATTACTTCTTCGGCCCCACCAGTTCGATGAGGTTCCCATCGGGGTCACGCAGCAGAGTCAGATAAATGCCTTTCGGGAAGCCTTCTGGCAGAGCAATCGGGCCTTTGGCGACTGGTTCAACACCGAACGCCTTGGCCCGCGCCAGAGCCGCTGTGGTATCTTTCACATAAATGGTCAGATAACTCACGCCCAGAGAAGAATGGATAAATGAGTTATCCACTTTCTTTGCTGGTGTATCCTTAAACTGCATCAGTTTCACATTGGTCGCCGTACTGTCGTTTTCCAGTACCAGCGGGTACACCTTGAACGGCAGGTTGTCTGACAGCCCTGAGTCGACTCCCATCTGCGGAGTCACTTCGAATGGCTCACGTGTTTTGAGCCCGAGGACGTCCTTGTAAAACGCAAGTGACTTGTCGATATCGCTGACAACGATTCCGAAATCCACGGTCGACTTGGCGAACTCGGCATCGGGAACAGTTTTGCTGCTGGCGGCCAAAGCCGCTAATCCGCTGACGACTAACACAATAAATGTCGTACAGATCAGCTCGCGATTCACAAAACTGGGATTCTTCATGGACGTACTCCTGAATGAAACTGGAAAAGGCACTTTTTCATCCGCAAAACAGGCCTTGTTCACATCAGGCTACTTTGATCAGATTCAGACCTCAAGCCGTGCTCATCGTTTATCTCAAAACTATTTAAAATCGCGACTTAGTTCAGCAATTGATCTTGTGAAACTGAAAACCGGTATTCTCGTTTTTCGTTTCAATCACGGCATGTCAATTCAGATCACCGGCCCTGGTTTTCTCTTCCTGTTTTTTTCTTTGATCGCAGTCTGTAAAATGCTATAACAGCTAGACAGGAGAACTCTGATTTAATTTACATTAACAATAAGAGGATTCGAAATGAAACCAGTTGTGTACGCCGCAATGCTCTGCTTCTCAGTGATTATGCTTCAGAGTTCCAGTCTCAACCGGATCAATGCAGACGAAAAACCCAAGGTCAACCGCACACGGTTTTACATCGCCAGCCCGGAAGGCAAAGATCCGAAACAATATTACGTTTCGGAAGACTACTATAATACCGGTTCCCCCACCTTTTCTCCCGACGGTTCCAAGCTGGCACACGATTGCTGGAAATCTCAGGAGGGAGAAACGTTTTCCAATGTCAAAATCATGGTCGCCAACGCGGACGGCTCTGATCCGAAAATCATCGGTGCCGGCGCCATGCCCAGTTTTTCTCCTGGCGGAAACCGGATTGTCTTCTCGCAACCATCTCCTTCAGGTGTTGCCATCATGAATGCAGACGGCAGCAATCGCACGTTGATCGAATCGGGAGCCTGGGGCGCGCAATGGTCTCCCGATGGTAAAAAAATCGCGTACCGTGCTTACACGTCGGGCAAAGCCAATCTCCGGATTTACGATTTGATTGAAGACACCCGATTCGATGTCTTCCCGGAAGGTGAAAGTCCCTATTCCGTCATCTCCTGGAACATGGCCTGGTCGCCCGACAGTAACTGGGTCTGCTTCCTGGGGCGTAACGCTGCCGACAAGATGTATGAAGTCGTCACCGTCAATGTCGCCGGCATGAAGGAAGGCTACAAAGTCCATTACCGCAGTAAAGTCTCACCCTACCAGGATATGGCCTGGCATCCACAAGGGGACATGATTGTCTTCGGCTCTGACACCAAACCGCGCCAGCTGCTCAAGTTTAATCCGGCGGAAGACAAAGCCCCCGAACCTCTGGACATCACTGTCGACGGCAATATCAACGGCGATGTGAGCTTTACCCCGGATGGCCAGCATCTGCTGTTTAATGCACGCGATAAAAAATAATTCCTGTTCAAAACAATCCAATTCACACAGCAGGGATGAAGAATGAGCTGTTTACGCATTGTCAGTTTCACACTTCTGGTAACGCTCTTATCGGTCGTACCAGGCACTCTGCCGGTGACTGCTGAAGAGAGCGATACGGAATCCATCCGTGACCGCTTTTATCAGGCTCCTGCCGAAGGAGGAGACGCCGCTCTATTCCTGGTGCCCGGGGATTACGATACGGCTGGCTCCCCGTCTTTTTCTGCCGATGGTCAAAAACTGCTGTTCGATGGCTGGAAATCTCAAGCAGGAGAAACATCAATCCAGGCAAAGATCATCGTGGTCAACGCGGATGGCAGCAATCTGAAAGTTCTGGGGCCCGGCCGCATGCCCAGCTGGTCGCCCGGTGGTAATCGGATTGCCTTTTCTCAACATGCTCCTTACGGCGTCGCCATCATGCACGCCGATGGCTCTCACCGAACATTGATTGATGCAGGAGGCTGGGGCGCGCAGTGGTCGCCGAATGGCAGAAAACTGGCGTATAGTTTTCCCGTCAACGGCAGAGGCAACATTCGCATTTACGATTTGATCGAGGGCACGAAAACCGACCTTTTCCCTGCAGGCGAAAGCCCTTACACCAGCGTCTACTGGAATATGGCCTGGTCACCCGACAGTCAGTGGCTCTGTTTCAAAGGCTGCAGAGCTGAAGACAGAAGTTTCGATGTCGCCACCATCAACATCGCCGGAAAACAGGCCGGCTACAAAGTGCATTACCATCACGAGACGGCCCCCTATGCGGATTTTGCCTGGCATCCCGTCGGCGAAGTGATTGTTTTCTGCCCCCATACAAAGCCACGGCAGTTGCTCCAGTTCAACCCAGCTGACGCCAATGCACCAGAACCAGTCGACATCAATTTTGAAGGCTACCTCAACGGTGATGTCAGCTTTACTCCCGATGGAGGGCAACTGTTGTTTAATCTGAAACACACAAATTAATACTGCAAATTGAAGCCTGATAACTTAGAGATAAGGACGCAACATGTTCAATCCAGTCTGTTTCATATTGGTCAATACACTTTTGTTACTGACCTTCAATCTGTCCCCCCTCACCGCCGACGAAAAAGAAGCGGGCGTCAAACGCGTGCGATTCTATACCGCGCCATCAGAAGGGGGAGAAGCAAATCTCTTTATCGTCCCCGGCGAATACTATACCGCCGGCTCACCTGTCTTTTCACCCGATGGCCAGAAACTGGCCTTTGATGGCAGAAAGTCACAAGAGGGCGAGAAATTTTCTGACGGCAAAATCATCACTGTCAACGCCGACGGCACGAACCTCGAAGCTATCGGCTCCGGAGTCATGCCCAGCTGGTCTCCCGCAGGTAACAGGATTGCCTTCTCACAAATCTCTCCTTCCGGGGCCGCCCTGATGCACGCCGACGGTTCACACCGCGAAATGATCGAAGCAGGAGGCTGGGGCGCACAATGGTCGCCCGACGGTAAAAAAATTGCCTATACAGTCCGTTCAGGAAACAAAGCCAATATTCGCGTCTATGATCTGGTAGAAGGGACCAGAACCGACCTCTTCCCGGCAGGCGAAAGCCCCTACTCGTCGATTTACTGGAACATGACCTGGTCCCCCGACAGCAACTGGATCTGTTTCAAAGGGCGCAATGCGAACGAGTCCACTTACGAAATTGCCACCGTGAACGCCGCCGGTAAACAGCAGGGCTACAAAGTACATTACTCGAATAAAACCGCCCCCTACGCCGACATCGCCTGGCATCCCTCGGGGGAAAAAATCGTTTTCGCCGCCGGAGCCCAGCCGCGACAGTTGATGCAGTTCAATCCCGCGGAAGACAAACCGCCCGCCCCCATCGAAATCAAAGTCAACGGCACCATCATCGGCGATGTCTGTTTCACTCCCGACGGACAGAGCCTGCTGTTCAATGTCAGCGGGACGGGGGAGTGAGTTGCGGTTTATTTATGGGGAGTGATCCGCAGTTTTGTAATATTGTCCGGCTTTGAAGGAGTTACCAGCAGCAGATAACGGTTCTGTAGTTCCTGACCTGCCAGGACTTGCCCCTGCAGTTCAGAAGGCAACAGAGAATGTTTCTGACCTGTAATCTGTTCCGTGATATCGACAAGCAGAGTATGTTCCTGAGGAATCGTTCCCTTCTTTTGGTTGGAAGAGATCCTGCCGACCAGGAAACCATACCAGGGAGCGCCTGCAAAGCTCAATCCGGATTTGATTCGGCAGACAGTTGAGAGAATGGTATCGGCTACGGATCGGATAAATGCCATTCCTGTTCTGAAGAATGAGGTTGCTGTGGATGCTGAGGATCTCGATATTCTGGCACTTCAGCGGACGCTGTGAGAATGGTCGGCGTCACCAGCATAAAACAGCGTTTGGGCTGTTTCTGATATGACAGTTCCGCCTGCTTCACGAATTGATCAAACTGGAATGAACTTCGATCTCTCGAAAGTTGATCGGTAATATCCACCAGCAACGTTTGCCCCGGGGGAATCGTCGCGCTTTCGACATGGGAAAGCGCATCCAGAGCATTCCTGGCGTTGATCAGATAGGAAATCCTGATCCGCTGATCTTTCAACAGTTCCGGCCTTAGCTGAAGCAGCGATTTCGACTTCTGATCAGGCACCAGTGAATCGAGTAAATTGAACTCGCAAGACTGCCCATTGAAGAATGTCACTTTTGCAGACATCTTGTATTCCATGTCATTCACACTGGAAGACATCTTCAGCAACAGTTTCGTCTCAGGTACCTTCAGTAGAACTCCCTCATCCAGTTCTTCCGACTTCAATTTCTCCCATAACCCGCGCGTCAGGGGGGTAGCAAACCGGTCTATTTTTTTAAGCTCGGCATTCAGATAATCAGCTGTGACCAGATCAAGCTTGAGTCCAATCTGTCGATCCTGGGCTACTCTGATCTTTGTCAGCAGACCTTTGATCTGATCATGAGTCGCCCGCTTTGCTCGAATGACAAGCGAGAGCTTCTCGGGATAAGGCCTGATTTCGCGACCGGTCTTGCGAGGATCTCCCCATGCTTCTGGTGTGACATTCTGTTTGATCAGTTCAATCAGAGGTTCGAATCGAGGTTGTTCATTATAGGGAGTTTTATTTGAACCCAGAATCATTTGCCTGCTCACCGGCAGCACCAGATCGGCGACAGGATAAGCGAGAGTCACTAGAGCATCTTTGAAGTGGGATTCATCCAGTTGCAGTTGCCCGGTCACGCCCGCGTCACTGTTCACTCCCTCTCCCCACATCACAGGCTTTCTCTCATCAGCTCTGGCGCGGTCCACCTGGAACAATGCTAACAGGACGCTGGGGGAATCCGCTTCCTGTTGCAGTCCCAGACCTTCAACCAGCAGCACCTGTCCCGGTTCCAGCAGTCTGGCATCTTTGAAATGCCATTCCGTTATTACAGGAAACTCAATCACACCTGTCTGCCCGGATTCGGGATGATTCAGCTTCTGTTTTTTCAGGCCGGCATACTCAGAACTGATAATCTGATAATCCAGCATGCCTCGATTTTGGATCCCCTTTCCAGTGGAAAAGGTCACGCGTAGATCCAGGCCGACATCGTAATGATTCATTGAATATGACTGGCCGGCGCCGCGAAATTTGGGTTCCATTTCGTGGCGTTTTTTTGTTTCCAGCTGCACCGTCTGCCCATCGATAAATCGAATTTGTGGTGCCGACAAAGTCTGCGTGTCTGCTGAGGACTTGATCATGCGCTGCACTTCCCGGACACGCTTTTCATCAAGGATTTCACAGATCAGGGAAGGATGACTGATCGTTTCCGGCCCGATCAATTCAGGCTGCTCTCCGGCAGCATCACTGACCACAGCCGACTTCTCAGCCTGGTAGACCTTCACCTTCCTTCGTTCTGAACTGATTTTGTCCCGCAGCCCGCGGGGCACCGAGATAAACTTTGCCGTCAGCACAAAGGGGGTCATCTCTTCCCGGGACAGTTCATCCAGTGCCTGAGTTACCAGACTGTGATAGCGTTCATCCTTTGCCCACACAATCAGTTGATCATTCCGGATGTCATAGCCACCATAGGACACCATGCGGTATTGCTTGCGCTCGTCTTTGAGGGGGATCTGGTGGGTTCCAAAATAAATGGGGACGGAAGTACTGTATTCGGGCCTGTCATTGACAGCAGCGAACTCTCTGAGCAGCTTGATTCGGGCATTCAGTTTTTCTGTCAGGATCGCTTCGGCCCGCATCGGCACCATGTTCTTACCAGCCTTCTCCAGCAGTTCCTGAATGGGATAGCTGCGGGTGCAGACAGAACGGGAAATCCAGTCCCGCATATCAATCTCAGCAGACAGGTAATCCAAATCTTTTGAATACCTGCGGCTGAAGGGGTTATCACTATTCATCGCCCGTTTGAGTGGGTCATAAAAAGGAAGTAACTGGATTGCGTCTATGCTCTGTTTTGGATGGTTCTGGCTCGGCTTTTCCACGTTGACTTGCTTCACGTCATTATTGGCATCTGCGGCATTCACCACAAACGCGGCTCCCGGCAGCACCACTGCTGCCAGCGTCACAAAAATCATCCAGCACCACCAGGGGGTACGCTTCTGACATCCTTGTCCGAGTCGCATAATTCGCTCCAGTCGTTTTGAAGTAATTTCCACCGGACGCACGCCCGGCACTACGGGGACCGCTGTTAACGTCTGCTTCAACTCCAGAATCTCCAGCAGGCAGGCGGCATACTGTCTGGGGTCGCAGTTCAGTTCGGCGAGCACTTCCTCATCACAGCATTGTTCGATTTCGAATTTCAAGCGACGACCCGTAAACCAGACCAGCGGATGAAACCACCACACCACCGATGCCAGCAGTTGCAGCAGACCAATCCACAGATCGCCTCGGCGGATATGAATCAGTTCGTGCACCAGCACCGGTTCCAGCTCTTTCAGGGAGCGACTCTCCGTGATCGCCGTCGGAAGAATGATTGTCGGACGCAACAGGCCAATCACCGCCGGTCCCATCCGACTGTGAGTAATCAGCAGCCGCACACGGCGTTTCAATTTTAATTCTGCACACAGTCGTTCTAATAACCGATTCAACTCCGGATGCGATTGTTCTCCCGCCCGTCGAATGATGTGCCAGCACCGCAGGTAACGCACCAGCATCACTGTTGCAATCAGCAGACCCACCGTCATCCAGATCAGCACGCCGATCTGTTTGACGGAATAGTGAGCCGCAGGCTGCCCGCTGTTTTCCGCAGTGGGTTGCACGGGAATCGCCGTCGTTTCTGAACGGACAGGAGTCTGCCGCATCGTTTCGTTTTCGTGAATTGTCACCTTGAAATCCGGACTCGCTGAGACGTCGGGCAGTTTTCCCATATCGTCTCCGGTCAGCAGGCGCATGGATTCGGTGCGCGTCATAAATTCTGGTTCGTCAGGCGGCTGGCTGGGTGAAACTTTGGCAGGTAATCCATTTTGAATCCAGCAGAACAGCCCCATCGAACTGTCCCAGAGAGGGGGCGTGATAAATTTCAACAGCACAATCAGCCAGAGCAGACAGGTCAGATGCGAACGCCTGAAACGCACGAGCCGACAAATCAGCCAGACTGCCAGCACCAGCACCGAACATTGCCAGAACTGCTGCCACACCAGCGAGATAATTGAAACGTCAGTCAGCTGCATCGCGTTCCTCCGTCAACTGGTCCAGTAACCCTTTGAGCGCATCCAGATCCGCGCGACTGACCTGTCGATCTTCAATCAGATGCTGCATCAGGGGAAAGGTTTCGCCGGCAAAGAGTCGGTCCACCAGGTCATCGACGGTTTCGCGAATCACGGTGCGCGGTTTGACGCGTGGTGTATACACACGGGTACGTCCATCGAGTTTGACGTTCACATACCCCTTTTTCTCCAGACGGCGCAAATAGGTCTGGACGGTGGTGAAATCAATTCCACGCGATTCAGGAAACGACTCAAACACGTCGCGCACCGTCGCGTGTTTCAGTTCCCATAAGGCACGGGCAATTTCCATTTCACCTTTGGATAAAGCGGGGCGTTCTGCCATCTGCTTTCCTTCAAGTACAAGTGTAATTGTGAGAGTTTAATTACATTTGTACTTGAGTCAATCGCAGTCGTGAAAAATATTGTTTTTTCATGAGTCAATCCCCTCCCAAAGTCAATTCTAAAATCAGCGTTCTGGAAAATAGAAAAGGAGTTTGAAAATCTGACCAAACCTTGTTTGGAATTGGTCTCATGATCGCTTAGAATCGGGGGATGATTCAGAGCAGAGGCGATTCTGATTGAAAGAACGCATAATCATCTTTGCTCATAAGTATTTACGAGATACCCATTTCCATTTATTGGATTTACTATAATGAATGTCCGATCCGCCCGACCGAAAGTTAACGATCTGATCTTTCGCTTGATAGGGCGTTCGATTCACCCGGAACTTTATACGACTTGCGCCACGGCGGAAATTACACAGAAGAACTTTTCCGCGGTATTGAAAGTCTGTGAGACCGGTCATATTGCCTGTATTCAGCATAACGGAAAATCTGTCTGTGAGATTTTGACGTCGTTTCAGAATCCACTGCCCAGCCAGAAACGCTTACTGGAAAAACCGGTGCGTGGCTGTCGCTCTGATTCCGTGCAGCTCGAATCGGGTCTGTATTACCAGGTCAGTTATCAACTGGAAGAACTTGATTACACGATCTTCAAAAATGTCCATGAAGAATATCTGATGGATGCACAGCGGGCGGACCTGGCGTATCACTTTATTTCAGAAAGCCGCCTGACCCCCGGCGCCTTGAGTATCATCGACTTTGAAGCCAATCAGTCCAGTTTGCTGATCCATGCGTTTCACACATTTCCAGATGAACTGGCTGTGGTCAAAACGCAATCACTGTTTGAGTTTTAAGAGAAGAATTTTTTGATCAACGTCATGGAAGACGGGAAACCGAAATCATGACCGACTATTTCAAATTCTCATTCCGAACTTTCGTACTCGGCTGCTGCCTGTTGGCGCTGGCTGGCCTGGAAACTTCTACCGCGCTCGCCGCACGGCCGATTTCTGTTTCCCGCTATCACAGGCCGTACTCATCTTCCGTCTATCGACACTCTCCACGGTACTCAAGGTATCGCTACACCAGCAACTACCCGCGAAACTATTCATTTTACCGTTCCACTTATTACGACTACGGTGCCCGCCGATATAATTACAGATACCGACCTTACGCCGCGGTCGCCGGATATCGCTATTATCGGCCCGGCTATTATGGCATCAATCACTATCCCGCCGGCATCGGTTATACCTGGGCAGGCAGTTCCTTCTATCCTCGCCCCTTCTGTAATGCCTGGAACACTTACTCGTCCTGCTACTGTTCGCCGTACTCGGGGAATGTCATTTCGAATTATGTCCCCTACTATGGGAATTACACACCTTACATGGGCAGCTATACCCCCCTCTGGGGTAGTTATCTTCCATACGGAGGATCCTACTTCGCTGCTCCCGGGTCGTACTTTGGTTATGCCAATTCGGGATTTTATGGTTACTACTGCGGCGTCTGGCCTTATCGCCCGACTTTGTACGGCAGTATTGTGTTCCAGTCCGGCTGGAACACCGGTTATGGACGCGGCAGCTACTATCAATTCTGGTAAGTTCTGAACTGCTTCTCAAAGCCCAGGCGGGTTACACAGTCGTTTCAAGCATCACACCGACAATAATATCGTAGGTCGCGTGCGCACCGACGGTGATCCCAAATCCCCGCAGAAAAAACAGGCCGGCGAAAAACAGTCCTGCCACCGTGCGAAACGTGAAGCTGAACACAGAGAACTGATCGCCGGATGCGCCCACATAGTGCGCCAGCGAAAAGATCAGGCTGGTGGATATGATCGCCAGGATCGCCGAAGAACGGACCTCCAGCAACATCCCGCGAAAGAGCAGATAACACAACGGCAGTAACAGCAGACGGAACATTACTTCTTCATAAACCCCCGCCCCCACAAAACTGACTACCCGCGAAGCGGACTCGCGTTCGATAAACATCAACGTTGGCTGAGGCAATTGCTGAAACACCAGATCCTGGACCTGCCCGACAACGATCAGGCAAAAAGCAAACAGCAGACTCTCAGCAAACATGCCGACCAGTGTCTCGCCCGATATTTTCCAGGGATGCTTACAGAAGATGTGCCACAGCAGAAGTGTAATCACAATCAAAGCCGGCAACAGGAAGGTCTGCGTGAACCCCAGCTGTGAGAGCCAGCTGCGCATCCAGTAATCCGCGCCATTCCGGAGCAGTTCCGGCTGGTTGCCTCCCATTGAGAGCACGCCCCACTCATAGATCAACAGTAACGGCGCCAGAAACACCAGACAGACCAGAGGCTGTCGTGCTTCACGCCAGTAACTGCTCTCGGTGAGAGCCAGCTCGCCTTGCGAGTTGTTTTTTTGCGTCATAACTTGGAATGGTTTTCAGTCAAATTAGCGGACTCGGTAGTAGCAGCATCCATCGTAAAATGAGGTGGAGGTATGAGCTCGTGAGCTTCATCCCGGCGCTGCTGCTGGAATCGTTTGAGTGTGAACGGATCGTTGTGGCGATCGGTTTCTATCAACACCTGCAACAGGCTCTCATCCAGAGCAGACAGAAACTGATCAACAACAGTCTCGTCCCACTCCCCGCGTCGGGACTCCCGGAAGAGCTGTAACGCTGCCGCAAATGCGACTTCTTCGCGTTCAAACGTCCGGATGCCGTCCGCCGTCAGTTCACGTTCGCTATTTTTTAATTCCAGAAAGCGGCAGGCCACCGCCAGTCGACGTGAATATTCACCCAGTGCGGAAGTATGCAGACCACGGGGATAACCTGTTCCATCCAGTCGCTCATGATGCTGGGAAATGACTTCCGTCAAGTATGAGTCGCCCGGAAATCCACGTAAGCCTCCCAGCAAAGCCGCGCCGAGCACGGGGTGCCCCTGCTCGATTTCTGACGGATCCGTTTTTAATTTCTCACCACGTGCATTCTTCGTCGACTTGATCATCAGCCAGCCCAGGTCATGTAATAGACCGGCAATCATCAGCAGTTCACAACTTTCCTGCCAGGCGATCTTCCTGCGACTGACGAAGAATATTAATCGTGCCGTCTCCAGCCCTCGAAGGTATACGGACAAGTCGGAATCCGGAATCTGCTCACTCGTCATTTCCTGAATGTCATTGAGCGAGGCAAATAGAAATTCACCAGGCTGATGCAGGTGCACGTCGTCATTTTTGATTTTACGTATCAGGTTTAAGAGCAGATTCGGACTACAATGCGTTTTGGTCCAGACGTCCTGCGTGGCCACTTTCAATTGCCTGACATAATGCTGTGTGGTCTGAGACAACAGCATTTGCTGCCGGATATACCGCTGCTCCTCGCGCAGGTAATCTAGAATGCGCGCCAGGATCGGTTCCTGTAATTGCGAAACAGAATGGGTTGGCTGCGGGTCGAGATACAGACGACAGCGGAGCAGAATGACCTGCACACGCGCCTGGAGCTGAATCAGAACTTTGTGCTGCGGCGTGATCTTTAATTCCTGGTTCTGCTGGTTCAACTCCCGATAGGAAATCCGCAACCTGCGTAACGCCTCTGAATCAGCTGCCAGCCGCTCCGAACTGTCCGCGCAGGTACGCAGCAATGTCCAGTCGTCGCGCTCCTGTCGAACAGGAGGCGTCAGCCAGCGCAGCAGTCTGGTAGAATTCGTCACGATTCATTCCTGTCGGAAAAAGCTCTGCATAGAAGTGATCAGTACCTCACAGACCGGGTTCCCTCACACTGTGTTCTATCGGCGTATTGCGAGTGAGGGATTGAACCGATTGAGGAAATTCAGGTTGGGTAAATTATCGCCGCACATACTCCTATCCCGTTTCTAAAATAGTACTTAGAGTGCTCCCCCCTGATATCACTGTCGCGGACCTGAACAGAAACAGACATAAAGCGGGCAAGCTGCTACCGGCAGAACCTCGTATTCTTTGCGACGACTGTAAGGAATATGAGAATTTCTCAATTTCCAGTCATACAGACGCCGATTTGGAATTAGAGAAGGCATTTTTTCGTTGTCTACTTGTAGACTTTTCGTCGGCAAGCATAGAATTCAGGAAAGATGCCTGTCAGCTGAGGCAATTTACAGAACTTATCACGGTCGAGGCTTGTCTTGATCTCAGGCTCTGACCGCAGGTCACAGCATTAACTCCTATTCCAGATGACAAGCAGGAAAATTCTCATGGCTACGGATTTCCGGCAAAAAGAGCGGCTCCCTGAACTGACAGATCGAATTGTCGAAACCTATCATGAAATCGGTACGATCCATCACTTAGGCCATTGCCCGCTTCCCAGCCAGGATGCCGTCATCGAAGCGGCACAGGAATTGAAAGACGTCATTTTTCCGGGCTACAGCCGTCGTCAGAATCTGCACCTGGGCAATGTCACCTACCATGTAGGAAACATCATCGACTCACTGCACGATATTCTGACACTGCAAATCGGTCGTGCGTTACGGCATCAGCATGTTCAGAGACATGGCGCCGACTGCGAAAAACTCAGCCAGATTGATTTCGAAGCCGAAGGTCAGCGGAAGACGATCCAGTTCCTGGAAATGATTCCGGAAATACGGCGCGCCCTTTCCACTGACGTACAGGCGGCTTTGGACGGCGACCCGGCTGCAACCTGCTTTGATGAAATCATCTTCTGCTATCCCGGACTGGAAGCGATTACCATTTACCGGATCGCTCATGAATTGTACAAACTGGAAGTCCCCATCATACCCCGCATGCTGTCGGAATGGGCTCATGCACAGACCGGGATCGATATTCACCCGGGTGCCACCATTGGCCATTCCTTCTTTATCGATCATGGTACCGGCGTCGTAATCGGGGAAACCTGTGAGATCGCGGAAAATGTGAAAGTCTATCAGGGGGTCACGCTGGGAGCTTTGAGCTTCCCGAAAGATTCTGAAGGACGCATTATTCGCGAGCAGAAACGGCATCCCACCATCGAAAAAGGTGTAGTGATCTACGCGAATGCCACTATTCTGGGAGGCGATACCGTGATCGGGCAGGATGCCGTCATCGGAGCGAGTGTCTCGCTGATGAAAAGCGTGCTGCCTAACACGATTGTCACCATCGAAAAACCGTCGCTCCGGTTTCGCGAAGCTTCCTGAGCCCAGGCAGCTTCTCGGCATTTCCCCAGCAAAGTAACCTGAGTCCAGGTTACGTGTAACGTCTTCACAACAATTCGAACCGGATGATCTGGTATCAGCGATACCGGGTCGAACGGGATGTCCGGCCATGCAGTCATAACCTGCCATTCATTCCACGAACGAACTGTACCCGGTTCTGTACCAGCGTAAAAAAATCCTGTGTGAATCAGATGTCTGATCGCACACAGGATTAAATGATCTATCTCGTTCTGGTTAAGCTCAGGCAATTGCCCGCTGAGGGCCATCATCGGTATTGCGATCCTGTCTGATTGATCCTACCTGGTCCAGCGTCCGGTCCAGTTGTGAGGCGAGTTTCTCCTGGGTTTGCAGTAAAGAGGCAGCCGCCACTTCATATTGCTTTTCGCGGCTGGATAACTGATCGGCCCGCTGATGCAGTTCTTCCGAGAAACGTGTCAATTCCTGCATCATGGATTCGAGATCTGCCAGTAGAACCAGTTGTTCCTGTTCAGAAAGCGACTCCTGCTGGAATTCCTGTTCTTCCTGCTCCTCGTTCAACTGATGAAGCTGTGACAGCAAGGCAGCGGCCCCCTGTTCCCGACGCGATTCATATTTCTCTATCAGATGAAAATCCTGTTCAATCAGGTCAACAAGTTCGGACGCAGACAGGTCCTTCAGAGTAGTTTCTTTGGTCATAAAGTGATCTCTTTTTTTATCTGGGGTGATTGGTGCGCTCGTCTGAAGCGGCGAGCCAGATAAGCCAGCGGTGGAAATGCTCGTTGCTGTATGTGGTCTGGACTGACAAAACACAAATTCGATGGGCCCGATTGTAATCAGATCGCCATCTGAAAGTTCTGAGGTGCGAAGTGGTATCCCGTTTAATAACAGTTGGGGTTGAGAAACCATGGCTTCGATCCGGGCCACTTCGTCTGCGACATGGATTATGGAATGCAGGATCGGCATCTCTTGACCGGTGACCTGAAGACCGCAGCAGGAACCTGCTCCAATCGTCAGGCGGCCACCTGACACAGGCCGCACGGGAAAACTGGTTTTTCCCTTTTTGATTTCCAGTGAATACCGGGGTGAAGATTCGATGACCACAGTCTTTTCAACCTCATGTTGAGACAGGAACGTTTTAATTCCTCAGTACCCTTTTTTCAGGGCCACACAACACTGAATCGACCGTATATTGAGGACAGCATGAGAAAACGTTCCAGTTACTTTATCATCAAAAAGCGTTGATGGTTTCCAGAACCCCAACAGCCAGAATCTATGCAGATTAGAAAAGATAGGAAACGCAAACCACTGGCCACTGCTGGTAAACCGGGAAAACAGCGCGGAGTTTTCTCGTCAAAGGTTTTATAGATCCTTGTTAATAAAGGAAACACCTCAAATGACGTTCTGCGGGTAGTTCCGAACTGATCTGCAGACAGCTCAGACCGGCGGTACCAGATCGTGTCACATTTAACCATAGCGTCTCCCGATCTATGATAGTCGGTCCAAATAGCCCTGGAGACGCTAATGTAAAACTGGATACAGTCTCATCCCTTCAGGGAAGGAATTCAGTCGATTTTGCTGCCGGGAAGCTTGCGCTCCGTCGGGGGTGGCAAATCAGGCTCTGGGGCAGGAGGCCGGGAGGGAGGGGGCTTGTAGCCTTCACACGTCAGTTTGAGCTTACCGCCCAGAGGTACCCGGAATTCAGAATTGCCGTCTAAAGCAGTCCAGCCCGCCATCACATCCTTCTGATCTGCATATTGCCGTGCCACCAGGTAGGTATCGTAACTGTCTGACCAGACGCGAAAATTCAGATAAAAGAGCCGCGGATTGATCTTCTGCAGTTCCTGACGAAACAAAGCCGAAGATTTTTGCAGTCGTTCTGAGGTATCGCCGCGGCCATCACGTAATTCCAGCACGAGATAAGGCACTCCACCTACGGGTTTCAGTTTGATCCTCCAGTCACGATTACCGACATTTTTATTTTCGAACACCTTGACCAGCTTGTCGCAATCAATCGCCTGTTCCGGCGCCGTCACGAGTCGGCTCTGGGCAATCGCTGTGAGAGCCAGGTTCTGTAACAGGGGAATATCAACACGCATAATGCGACCATGTCGGCAGACATAATCGATGGCCCGCGCCTCTTTCGGCGCGTCGCGTGGATTGGGCAGATTCACAATCTTGGCATTGGGCGTCGGCCCCGGGTCCGGAGTTTTCGCCAGTTTTGCTTTGATATCTGCCAGTTCCGTCTCTTTGGCAACAATACTTTGTTCGAGCGATTTGACCTGCTTATCGCGCTCGGCAATCTCTTTCTTCAATTTCTCGATATTGACCTGGATCTCTTTTAATTTCTCCAGCTCTTTCTTCAGCTTTTCTGCCAGTTCTTTCTGCTGTTCCGGATTGACCGTCGTTTTATCTGCAGTCAATTCTTTCACTGTCTCCAACTGCTCTTTCTCAAGCTTCAGTAACTCATCGAGCTCGGCCACCTTCTGTTCAGCGCGTTCCATATCCTCTTCTTCAATCGCACTTGTGATACGATTGACGGCTTCTCCCACGCCCAACTGAGTGACGGTCAGCATAATCACGAGGATCCCCACCACGTTGGTCATCGTATCCAGCAGGGAATCCAGGCTCGCACCGCTGGATGAACTTTTTCTTCGTTTCATAACTCGATCTGAATTTTATGGAAGTACGTCGGTTGGCTTGAAATTGAGTTTTCAAAAGATCGGTGTGTCTGCAGAAGCCTGTATTTTCCGGAGCTGTCACAGCTGCAGTACGCAGATCACTCTGTATAATCATAAAAGCGAGACAGTGCTGATCGCAAGCAGAGACAAACGGTTGTTCCGTAAAAGTTATAATTGCCTGAACGGCTTGAGGAATGGAATGTGGACGTTTTTTCATTAAAAATCCCGGGATTGATGGTGGTAGGGACCGATACGGATGTCGGCAAGACCTATATTACCGCCGCGATTGCCCGCCAGCTGGTCGCAGAAGGTGTGCAGACGGGCGTTTATAAACCAGCCTGCAGTGGCAGTGTGCGGGACGAAGAAACCGGCACCAGTTACTGGCCAGATGTAGAACAACTGTCCGAAGCCATTCAAACCTCTGTTCCCGTAGAGCGGATCTGCCCTCAACGCTTTCATGCCCCCCTGGCGCCCCCTGTCGCTGCTGCCGATGAAGGTCAGCAGATCAATGAGGGACTTCTGCTGGAAGGAGCCCAGTGGTGGCAGGATCAGGCAGAGTTTCTGCTCGTGGAAGGTGTGGGAGGCGTGCTCTGCCCCCTTTCCAAACACATGCTGATTGTTGATTTCGCGGCTCAGCTCAAATTGCCACTACTGATAGTAGCACGTGCGGGACTGGGAACGATCAATCACAGCCTGCTGACGATTGAGGTCTTACAGAAACGAGGCCTCTCCATCGCAGGACTGATCCTGAATGATGTGGATCCCACTCTCAGCGATGTCTCCCGCCGGTCAAACGCCGCCCAGATACAACAATGGACAAGCGTGCCGGTTTTGTCTTTTGTCCCCTTTGAATGGCGGTCGAACTTGCTTCACTACCAGACTCAGGCCAGAATAGACTGGATACAATTAGCACAGGATTCCCGCTGAATCGTCCTCCCGTGTACCAGATTTTCTCAATCTGCTCGCTGGATCCCGCTCGCGGACGCTCCAGCGCCGGTCCTGCCTCTATGACAGCACTAACTTATCAGATATCAACCGGAGAAATGGATGAGTATTGAAGTGATTTGCCCTTCTTGCGGGGGCTCCATCCAGATCGAAGCCGTCTCGGAAGTCGTCGCGTGCCCTTTATGCCAGATGCATCTACAGGTCGACCCCGAATCGAATGAACCTGTACTGGTTTCAGAAGAAGATCTGGAAGAAGAAGCGAAGACCGTCGATCCCGAACCGTCTGACAGCGCGAGTGAACAGGACGAAAGTCAGTCGACACCTCACGAGATCGACATCGCAGAGACGGAAGACCCCGGTCCCGTAGATAACGAGAGCGATTCTGCTTCCCCATTCTCATTTCTTCCTGGTGGCGTCGAAAATAAAAACGGCAAAAAACAATCCGAGCGACCGACGACGAATTTCTCGTTTCTTCCCGGCGGCAGTAATGTCGCGGAATCGGAATCGGATATAGAGTCAAATACAGCAGACACGGAGCTTGCTGAAACGGAAGCTGAAGCAGCAGCAGTCGACACAGCAGAGGAGGCGACGACCGAAACCAACCCCTCGGAAGAAACGGTTGAAGACAAAGATCCACAAGCCACAGACCCAGAAGGGGTCGTCGCCGAATCTTCCGTCTCTGAATCCGAAACGGAAGAAGCGACACCTGAAGCAGCAGCCACTGAAGAATCGGACGAAACAGAACCTGCTGCTGAAACAGCGACGAGCGAAACTGACGACACTGAGTCATCTTCGACTGAGCAGTCAGCACAGACTGCCGAAGTCACAACTGAAGAAGTTGCCGCCGAATCTACCGAAACGGAACCTTTCGCAGAAACATCGGCACCAGTCCCTGCCTCTCAGGAACCGGCAACCCAGGCAGCTCCACCAGGCTACCGCAGACAAAAAGTGGTCTCCAAACGGTTATTCACGTTGACACTGACGTATGCCATCGCCGTCACTGCCATGCTCGCGATGCTGTTGTACGCCAAGTACCAGGGAGACCCCCATCAACTGGAAAGTCTGCCCGATCTGAAACCGCCCGTCAAAAAAGATGAGATCGCGCTCCAACTGGTCCCCGAAAATGCGACACTGCCTCCGGGACATGTATTACAACTGGGCGGACGTGGCCGACGCTTCGGCAATGTAATGGTGACTCCACTCCGGGTGACACGGGGCCCCATCGAATTCGAACATTATACTGGTGATACCAGCCTGACACGTGAACCAACGGGAGATGTGCTCAAGCTCCATCTGAAATTTGAAAATGTCTCAGACGATCAGACTTTCGAACCTCTCGATCAGAAGCTGCTGCTCTCCCGGGTTTCTGGTAAAGATTCTGATGCAAAGTTGCGTGCCAATAATTTTCTGAGCAGCCTGGATCAGAAACAGACAGACGGCAACCGGATCCTGGTGTATGACATGCCCCCCTCCTGGGAATGGAATCTGAAAGGACAGAATATCAACCAGGAAAAAAAACCTCAGGAACTGAAACCGGGGGAAAGTTTCGAAACCTACGTTGCGACGAATGAACAGGGCATAGACGATTTAAAAGGGGATCTCGTCTGGCGACTGCAGATTCGCAAAGGTTACAACCCCAAATCGCGTCGAGGCGTAACCACCCTGATTGAGGTGGTCTTTAACAGCAGTCAGATACAGTCCGAAATGATATCCGGCAGCAAGGAATCACAACCAACCACCTGATGAATCTGCTGACAATTGTCAGGCGCATAAAAAAAACGTCTCGGCGGTATTTCAGTAATACCACCGAGACGTCACGCGGAACCGCATACGATGCGGTGAGGAATTTCTTATGAGGACAATCTTTCCGCTATGGGGCTGGCACAAGCCTTAGTGATAAGACTTGTACCAGACGCCCCTTTCAGGAGAGTACACAATCCTGAAATCTACTTCTGGACCACTACAAAGCGGGCACCACTGTGATTTCTCACAAGCAGCAACACACTGTCTTTGCCTTTTGCTTCTTTCAATCCCTGGTTGAATTGATCCATGGTAGAGACTTCAGTTGTCCCGATCTTTTCGATGATCATCCCTTTCGTCAGACCAGCTTCTTCAGCAGCACTTCCCGGTTCGACAGAAGTGATTACCACTCCTGTGACCTCGTTGGAATATCCTAACTGATTGGCCAGTTCTTCGGTTAAAGGCTGAACTTCGAGTTTCAGTTCATTCACACTGGTTTTCTGTTTCTGCTTGCTGGAACCTTCGAGAGGCTTTTCATCCCTGGCAACTGAGAAACTGTTGGGCATGGCTTTCATGGTCAGTTCTTTGTTGACATGTTTACCGTCTCTTAAGATTTCCATGACATAAGTCTTACCCACCACCAGTTGTTCCACAATACCCTGCAGATTACGAGGCCCGGAAACGTCCTTGCCTGACAGTTTCAGGATGATATCACCCGTCCGCAAGTCAGCAGCGGCTGCAGGAGAATCTTCCATCACCTGTGTGATGATGGCACCCTGACCAACTTTGATGTCGAACGATTTCGACAGGTCGTTGCTGATCGGCTGAATGCCCACACCCAGAAAAGCTCGTTCCACTTTGCCATTATCAATCAGCTGACCGGATACCCAGCGAGCCATGTTTACAGGAATGGCAAATCCAACACCATCATATCCGCCACTGCGGCTGGAGATCGCGGTGTTAATACCGATCACTTCACCACGCAGGTTCAACAGGGGACCACCACTGTTACCAGGGTTGATCGCTGCATCCGTCTGCAGATAATCTTCACGGTCGTTAATTCCGGGGCCACGGCTTTTCGCACTGATGATACCGTTCGTCACACTCATACCGATTCCGAAGGGGTTACCAATCGCCAGGACCCAGTCGCCAATTTCCATTTTGGAGCTGTCGCCCAGGGGAATTGCCTGCAGGTCGGGTGCATCAATATGAATCACAGCAACGTCGGAACGGGGATCGGTACGAATATCACTGGCAGTGAATTCACGACCATCATTTAAAGTGACCTTAACGACGTCGGCACCATTCACAACATGCGAGTTGGTCATGATCAGGCCGCTCTTATTGATAATGAATCCGGAACCTGTTCCCATCCGACGGGGCGCCCGTCGTGGCTGATTTTGATTCTGGAACTGCTTGAACATCTCTTTGAACCGGGGATCATTTTCGAACAGATCCTGAAACGGTGAATTGTCACCAAACGGCATAACTCTCTGACCAGAGACTTCAGAGGTTTTGCTCACGGTCTCAATAGAAACAATCGCAGGCATCGCCCGCCGACTGACTTCACGAAATACATTCGATAACTCATGAATATTCGCAGCTGTTGGCGGATCGGCGCTCTTATCTTTCTGAGCGACTCCGACCGCGGCACCAACCAGACATGCGCTAGCGATAATAGCGAACATCCAGTTTCGATTTCCTGTTAACGCTTTCATTAAATTTACCCTCCTACAGTGTTTGGCTTTCAGTTATGACACAAGCCATCTCTTTTATGGAATTAATACTAATCAGGAAACGTGACTCAACTCCCCAATATGACTCTTTTAAAATGACTCTGCCGGAAAAGACTGGCGGAAACCCCACGTTTCTGAATTAGGAAATACAGGATCCTGATGTGTGCACATCGTTGAACTTTTGCTCATTTCTGAGCGGCTGGTCTGCTCTTACTACGAGAATCGCCTGTAGATGTGTTGGGACTGCTTGAAAAAAAAGAGGAATTTTGCAACTCGTCCCCCCATTTCCGGGCGTGATTCCGGGAAGGTTTACACTCTTAACCTGAATATTTTTCGACCATTTCCATTAAACAGACTTTTTTTGATGTTTTCAATTCGATGCTAATGTTAATATCTTTCTATACTTAGCGAAGGTCAGTCAATAATTCTCCGCGGGCCCTTTTTCAGAATTCTTCGATTGACCTTTTGATATTTCGAAGAAATAAAGATCAGGGGAGGCGTGCATGCAATACGATCTCAGCCCCGTGGAGATCGATCAACTGCTTGAAGAGTGTCAACAAAATCTGGGATACCGTTTTGTTGACTGTGAGCTGTTGAAATCCTGCCTGACCCATACTTCTGCTGCCAAAACCCGTATGGATTCCAACGAACGCCTGGAATTTCTGGGGGACGCGATCCTCGGTTCGATTGTCTGCGAAAAACTCTTTGATCAATTTCCCAACGCTCCCGAAGGTGAACTGACACGCATCAAATCTGCGGTCGTCAGTCGGAACACCTGTACGCGACTGGCGCGGGAAAAAGGTCTCGATCGCTTTATCTTCGTCGGCAAAGGACTTGCCATGACTGAGAACCTGCCCGAATCCCTGCTGGCAGGCATGTTCGAAGCGCTCATCGCTGGTATCTACCTGGATGGTGGCATTGCCCCTGTTCATCAGTTTCTGGATCCACTCATCGAACGTGAAAATTCCAAAGCCTCCCGCTCAGTGCATGGCTACAACTACAAAAGCCTCTTGCAGCAATACTCGCAAAAGAAATTTTCCCAGACCCCCATTTATGAGGTTCTGGACGAGAAAGGACCGGATCATTCCAAGTTCTTCAAAGTCACCGCGATTATAGGCGAACACAAATATGAACCGGCCTGGGGCTCTACAAAAAAAGAAGCCGAACAGCGTGCCGCCTATAATGCCCTGCGCGAAAATGAAGATGACGAAGAATGGGAACTCCCTGCGATGCCTGATCAGGACTGATTGACAACAGCATTGCATTTCTGCCAGCCGATTTTGTGCCACCTCAGCATAAGCTGCCGAAAGGGTCGAAAAGGAATCGGTGAAATTCTCTGGGTCTATAAATAGAAAGGGCCGAGAGAATACGGGAATTCTCTCGGCTCTAAGATGGGGATGATGTTTTGGAATGGCCCAGGGTGGGCAGACCCGCCTCCACGGGTCGGTGGGATTGTCTCTCTCTTCTCTCATGAATCTTGAAGTCTCTCAACTCTTCAAAATTCTTTGGGTCTCTCTCTTTACCCGAAGCAAGAATAAAGCAGTAATCGTGCCATTCACTTAGCTATCGCTGCCAGAATTTTGGAAATCACTCTTAAACACTGTAAAAACAGGCATTTCGAATCAGGCACTTTTTGAAGTTATTTTTCAGCCAGATCGCGATTGCAATTCTTGCAATCGGAAAACCATGAAACGAGTCTCTGAAATGTAAGACTTACAACGCCACAGACTCTCCCTCAAGCCGGAAAGCGGTCGCTTATTGAGTGCGGGGATGATCGTCACGCACTTCGATTGAGAGTTTTCCTACCGATTGAATGACCGGGAGGAAGAGCGCCAGCGGAGTTGGCCCATTTTCTGACAGGCTGGAATCGCCCAGTTTGATATGCCCCGCACCTATGCCCCCTTTGCCCAGCGTCGCATCCAGGGGGATCCAGCGTTGATCCAGAAAGACTTCGGTCCACATATGCCCCCCAAAGCTCTTCCGATTCGGGATATACACCAGTCCAACGACGACCCGTGCAGGTAGTTTCTGAGCACGCAGCATCGCTGCCAGCAACATCGCATGCTCGGTGCAGTCGCCTTCCATATTCCGGGCTACTTCAGTTGCGGACGCTAAAGCCGTCGAAAAGTTTTTCTTTTTCAAATTACGATGAACATACTTTTCCATCAACAAAGCCTGTTTCCAGGGATTCGTTTCCGATTGCACTGCCGCTCGCGCATGTTGGATGACTCCTTTATCAGTAGACTGGAGAAACTGAGTAGGATTCACAAATTCAGCATCAATGTCAGCCGCGGGGAATGCTTCAGGTTCAGCCGCTTTGGTCACCGTCAATTCAACACGGTTTGCGTCGAGCCGTTTGATCTGTTGCGTATCTCCTGCAACAAGATATTTCGCGGGATCATCCTTCTGCATGGAAACCTGATAGACCATCTGCTCCGTCTCATGGGCTCGGGGAATGGGGGAAACCGGAACCAGGGTCTGCATCGCCAGATCCAATTCCTTGCCAGACAGTTCTTCCAGCGCCTCCTCTTTGCTCGCCTGATAAATCAACATCTTTGCGCCCAGAAAGTCGGTCGCGGATTTGATAACCTCTCCCTGCTGATTTACATAGAGATCTGTTGTCATCCCGGGTAACAAAGACTGTTGCATTTTGACATGCAGACACTTTTCACGAGTTCCCCCTGGTCTCTCCACCGACTCATAGTCCAATGCGGCCAGGTTCACTTCAGTGATTTTGCTGAGTTCCGCCAGCAACATGGAAAACGACTTTTTATCTCCCGGCTGCATAGGGGACTCACTGAAGACACGGTCCATATAAGTGGGGGAATAATAATCGGGTTTCCACAGCAGTCGCGTGTTTGTCGCCTGATTGGCAATATTCGTTTCAATTTCCAATTGCCCGTCTTTGACAATGCCCCGTGTAGTGGTGGAGTTCGCAGGCGGGTTCTTCATCTGATACTCATAAGACAGCAGGTCCCCCTGACTGTTTTCTGTCGTCTGCAGATGGACTTCCAGATTCAACAACTGGCCAAAACGCTTGAATTTCAGGTAGGAATCGCTTTGAGTGCGGACCACCTTTGTGCCGGACTGATTTTCAATCCGTGTTTGATTCCGAACATAACCAACCTTCTGATCCTGGATGTAAATGACACGCCAGTCTTCTTCATCCTTCAACCCGGCATCCGAAACGGCGGTTTTACCAGACTCGACAGCAGGGCTCTGGGAACACGCAGATAGCCCAGCCAGCAGACAGACCATGGTGAGCCAGCAGGTGGACACAACTGGCAAAGCAGACAATTGTAGTTGATAAATAACCTGCATCATCTGGACCTTATCATAATCATGTACAAGCGGAGGGATTCAGTGCTCTTCAGTAAAGAACGACAACAAAAAACCCCACGATTCATAATTGAATGGTGGGGGCATTGTAAAACTATTGCAGAGTGTCTGAAAACAGGAACTTAGTCCAGATCCTCATCCAGATCTTCGTCATCGTCTGCGACCTCATCAATTTCTTCTACATCTTCAACTTCGTCGTCAACCACATCAATGTCATCATCGTCCTCAACTTTGGCGACTTCATCTGTTTCGATATCATCAGCATCGTCAACGGGAACTTTGGGGACTACAACTTCACCGTCCAGAGACTCTTTGATGGGCTGAATGAAGTAGAGTTTCTTGGCGTTTTTAAGCCGCAGCTGTTCGATGCGTTCGACTGCAGCATCTCGCTGGTCGTAGGCAAAACGCGATTCCTCTTTCATACTGCCTGTAAAAACACCCCAGAACAAGCGGCGACGTACTTCAGCCTTGGCGGCCTTCTTTTTACGGGTGGCCTTCTTCTTTTTAGTGGCTTTTTTCTTGGGCGATGATTTTGATTCCGCTTCAGCGGCTTCCGCCTGACGACGCATTTCCAGACGACTGGGAGACTTTCGAGCCATTGTGTATTCTTTGGTTAAATAGAACTCTATTAGTTAGTTGATATTGGAACACCCTCGGGCATGGAGCCTGAATCCAGCCAGGAAACACCGTTCCCAGTACCTCTCACATAGAGAATTTCAGTACTGTCGGCGCAAATCGATTGCTGGATGCGTGCTAGCATAACATTTCATTTCTGGAATGACTACGCGCAGAGAAGTTCTCAATCCCCGAAGAATGGTTTTTTTTACATATCCCACAGAGAAAAACCACTTGATTCCCTCACCATCTCAACAGGAACTCTGAGAGACGCAGAAGTATTTCTGACTGCACCAGGACCATAAATATACATACAAACACACCTTCTTCTCGATTCCCCTCCCACTCGAAACTGAAACCTTCAAAACTCTGCAAACAGGTCAATTTCACATAAACCATTACACAAATGAGACTTATCTAAATTCACCTCATTTAATCCCCGGAACATTTAACCAATTTCTTCGAAATAATCAGAATAACTTGTTTAACCGGCCCCGGATGACCGATCAATCAGGATAGCAATCTCATTGTTTTGTTTGCGCAGCAGGAATGACTCACCGTGTAAACCAGACAATAGATAGAGCTCGGATGTAATGGACGAAAACACAAAAAACTCAATTGGGAACGGAGTTGTTCATGAAACGGTATCGTAAGTGGGTCTTGACGCTGGGGATCATGGCGGTGACTCCCGGTATCACAATGGCCGGACCCTTGGATTTCTTCACAAAGAAATCTGAACAGTCTAGTTCGACCGCTGTATCGGGCAAAGTTACACAAAATCAGAAAGTGGCGAATGAAATCGCTGACGCTCTGAGATCAGCCCGGTTAACCGGTTACAACATGGAAATCGAGTACAATAAGGGTGTCGCCGTTCTGTCGGGTAAAATCCCAACGGCAGCTCAAAAAGCTCAGGCCACCAGATTGATCTCACGCATCGACGGTGTCTCAAGGGTCGATAATCGCCTGGAAGTCACACAAGTCGCAACTAATTCTGCTCCTGCCACAGAAGCAGAATCACAGACATCCAGCCTGAATCCTTTCCGTCGCACGAATGAGATTACTCAGGCGTCTGCGGTTGATCCTTTCCTGAAAGGCTCATTGAAACAGGCTCAATTTGAACAATCTGTTGAAAACAGACGTTCTAACATCGAAACAGTTGCCTACCAGGCTCCTGCACCTCGCAGTGCAGCCTCAGCCCCCAGCAACCAGCAGATGGCAGAACAACTGGCCAAAGCATTAGGGCCTGCCCTGGCTTCGGCTCATGAAGTCGAAATTCGCTTCAAAAACGGAACTGCCATCCTGCAGGGAGCAATTGGTTCTCCTCAGGAAAAACAGATGGCCACCCAGATTGCTCGAAAGGTTCCGGGAGTCCGGGCTGTAGAAAACAACCTGCAGGTCATGCAGGCTGCTCCTCAGCAGACTTCCATGATTCAGCCGACGAACTACATGAATTACCAGGCTCCACAACCTGGTCCTGCCGGTCCTCCCGCTATGGGACCTCCTGCAGGATATCCAGGAATGGCTCCTCAACCAGGTATGGGACCCGCGAACAATGTTTACAACAGTCCTCACCTGCCGGAATCTGCCTGGCCAACCTATGCCAACTACCCTAACTACGCACAGGTAGCTTACCCAAGTGAGTATTCTGCCAGTGCCTTCCCTTACATCGGACCGTTCTACCCCTATCCACAGGTTCCTCTGGGATGGCGACAGGCTCAGCTGGAATGGGATGATGGCTCATGGAAATTAAACTTCCGTCCGCGGACTGACCGCTGGTGGTGGTTCATGAATCCTAAGAACTGGTAATCAACCAGTGTTAAAATAGACTGCAAACTAATGCCTTTCAGGAAAACCACTTCCTGGAAGGCATTTTTTATACAGCAGACCCGACGAACTGACTGCATAAGGCGTAAATCGGATTTTATCCGTTAAATCGTCAAAATCGTCAAATTCTCACAAGGTTATCTGACAAAGCGTCCGATAAGAAGAATATGGAATCATGTTACGACAAAGACAGGCAGGATGCCGACCGTCAGAACATGACATCTCCTTACCAGAGCATATCGCTCGCTAACACTGAAAACGAAGTCTCCCCTCAAATCATGACGACGTTTAAATCACCCGGAGGAAGAAGGATGTTCAAAATCGGGAAGCAATTCAGCCGTGCTTTGCTTTTGGGCTGTGCCTGCTTGTTAACACTCAACACCAGTGGCTGTACGCTGGTCAAAGGCTTCATTGAAGTGACTTACGCCGGATCGGTCTTCTGGCGTACCACTCCTCTGATTCCTGTAACCGCTTACTGGTCACAGTTAATCGAAGACACCTACTGGGAAGAAGAACGCTATAACAAAGCGATGATTCTCGATCCCGTAGAAGGCGAACACGCTCCCCTGTTCTGCCTGGATCCTCCCAGCCCGGATGAAGTCATTCGTGCCCTGCCGGACAAAACCGGCGGCGGAGTCTGGTTCCTCGCAGAAACCACTCGCAACAACGTCCGCATGGTTGTCGAACCGATTGTGGACCGGATTGGCGAATGTCGGTTCTATCCCATGGTGGGACCAGCTCGTCAGCACCACTGTCACTACAAGTGCACCGTCTATTATGACAAAACAATTCGTTCAGACTGGCCTGTACCATTCTCGAACACCGATCAGACCAAAGAAGTGGTCTACATCGACCATGACCACCTGATCCGCTGTGCCGGTCCTCCATCTGAATAATCTTCAGCCACGGGATTTCGTTAGCAGCATACTGAAAATATAAGTCTACCCACCAGCAAAGCCGATGATTCTAACCGGGTGAAAGAATCGTCGGCTTTTGCATGCGCGGTGATATCTTATTCAACCATCAGGATCGATCATTCAAATGCGTTTTCTAATCAGAAACCGCTTCACTTCTCAGCAATCATACTGGCCACTGTAACAAAAGACTGTTTACAATAGTCTTCGAGCAGGCACGCTTGAACAACGGCCAAGGCAGCGTCGCGCCGGACACCGGAAACAGTCAAGGACAACAGATTGATTAAAGCGAGAACAGCATGGCGAAATCTCCTTACAGCCTGAAAGTCGGGCGTGTCTACATCCACAAAAAATGCAAGCAGGGAACGCAGGTCAATGGAGCGGACTTCGAGGGCTTATGCAATCCCTTTAAACTCTGCCTGGGAACTGTCTGTGCATCCTGTGGCGGACCCCGGGGCTTAAAAACCTTCTACTGGGAAGATACAAAAGAACCACTGGACGTCTACCGCAAGCGGCTCCGCACAAAAGTCCCCGCAATCTATACCTACTGGTGGCTCTGGATTTCCCCCTTGATCGGTCTGATTGTCGGCTCCTTTCTCGGTCCACTGTTTCTGAAAAAGAGCACGCTGCCTGTCGTCGCAGGCTCTGCAGTTGCTGGCACGCTGATCATGTTCCTCATTGTCGGTCCCCAGGTCCTGATGCTCGTCGCACCAAAAAAATACTACAAACTGCGCTAAGACACCGCGATCATTTTTTACTTCAGCAAGACGGAACTTCACACTATGACGACAGATGCCATTTTCAATCCCCAGCGTTTCCAGAACCGTGTCGCTTTAGTCACCGGCGGCTCCCGCGGCATCGGCCGGGCCTGCTGCCTCCGCCTGGCACAGGAAGGAGCCCGCGTCGCCGTCAGTTATCGCAGCGGAAAAGCTGACGCCGCAGAAACGCTCAGGCAGATCGAAGCCCTGGGAGGCAGCGGCATGATCGTTCAAAGTGATGTCTCAGTCGAAACCGAAGTCGACCGTATGGTCAGCGAAGTCGAAGCACAGCTGGGCGACATCGAGCTACTGGTCAATAACTCGGGCACGTTCATCTATCAGTCCCATGAAGAACTCGACCTGTCTGCCTGGCAGCAGATGCTGGATGTGAATCTGACAGGCACTTTCCTGGTTACCTGGCGCGTCAAACCGGGCATGCTGAAACGCCAGTTCGGCAGGATCGTCAACCTGAGTTCGCTTTCCGGCCTGCAGCCCCGCCCCAAGTCCATCGCGTATGCGGTCAGCAAAGCCGGTGTCATTTCTTTCACCCAGAGCATCGCCACCGCCTGGGCTCGGGACAACATCCGCGTGAATGCCATCGCCCCCGGTCTGATCGAAACGGAGATCCTCTCCACCGTCAGCCAGGAGGACCTGGAGAAAATCATCGAAGCCACCCCCATCCCCCGCATGGGCACCCCCGAAGAAGTCGCGGCGATCGTCAGCTTCCTGCTCTCCGAAGAAAGTAATTTCACCACCGGACAAACCATGGTCCTCTCCGGCGGCCGCTGCATGCTGCCTTAAGCGAGAATAAAATGAACGCACTTCACTGTCATGGATTCCATACCTGACGCTGCAACCTGCGTGACTCAGACAACGACTTCGCTTACAGGTTCGATGTTCCCCTGGTAACCTCTTATTCTGTGAGCGGTGAATTGAGCGGGCTGATTCGCAGATTCTCAACAATGATCGCGTAAAGCGCAGGGATGACAAACAGTGTCAACAGCGTGGCCATCAGCAGACCGACAATCATCAACCAGGCCATCCCAACCCACAATGGTCCGCCGGCTAATGCCAGGGGAAGCAGTCCTCCAACAGTTGTTGCAGTGGTCAGAAAGATCGGGAGCAGCCGCTGCTTGCCAGCTTCAGCCAGACAGTCACGGAATTCGTCCCGCGTCAATCCACCTGTCGGTCCCTTGCCATCACTGGCAGCCGAACGAGTCGCGATCTGAAAATCAGCGAATTCCATATAGATGATTGCGGTATTCAATACGATTCCAAATAGCGACAAAATTCCCAGTTGAGGCATGAACCCCAGTGGATTATCAGTCAGGTAAAGTCCCAGCAGCGCACCAATCAGCGCCAAAGGCAGCGTGAAAATGATCATGGCAGCTTTGCTGATACTGTTAAACTGGATAACGAGCAGCAGCAGAATGGCGACGAATGACATGCCAAAGGCTTTCATCATCATCGTTCCCGCCTGCATTGATTCTTCCAGCGCCCCGCCAATCTCAATCCGGAATCCATTGGGAAGATTTTCCTCAATCTGCTGAAACTTTTTGGAAGACATGACCCGGCTCACCACATCGTTGCCAGAGGCGCCTGGTTCTACCCGAGCACTGACTTCAATCGTCCGGTTCAAGTCACAACGTTCAATCACTGCCGGTTCCCACCCATACTTGAACGAGGCAATCGACTTCAAGGGAACCTTGCCGTTTCTTCCCTCGATAAACGCCGATTCGATTGCCGAAACCGACTTTCTCCCAGCGGGGATCAGGCGGAAATAAACGGGAACCGAATAATCACCTTCGCGAAACATCGTCAGTTGCCGTCCGGAGTAATAGGCATTTAAAGTCGATGCGATCTGTGAATTAGTCACGCCAGCCATGCTGGCAAGATCTTCTTCCACGTCGACCTGCAACTGGTAAGCATCGGCGCCCCAGGAATCGTGCGTATTCCAGGTATCAGGCTGCTCACGAATCAGCTCTGTGACCTGAGTTGCGACGTCGCGCAGTTTCTGCATATCTGCAAAACCATCACCAGTAATCCGCAGAACAACCGGTGCAGCCGGCGGTCCCAGCATCATCTCCATCGGCACAACACGCAACCCGGGCAGTGGCGCAATTCCCAGTTTCGGATCTCCCTGCAGCGCCACTTTACGGACGCTCTCTGCATAGTCGTGAGTTAATTTGGGATCGGTTGTACGAATCAGTATTTCCGCGTAATTGGCTTTCCGAGGTTCTGGTTCCCACGAAAGGTACCAGCGCGAACCCCCTCCCCCAACCAGGGTCCGCAGCGCACGCAGACGTTCAACTTTTTTGCCGTTTTCGTCGGTAAACGGGCTCAACTTTCTGAGCATCTCTTCCACCTGCAAAGCAGCCTGATTTGTCTGTTCAATGCCGACATTCTCAGGCAGCCAGACGCCGACCACAAACTGATCCCGTTCGCCCTGGGGAAAGAACTCGCTGCTCACAGGAAGCTTCAACGCCAGAAAAAACAGCCCCATCGAAACGAACAGAGTTATAAACTTGTGCCGGATGGCGTGCTGAACCAGAACCCCATAGATCTGCTTGATGTAATGTTTATTTTCTGTTTTCCACGAAACCTCGACTGTCTTCCGGCTCCGACGAAATAACTTTTTAAACCAGTAAAAGCTGCGAACCAGCGGCGCGTCGGGTGCATCCCTGTTAACAGGAGGGCGGATAAACATGGCTGCCAGGATCACACAAAACGTCATCGCCAGTACCCAGCTGACAGCCAACATGACTGAAAGCGTCACCGGCAGACTGTAGATAAATTCGCGGTTACCCCCTTCAAAGAAGATCACCATAGGCACGAACGCCGCGATGGTCGTAAGCGTGCCGTTCAGCATGGGAGCAGCCAGCATCCGGGCCCCACTGACACTGGCTGCAATCGGCTTCATGCCTTCCATCTGATTCGTACGTGACTGATCACAAATCTGCACAGCGTTATCGACCAGCAGACCTAGCGATATAATGATCGACGCCAGCGACATCTGCTCCAGTTGAACTCCGAATAAAGTAATAATGCCCACCGAGACGAGTGTCACAAACGGAATGTTGGCGGCCATTACCGCTGCCGTGCGGAACCCGACGACCAGATAGACCACCACAATCACAATCACAACCGCTTCGATCACATTCAGGACCACATCCTGAATGCGGGCATTCACACTATCCGACTGATCGGAAACAGGAACCAGCCCCAGATCGGGAGGAAGTTCGCAGGTGACGTTCTGAAGTTCGTACAGACGGTCTTTCGCCGCACTACAGATATCAATGATATTGGAGCCCGATTTCATGGTGACCGCCACGATCACCGCCGCCTGTGACGTTTCCGGATCCGAATACCGGCAGATTAAGCCAGGAGGATCCTGGTAAGCCCGCCTGACGTTCAGGCCCAGATCATTCAAATAGACCTGATTGGCCCCCTTGTCCGTACTGGCCATTTCAGCCACTATGGTGTTGATCTCTTTCACAGCATCAAGTTTGCCCCCTGGCTTTACATAAAATCGACCATCGCCCGTATCCAGCAATCCTCCTGCTTCGATAATATTCCGTGCTGAAATCAGCTCTTCCAGGTCGGAGGTCGTCAGTCGCAGCTTGGACCATGTACCCGCATCTGTCTCAATATAGATCGCTTCTTCACGGACTCCAAAACGCTGGACTTTGGCGACGCCATCTAACAGCCGCAGCGCATCGCGTACCTGTTCCGAGAACAGATCCAGGTCCCGGTTGCTGTAGACATGGGCGGGATCAATCTCTGTTTCGCCAGGCAGCGGAGTCTGGTAGATCGCAAACAGAATCACGCTGGTATCCCCAAAGTCATCGGTCACAATGGGCGTGATATTCTTTTCAGGCATCTCCACATTTCGCACGCGGGCCCGAACCTGGTCCCACACCTGATCGACACGGTCTGGCGCAACGTTGTCATACAGATCGACAAATATCGTCGACATACCATTGGTGGATGTAGACCGCAGCACATCCACCTCTTCAATTCCATCCAGTACCTCTTCCAGTGGGTCAGTGATCAGCTCTTCCACGCGTTCTGCAGAAACTCCTGCCCAGCGCGTGGTGACGACACAGGTCATGATCGTGAATTCAGGATCTTCGCGACGTGGCATCGTTTGAAACGAGACGGTCCCCCAGACAACCAGCAACGAGACTATGGTAAATACTATGGTGCGATTTCGGATCGCAAACTCGGGCAGCAAATTCATTGAACCGCCTCACTCTCACTCACGATATTGACCGGTTCGCCCGATCTCAAAAAAGGCATCCCTTTCAGAATCATCTGTGGTTTTGCCGGCAGGGAAACCCCGGGAGCCGGGCTGATTTGACGCAACATCGTGTCGTGGGGAGAAGCAATACTCTTATCTGACAGCAGCACTTCGACCTCGCGGGCAATCGTCTGATCTGTCGCGTCCGGATCGATTATGAAAATCGATGTCTTACCGGAATGATGACGGACTGCATTCATCGGCACATAAAGACCGGCATTTCCCCCTTCATTCTGCAGACTCACACGAACGGTATCCCCCGGTCTGAGCAGCCAGCTGGATTCGTCCAGCAGAATCGTTTTGCCGTCCCACTGATCCGGTTTTCCCTGACTGACCGTTAATTCCCCGGCCACCAGATCGACTTCAGGATCGACCTGTTCTCCCTCCTGAACGGTAACCGGCACGAAATTCCAGTTTCCCATAAACGGAATTCGCATGTTTCCCGCTGCAATTCGGATTTTTTTCACATGTAACATGCGTTCGGAATCCAGTGAGACATCACTGGCCCGGCGATTGGTTATCTTCCAGAGAAAAGCACCTTCCGCATCGTGGCGAATCGCATTTTCCTCCGTCATCAGCAAGTTTCCGTCATGAATGATCGGCGCGAAATTCAGCGGCCAGATATCTTTGGTTCGGGCAATCTGTTCGGACTGGTACTCAGGGGGAATCTTCAGTTGCGTCTTCCGGTTTCTGACCAGTAACGTCACCGTAAATGTTCTGGTCTCTGCATCGGCATTCGGCTCAGACATGTAGACGTAACCTTCGAGTTTCGTCTCTTGATCATTTCTGTCAACCGCGTAAATCCGCACGGTATCGCCTCGTCGAAATTTTCGAGACATGCTGGCGGAAAGCTCAAGTTCCACCTTGATCGGATCCATGATCTGAATTGTCAAGGCCGGGTCTCCCGCGTCCAGGTAACTGCCGGGAACAGCTTCCACATGCGCGACTTGCCCCCGGAAGGAAGAATAGAGCACGGTGTCGCGTAAATTCCGTTCTGCCTCGGCCAGTTGAAAACGGGCTTTTTGAATTTCTGCTTCCTGTGATTGAAGCTCGGCTTTTTTCGTTTTGAGTTCGGCTTCAATATTTGCTACCGCGGCATTTGCTGTTTGCAGTTCCGCCATCGCCTGATCATAATCAGAACGGGTCGCGACTTTCTTGTTGAGCAGACTGATGGTCCGATCCGAATCGGCTTTTGCCAGCTGCTGCTCTGCTTTCGCGGAAGCCAGGCGGGCAGGAATACCATCGGCAATTTCCACTTCCACCGCTTTTTTTCGCTGAATCGCTACATCCACCGCAGCCCGGGCCAGATCGACGGCAATCCGGTATTGTTCATCGTACAACCGGGCCAACACCGTACCCGCTACCAGAACTTTGTTACTTTTCTGATCGACTACACGCCCCTCGATTTCGGTATCAGGTTCTAATACGCGCTCCACCCGTCCAGCAACTTCAAAACCGATTTTTTCTGTTTTCCAGGCACCTACTGAACCAGTCATCAGAGACTGGGATGTTGGCGTTGACTGTTGCAACAGAAAAACCGTCACAGGACGCGGGGCTTTCTGTATTCGTTCGATTTCACTGGATGATTCACAGGCCGTTGCTAAGATGGCAATACTAAACAGGAGAACGAGTCGAGAGACGGACATACTTTTGTGATCCCAAAATGGTCTTTCAATTGAATCGCAAGTAAACTACACTGTGCAGTGTAATTATATTGTCAGAAGAGTAAACCACAAAGTGTACTTTTTATGAATCAAACCTCCGGAAACAAAACAAGACTGACAGACCGGAAGCGCGCTGCGATTATGGAAGCTGCTGTTTCAGAGTGGAAGCACCAGGGTTACGACAACACCAGTATGGACCGAATCGCAGAAGTCGCATCTGTTTCCAAAAGAACGGTTTACAATCATTTTCCCAGCAAGGAAGAACTGTTTGCCGCGATTGTCGCTGAACTCATGTCTCGCTGCCAGATCATGAAAGAATTCGACTTTGATCCGAAAAAATCGATTTCCAGTCAACTGACAGCGATTGGCAAAACCGCTGTGGAACTGATGACTTCCACAGAATTTCAGGATCTGGCACGCGTCACACTTTCCCGATTTTTGCAGTCGCCCGAAATCGCGAGCGAAATGTTGATTGAGACCACACAGGTCGAAGCAGAATTAGCAGTCTGGTTTAAGACCACTCACGAAGCCGGACAGTTACGAGTGCCCGACCCGACTCTGGCAGCGAAGCAGTTTCTTGGCCTGATCCAGTCCTTTGCTTTCTGGCCGCCGCTCATTGGAAAAGAACCCCCGCTCACCACACCGCAAAAGAAGGCTGTCGTGAAATCCACGGTGAGCATGTTCCTGGATCACTACAAACCTTCCAACTTGTAATTCAGCGCAGTGGAACCAGTTTGAAAAAGAGAAATTTATCGAAGCCACCCCCATCCGTCGCATGCTGCCCTGGAGCTCTTTCATAAGTGCATCGTGACCCGAGCACGTTACTCTAAAGTTCGTCCCAGCCAGCGGTCATACCAGGCGAAGGTATACCGTCGGGCGACGCCTGGATAACTGTGTCCGCCTGGAAAAGAGAACCAGCTGAAACAATCGGCGGCACCCAGTTGGCTCAGCATCCCGGGGATGCGTTCGGGGGCAATTCGGTGCTGCGTCTCATAATACTCCAGAGTCTGGTCATAGCCGAGGCGCTCCTGCCGGGCTTTGAGGGCGCTGGGAAGCCCTTCCACATCCTGCCAGTTCAGATATACCTCAAACGCTTTCAGGCACTTCGGAAAGATTTTATGGCGATAGAATTCCTGTTCGCTGGAGATAATCAGTAAGGGCCGCGGCGCTACCATCATCATCAAACTGTCGAAATCGACCGGAATCGGCTTCGACTGATCCTCGATATACGGACGAAATTTTTTGATATAAATATAAGGGCCGCTATTGGGATAAAATCCAAAACGTCGTTTTAATTCTTCACTTTTCGAGGGAGGGTCCCCTTCCTTCCAGGGCTGCCAGCTGGATGGTTTTCGGGACCAGGCAGCAACATGTCGATGCCAGTCCAGCACGCCACCATTACTGATGGTGGCTGTGATCCGGGGCTCGAATGCTGCTGCGAACAGTGCCGTATGTCCCCCCAGGGACCAGCCGATCGCTCCGATCTGTTTGCCATCGACAAAATCAAGCGTCTGGAGAAAGTCGACGCTGCGCATGATGTCCCACGTATTTTTGCCGACAATCGACCATTCAGGATGTTTCAGGTAAAACCCCCGGGTATCCATCACCCGTTCGCCCGGTTTAATTCGCTCGCCGTCTGTCAGCAGGTCAATATTCAACGTGACAAAACCGTGTCGTGCCAACTCCAGCCCTGAAGCCACACCAATTTTGGGATCACGGGGCGGATCCTGGGGCCGCCGGCCTGCCAGTCCTATGGTGCTGTCTTTCCCAGCCCCGAATGTGGTGCTGTGAATACAGATAATCGCAGGTGTGGGACGCTTTCGTGCTGCATCCGGAACTAACAGCCAGGCCGTCACACGATCATCGGGCTCCGTTTGAAAACTCACATGATAACGCGTGATTCCCTCTTCCCGCGCAACCTGTTTCATTTCAGGTCGAAGCTCGGGAACCTCTGTTGGAAAGTCCCCCAGCAGATCGAGCCATTTACGTTCGATCTCTTTTCTGCGCTCGGGCCATGATGTCGCTGCTGACTCTGAAACAGATTGAGCCGCTTGTTTATCCTCTGCCCAAACACTCGAGTTGGAATACAGCAACATCCCACCAGGGATAAAAACCAGGATCGCAGACAACAGGAAACCAGAACGCTGCATACTCAAACTCCTGACCTTCAATCGTACTGATACAGATCGAAATCGTTTAGCAGAGATAGTGAAGTAGTGACACCAGGACAGATCAATATTTTCACATATCTGGTACCTGTTCGCAACAATTTTCGAACCGGTTGGAATCAGCCCCGCTCTATTTTGGCCAGCAGGCTCTCACAGCATTACGCAATCCGCGCGTCATCTACGGGGATCAGTTTCGGAATCGGGATCTGCAGACCCACGACGCCGCCATGTTTTTTCTGCAGTGTGGAGAACCGGCATTTGAGAAACGCATACAGCTCGGGTGGCGGGTTCAGTTTCAGATACTGCTTCACCAGCACTGCCATGTGGGCGTCGTATTCTTTCTGGCTGTGAGAGTGCACGTGGTAGTGGCCTTCCAGGCGGCGGATGTCGCCGTCGAAGGCCGGGCTGATGTGATACAGCTCGTGTACCACGGTGATCAGCTTTTCTTCCAGGGAATGATTCAGAAAGCGAGGCAGGTAAAATGTCAGAATGTATAACATTTCCTGCTGATCCTGGTAGATCCGCTGCACCGTCCATTTACGGCCGTAGCGGGTGGTTTGCAGATCACCATTCTCGAAACGCAGTGGCGTGAGCTTGGCCTGCATGCCGTAAGGCACATTACGACGGGCCTGCGCAAAAGCGACCGCGATTCGATCCATGTCGACGTGATGAAACTCAGGTAATCGACGCGCTATGTCACGGCACAGATGATACATGGCGTGACTGAAATTAAAGGGCTGCTTCGTTGACATGCTGCGCCAGAATCCTTTCCGCTACAACGATACCACTATGCTGGAGTGCACGCGTCTGACCATAGCATCTCACAATCTTTTGTACTCGATCCAATTGACTCTGGAGACACTACAGTAAAACTGGACACAGTTCAGGTTCACGATTCATACGCGGGCAGCTGACCCGTCTGACCGATACGTAAAAAAAGCTAAGAGTATTTTCGATTATTTGAAATACTCTTAGCTTATAAATATTAGCGAGAACCGGAAATTCCGCATAGCCGAATTCGGCCCGCGAAGGTTTACGCTTCTTTTTCTTTGTCTTCTTCAGCCGCTTCAGCACTGGCTTCAGGAGCTTCATCAGCGGCAGCTGTTTCTTCTGCTTCCGTTTCAGCAGCAGGTTCTTCGCTGGCTGTTTCGTCGGCAGGAGCTTCTTCGGTAGCAGTTTCAGCTTCGCTATCGAGTGTTGTGCTGCGTTTAACAGGTTTCACGCGATCGCGTTCGCCAACGAATTCAATGATGGCCTGCTCGCCGGCATCACCCAGACGAACGGTTGCCAGACGTACGATGCGGGTGTAACCGCCGGTACGTTCTTCAAAGCGTTCTGACAGTTCGTTGAACAGAATATCAACCGCTTCATTATCACGCAGGTCGGCAAAGGCCCGACGACGGTAAGTCAATGCGGGTGCCATGGCCTGGTTCCACTGGTTCCACTGTTCAGACTCACGCCAGGTCTTCCATTCACTGGAATTCTTCTCAGCATCAGTGGCGTACTGAGCTGCATTTTCCAGATGAGGTTGCGCCTTCTTGCCGAGTGTGATCAGCTTTTCCATGAAAGGTCGCAATTCTTTGGCTTTCTGTACGGTCGTAGTAATACGACCAGAAACCTTAGGTGCGTTTTCTGCTTCCTCATCAATCCGGACGGTCTTAATGAGGCTCACCGCCATATTGCGGAACATAGCCTTACGGTGTGATGCATTGCGGCCTAGTTTTCGGCCTCTCATTCGGTGTCGCATGACTTAACTCTGAATTATTCTGATTGCTGAGAGTAAAAGACTCGTTGATTCTATTCTGGCAACACGATAACCAATAGTGATTAACGCGATTGTGAGGAAGAGCTGGGGATCTTCATTCCCAGACGCAGGCCAATCTGGTTCAGTCTTTCACGAACTTCAACCAGAGTGGTTTCCCCAAAGTTACGGACATGTAATAAATGATCTTCTGATTTTCCTACCAGGTCGCGGACGGTATTGATCCCTTCCGATTCCAGACAGTTGGTCGCACGTACGGACAGGTTCAGCTCGGCCAGGCTCTGGTTGAGTTTTTCTTCCAGTTCCAGGTCGATCGGAGCGTAACCGGTCGTATCCAGCATTCCCTTGAGACCACCTTCGGGCGGCATTTCCGGGCCGGGCTCGCGGTAGGTAATAAAGGGATTCAAGTGCTTACGGAGAATCTTGGAAGCTTCTACCAGAGCCATGTCAGGCTTGACAGTTCCGTTGGTCCAGATCTCCAGGATCAGCTTGTCGTAGTTGGTACGCTGACCAACACGGGTATCTTCGATTTTGTAACGCACACGCACGACAGGTGAGAAAGTGGCATCCAGTGGAATTACGCCTACTTCTGAATCATGCTGGGCATGTTCCGAAGCAGGTGAATATCCGCGGCCGTTCTCGATGGTCAGTTCCATGTTAAGGGGAACATCATCGGTCATGGTGGCAATCACCAGGTCTTTGTTGATAACTTCAACCTGATCGTCAGTGATAACATCAGCGCCCGTCACAACACCCCGCTCGTGCTTTTCAATACGCAGAGTCTTGGAGGTGGAGCTGGAGTTTTTGACGATCAGAGATTTCAGGTTCAGACAGATCTCAGTGATGTCTTCCACGACACCGGGGATCGTCGTGAATTCGTGCTGCACACCCTGAATTTTCACGCGGGTTACCGAGCTACCTTCCAGGCTGGAAAGCAGGATTCGTCGCAGACTGTTGGCAATGGTTGCACCGAATCCACGCTCGAATGGTTCGGCTACAAACATACCATAAGTTGATGTCATTGAGTCCCGATCAGGGATGACACGGCTTGGTAATTCCAGTCCTCGCCAACGGATTCGCATTGAAATAATCTCCAAAGAACACAGTCAATAGAACATGATGTCAGATCGATGTTCCAGTTATTTTAAATCCAAATTTGTTGCGGCTGCTAAAGCGGCTCGCGATGTTACCAGAAGTGCTGGTTCAGACACGTCGTTTTTTCGGGGGACGACAGCCATTGTGTGGCAGCGGGGTGATATCTTCGATCGCACGGATCGAGATGCCTGCTGTCTGCAAACCGGTGATGGCACTTTCGCGTCCGGAACCTGGTCCTTTAACACGAATTTCCATTTCTTTCACACCGAACTTGGATGCTTTTTCAGCACAGATTTCTGCGGCCCGCTGGGCTGCAAAAGGAGTGCTCTTGCGGCTGCCTTTGAAACCCGAAGTTCCAGCAGTCGCCCAGCAGAGCACATCACCATTCAGGTCGGTGATTGTGACTGTGGTGTTGTTAAACGTTGCTTTGATGTAAGCAACCGCTTTTGTGATGTGACGTTTCACTTTTTTTCGTTTGACTTTAGCCACTCTGCTACTCCTGATGTTTCTGTCTGCTTAAACTCAGAAACTGAAACTCATGATTTGGGATGTTTTAATCTCAGGTCGCCGCAACTGACAACGACCTCGGTCTGATCTTATTCTTCGCTTGACACAGGCAACGGAACCCAGGGGATTCAACGGCCTAGTGACGGGCATCCTTAACACCCTTTTTACCGGCAACGGTCTTCTTACCACCTTTACGGGTACGGGCGTTGGTTTGTGTATTCTGTCCGCGAACCGGCAGGCCACGACGATGACGTATGCCACGATAAGACTGGATATCTCGCAGTCGGGCAATATCCTGAGTCGTAGCTCGACGCAACTGACCTTCGACGGAATAGTCGGTATCCAGCATATTCACGATCCGGCTCAACTCATCGTCGGTCAGATCTTTGGCTTTCAACTGAGGATTGATGTTTAACTTGTGGCAGATATCTAGCGCGGTTACTTTTCCGATTCCATACAGGTAGGTCAGGGAAACATAAACAGGCTTTTCGTTCGGAATATCAACACCGAGAATACGTGGCATTTTTAGTTCACTCCGCTGGATTTAAAAACTGAAGTCAAATCAATGAAACTGAATTCGAGACGATTAACCCTGACGCTGTTTATGGCGCGGGTTGGAAGAGCAGATCACATAGACCCGCCCTTTTCGCCGAATGACTTTACAGTTTTCACAAATCCGCTTAACACTGGCTCGGACTTTCATCGTACTACGACTTCTCTATCTAACTTTGGTTCACGATATAATCGAGCTCACTACTGGCGAAAATCAGGTTCCCGCTGAATGTAACTCGTGTAAATTTAATTAATTGCGCCCATAAAATGAGCAAACTCCGGCTTCATATCAAACCTGTACAATTTCCGAAGCGGAGCGAATCAGGAAATTATAAACGCCGCGAACGTGAATCGACAAGCGAAACGCACCTTTTTTGGTGAATTTCGCCATGACTCACCCGTTTAATCTTTACAGATCGCTCTCCAGTAATCCTGAGTAGTTTCGCATCACCAGGTGACTGTCAATTTTATTGACCAGATCCAGCACCACGGAAACCACAATCAGTAATCCGGTTCCACCGTAAAAACTCGCCACCAGGAAGTCGACCCCTAACCAGGTGGACACCAGCGTGGGAATAATCGCAACCAGTGACAGGAACGCGGCACCTACATAGGTAATACGAACCATCACCTGCTCCAGATAAGCGGCTGTTCGAGCCCCTGGACGATAACCGGGGATAAACGAACCATAATCTTTCAGGTTTTCTGCCATATCCTTGGGATTAAATGTAATCGCCGTCCAGAAGTAGCAGAAGAAGTAAATCAAGACCACATAAGACATTGTGTAAACAAATCCACGACTCATCGGCTGGAATGCTTCATCAAGCATGGCCCAGAAGGCAGAGGTGGAAAAGTACTGGCTTAAGCCATGGAATAAAAAGTAGGGGAACATCAGCAGACTGGAAGCGAAGATGATTGGCATGACACCAGCCTGGTTGACGCGTAATGGCAGTGACTGACGCTGACCACCGGAAACCCGGCGACCGCGTACATGCTTGGCTGACTGAATGGGAATGCGACGCTGTCCCTGGGTAATGGCAATCACCCAGACCACCACAAACACAAACACCAGTGCCAGAATCAACAGGCGGTCGATCCCGGTATCGGTACCCAGAGCGATCCCCTTTTCGAAGGCAGGCTCAATCAGACTCCAGCCAGCTTGAGGCATCCGGGCCAGAATACCCGCCATAATCAGCAGACTGATCCCGTTACCAATGCCGTAGGCATCAATCTGCTCACCAATCCACATCAGGAAGACTGTTCCCGTGGTCATGGTAATGGTGGCCACAATCTGGAAATATAATCCCTGGTACCCATCCAGAATCAGACTGGTACCCGAGCCAAACCCGCCGGCCAGCGTACGAATCCAGAAAAAACTCTGTACCAGACAGATTACAACCGTTGCATAACGTGTATATTCATTAATTTTCTTCCGTCCCGCTTCTCCTTCTTTCTGGAGTCGCTCAAGGGGTGGATAGACCGTCCCCATCAACTGGAAGATAATCGAAGCAGAGATATAAGGCATAATGCCCAGACCAAAGATGGTACTCTGGCCAATATTTGAAGCGGAAAACAGGGAGATGACCTGCATCACCTGTCCGATACCACCCTGCTGGCTCTGTAAATCAACCAGCGTTTCTGAAAGCTGTGCCTGATTGACGAAAGGAAGAGCAATCCAGAAACCCATCCGGTAAATGGCCAACAGCCCCAGCGTCAGGACAATTTTTTTACGAAGCTCGGGAATTTTGAACAGAACTAATAATTTACCGAGCATAAGTAGCGATCCTTTGTGTCATAATTCAGCAGGCATTGATTTAAAACTTTGCTGTGGATTTTAGCGAATCCGCAAGAAAAGGGGAATCGTATTCTTAACTGCTGAGATCAAGTCCTTGAATGAAATTACTTATGACAAAACGCGACTGACAGTTCCGCCAGCTGCCTGAATCTTAGATTCAGCAGACGCAGAAAACAGGTGAGCGGATACAGTGAACTTTTTGGTCAGGTCTCCGTTCCCCAGGATTTTCACCTGATCGAAACGACCTTTGGCCAGACCTTTTTCAGCCAGCACTTCTGGGGTAATTTCTGCCCCTGCTTCAAATGCCTGCTCTAAAGTAGCCACATTGACAACAGCGACTTTTTTCGCGAACTGCTTGTTATTGAAGCCCCGTTTTGCAACCCGCATTGCCAAGGGAGTCTGTCCCCCTTCAAAGCTGGTACGACGAGAGGAACCAGAGCGGCTTCCGTAACCGTTTTCACCACGGGTGGAAGTTTTACCGTGACCGGAACCAGGTCCACGGCCAACACGCTTCTTTTTCTTATTCTTTTTTATTCCGCGATGGACGTCATCAATAATCATTAGACTTCTACTCCTCTCAAACGTGCAATGTCTTCCCGGGTTCGCAGTTTTGAGAGTCCATCGATGGTCGCTTTCACGACATTGATTGGATTATTGGAACCACGACTCTTTGTATAAATATCAGTAATACCGGCAGCTTCGACCACGGCTCGAACTCCAGCTCCGGCAATAATACCAGTACCAGGACGGGCGGGTAACAGCAGCACACGGGCAGAACCAAAACGGCCAACCACTTCGTGGGGTACCGTATTTTCAATTATGTTTGTTTTAATCATACTGCGGTTGGCCTGCTTGACCGCTTTATCGACTGCCAGTGGTACTTCGATGGCTTTGCCATATCCCCAGCCCACACGACCTTCTTTATCGCCGACAACAACCAGAGCGGTGAAACTGAATCGACGTCCCCCCTTGACCACGCAGGCACAACGGCGGATTTGAATGACTGTTTCTGGTGTTTGCTTTGAACCATCTTTTGACACGGTATCTTCTCCAACCCGTATTGAGTGTTGTCTCTATTAAAAATCCAGTCCGGCTTTGCGGGCAGAATCAGCCAGGGCAGCAACACGCCCGTGGTAACGGTAAGGGCCACGATCAAAGGCGACTTCTTTAATCCCCTTTTCCACAGCTCGTTCGCCAATCAGCTTACCTACTTTTTCGGCAGCGGCAATGTTTCCGCCATTCTCAATCTCTCCAGCCAGACTTTTGTCTTTCGTGCTGGCGGAGACCAGGGTCACACCAGCTGTATCATCAATCAGCTGAGCATAGATATGGTTATTGCTTCGATATACAGATAACCGTAAACGACCCGTTTTACGAACCGTATTGCGAATGCGGAACGAACGCCGTTGTTTCTGCTTTTTCAGTGTTTTTTCTAGTTTCATTTTACCGTCATCTTTTCAAAAACAGTATCGCCTGAATATCAGACCGCTGACTGACTGCTTAAACAGCCAGGTGAAGATTGTACTAGTTAGCAAATGCCTTACCAGCTTTACGCCGTACATATTCACCTTCATAACGAATCCCCTTACCTTTGTAAGGTTCCGGAGGACGTACGCTACGAATATTTGCTGCAAACTGACCGACAGCATGCTTGTCTGCACTGGTCAGGACAATATTGGTGCTGCTTGGTAATTCGCAAATCACACCTGCTGGAACTTCCAGTACGATCGTGTTGGCAAACCCGACCTGCAGGCTTAACTTGCTGCCATTCAGAGAGGCCTGGTAACCAACACCCTGAATTTCCAGTTTCCGTACAAACGGAGTTTCTACACCCTGAACCATATTGGCAATCAACGCCCGGGTCAGACCATGCAGAGCACGGCTCTGGCGGGAATCATCAGGACGAATCACATTAATTTCATTCGTTTCCGAATCAAGTTCAACCGTCATTGATGGATGAAATGCAAAGGACAGATCACCATGTTTTCCCTTGACGGAAATCGAGGTGTCGTCAACTTTGACTTCCACTCCAGCAGCAACGGGAACTGGCTTTTTACCGATTCGAGACATAACTTCAAATTCCAGTTAAATTAAAGGCAGCAGAACAAGGTTCGCCCGCCTGGATAAACATCGATACTACCAGATAGTGCAGAGTAATTCGCCGCCGACACCCTGTTGTTTTGCTTCACGATTGCTCAGAACACCCTTGCTGGTCGAAAGAATGCTGACTCCCAGTCCCTGCAGAACTTCCGGCATGGATCGCAGGTCCTGGTAATTACGACGACCAGGTTTACTTTCACGGTAGATCTTCTGAATGACGCGTTCCCCGTTGGGACCGTATTTCAGATTCACCCGTAAAATGTTCTGCGGACTGTTTTCGATCACTTCAAAGTCCCAGATGTAACCTTCCCGCTGCAAGGCACCGGCAATGGCAACCTTGATATTGGAAGCAGGAATATCAACAAAAGGCCGTTCAATCTGCAGTGCATTACGAATTCGTGTCAGCATATCTGCAATAGGGTCTGTCATCATTAGCTGGCTACCCTCACTATAATTCTCCGACAATCTACCATTCAGGTGATACTGTTATTATTTGTATAGACAATTCAAAACGGGTTATTTACGGAACGGCATTCCCAGCTCTTTTAACAGAAGAAATCCTTCTTCATTGTTAGAAGCTGTGGTGACGATCGTAATATTCATACCCTGTGTATTTTTTACGGAATCCGGATCAATTTCCAGAAAGACCAGTGATTCATTCAGGCCCAGGCTGTAGTTTCCTCTGCCATCGAAGGCTTTCGGGTTGATCCCGCGGAAGTCGCGTACACGAGGCAGAGCCAGTGAAATCAGGCGTTCCAGAAATTCATACATCCGGTTTCCACGCAGAGTCACCCGGCAACCAATTTCCTGACCTTCACGCAGTTTGAAACCGGCGACAGACTGACGGGCACGTGTAATCTGAGATTTCTGACCAGCCAGTAATGTCATGTGATCTGCAGCTTCGGTCAGGCGTTTCCGATCCTGGTTGGCTGCACCGATCCCCATGCTGATTACCACCTTTTCAATCTGTGGCAGTGAATGCACATTGGTACGACCCAGTTGTTCTTTCAGGGCTGGTACAATCTCTTCACGATATTGTTTTAATAATGTTGGTATTGCCATTGTTTTGCTTCAGACTGGCCGAACTCTCGGAACAATCTTCCTTACTGAAAACTACAAAATCTGATTATTGTTTCTGGTATTTTGCGTTCGCAGGGCTGATTGCCCCCAGCGATGCACTACACTTCTTACAGAATCGTTCCTTGCTGCCATCAGCTGTATAGCGATAACCAACTCGGGATGCTGAACTACAGGCTTCACAATAAAACTTCACGTTCGAAATATCGATCGGCATTTCCACTTCAAGACGTCCCCCTTGAGGACTCTTGGGATGACCACGTTTCACGTGCTTGAAAACCCGATTCACATTTTCCACGGTCAGCTTTTTACCGCCGGCAACTACCTGCAGTACTCGCCTGGGAGTATCGCCTGCATCTGCTCCGGTGATTACAATCACTGAATCGCCACGTCGTATCTTCATTCTCAGACTACCTCGTTTGCCAGGCTAATAATTTTCATATATTTGCGTTCACGAAGCTCTCGAGCCACTGCGCCAAAAATACGTGTTCCCCGAGGATTGCCCTCGCCATCGATTAAAACCATTGCATTCCGGTCGAACCGAACATAACTGCCATCATCGCGACGGCAGGGATACCTGGTCCGAACAATCACGCCACGTAATACCTGACCTTTTTTAATGTTACTGCCAGCCAGAGTTTTCTGGATGCTGACGACAATGACGTCGCCTACTTCAGCAGTTCGTCGCCCGGTTCCGCCCAGCACTTTAATGCAGCGCGCAACTTTGGCACCCGAATTATCACATACATCCAGATCGGTTTGCATCTGAATCATGGCTTTGCCTGTTCCTTATCAACCAAAAGATGAGGTCTACCTGATCTTTGTCTTTGTATTATTAAATGAACCCGAAATCTCAGAAGTGCTGGACGAAATCAGTCCTGCTTCTTCTCGACAACCCGGATCAAATCCCAACGTTTTGTTTTTGAACGGGGGCGACTTTCGACAATTTCGACGGTGTCCCCTTCCTGTGCTTCATTTTTTTCATCATGCACATGGCAGACAGTCCGGCCACGAACGGTTTTACCGTAAATAGGATGACGGTATCGTCGCTGAATTTCGACTCGTAAAGTCTTGTCCATTTTCGAACTGGCTACGGTGCCTGTCAGTATTTTTCGCATTTTCTTACCTTAACGAGCCTGCTTAAGCATTATTCTGCTGACTTAATTCACGTTCACGACGGATTGTCTGAATACGGGCAATCTCGCGTCGGAGCCGCTTAATGTTACTAGGTGCATCAAGCCGCTCCGTTGCTGCCTGGAACCGCAACTGAAACAACTCTTTTTGTGTTTCCTGCAGAGCGAAAGACAATTGCTCGTCATTCATCTCGCGTAATTCACTCGCTTTGGTCATCAGTAAAACCCAATGATGTTTTTCGATCTGTCAGCATCAGGCTGACAGGACCGAAGTGATGTAAATGATAATAACCAGTAATCAACCAGTTTAAATGGAAGGCCGACGTTGAATCAGCTTTACATTTACTGGCAACTTGTGTGCAACTCGCGCGAAACAGCGTTTAGCTGCTTCATGCGAAACGCCAGCCAGTTCGAACAACACAGTGCCCGGCTTAATGACGGCAACCCAGTGATCCGGTTCCCCTTTTCCCTTACCCATACGGGTTTCCAGAGGTCGGGATGTAACCGACTTCTGGGGGAAGATCCGGATGTAAAGTTTACCTTCACCTCGAACATATTGTGTCGCTGCAATTCGGCAGGCTTCAATGGTTTGTGCTGTTATGTGCCCAGGGTCCAGAGATTGTAAGCCCCATTCACCAAAGGCAACAGTGTTACCACGTGTCGCATTACCTTTTATGCGTCCTCTTTGGCTTTTGCGGTGCTTGACCCGCTTTGGCATCAGAGCCATCGCGATTCTCCTCATCTGAATAATCACCAAGGTCGATCCAGACTTTCACTCCGATAACTCCGAAGGTGGTGTGTGCCTCGCGGAATCCGTAGTCAACATGACGTTGCAGAGTCGAGAGTGGAATTGAGCCACGGCTTGCTTTTTCACGCCGTGACATCTCTGCTCCACCCAATCGACCGGAAAGCTCGATTTTAATTCCATGAACGCCCGTTTCCATTACCTGGTCCAGGGCACGTTTAATGGTTCGACGGAAGCTACCACGCTTAGACAACTGCTGAGCAATATCTTCCGCAACCAGAGCTGCACTTTGCAGTGCATTATCAACTTCAATAATCTTCAGTTCCATCCGACGACCGGTCAGATCTTCCAATTCTGCTTTCAACCGATCTACTTCCTGCCCTTTACGACCGATGATGATCCCCGGGCGGGCTGTAAACAAATGCACGACAACCTGGTCACGAGTTCGTTCGATCTCGACCTTGGGAATACCGGCAAATTTGTATTTGGTCTGAATAAACTTCCGGACCTTCTGATCTTCAACCAGCAGTGCCCCGAAGTCTTTCTTGGAGGCATACCACCGACTTCTCCAGTCTTCTACCACGCCGACTCGAAATCCGGTTGGTCGAACTTTTTGCCCCATGATACAGGTTATCCTTTAAGTATTTCTGGTTGAGTTTCAGTTATTTGTGACAACAGTTGTGTGAAAAATCAGGTCAGTACTAAGGCAGCTCAGGAGCTTCAATAGCAACATGAATATGAGCCATACGACGACGGATCGTGTAGGCCATTCCTCGGGCACGGGGCTGAATGCGTTTGAACATCGGACCGCCATCAACGCGGGCTTCAGTGATTTTCAAACCTTCTACATTGCGAGCACCCTTGTCTTCAGCATTCGCCATTGCACTCTTGATAACCTTCTCAAGAAAACGTGCTCCCCGGTTTGGAATGTATTTCAACGAATCCAAACCTTCTGAAGCAGTCATACCTCGAACCAGGTCTGCAAAAGGACGAACCTTTGTTGCTGATATTCGTGCAAATCGATGCATTGCTCGAACTTGCCCCATGACAATTACTCCACTTCAACTATTGCATAATTCTATCGGTTATCGGCTTTTACAGCCGCAACAACAACAAACACAAACGCTTATTTTTTCTTCATCGTATGGCCGCGGAAGTTTCGAGTCAGCGAGAATTCACCCAGCTTATGCCCGACCATTTCTTCCGTTACATACACGTTTAAGTGAGCGCGCCCGTTATGCACCAGGAATGTATGACCTACAAACTCCGGAGCAATCGTTGAAGCACGAGCCCATGTTTTGATCGGTGTCTTTTTACCCGACTCGTTCAACTTCTCAATCTTCTTAAGAAGTTTAACGTCAACATATGGCCCTTTTTTCAGAGAGCGACCCATAAAACTTGTCCTCAATTATCGAAAACAGATAGTTATACTGTAAATTAAAATTAAAAAACGAAATCAGAGCTTCAGCTGACCATAACGACGTGACTTACGACGTCGGATGATCGCCTTTGAAGAAGCCTTTTTCCTCTTTCTGGTCTTTCCACCTTTGGCAAGCTTACCAGTCGGACTACAGGGATGACGACCGCCTGAATTACGACCTTCACCACCACCCATCGGGTGAGCAACCGGGTTCATACAGGTACCACGCACATGAGGACGACGCCCCAACCAGCGTTTACGACCCGCTTTACCCAGGACCACTTTTGTATGTTCCGAGTTTCCAATTTCGCCAATTGTTGCCCGGCAGGAACTGGGAATACGACGTACTTCGCCGGATGGCAGAGTCACCTGTGCCCAGTTTTCTTCACGAGCATTCAACACGGCAGAGGTACCAGCACTGCGACAGAGCTGACCACCACGACCAGGTTGCATCTCCACATTATGTATTGTTGAACCCAGGGGAATGCTTGACATAGGCATGCAGTTCCCGACGTTTGGTTCTACCTTTTCTCCACTGACAACAGTGTCACCGGCTTTCAAGCCTTCCGGAGCCAGAATGTATCTCTTTTCTCCATCGACATAGTGCAGCAGGGCAATCCGCGCTGAACGGTTCGGATCGTATTCAATCCCATTTACCTTGGCTGGTACACCATCTTTGTTACGACGAAAGTCAATCAGACGATACATCCGCTTGTGTCCACCACCACGGTGACGAGCAGTGATTACGCCCTGGTTATTCCGTCCACCTTTTTTCTTGTATCGCACCAGCAGGGATTTCTCAGGAGCTTTTTTACGATCTGTAATCGCCGCAAAATCGCTCACCGACGCACCACGCCGACCTGGCGTTACTGGCTTGTAGAATCGGATTCCCATAATTTAGTTCCTCAATTACTTTATTGGCTTCAAAACCAGATCACGAATTGCTTTGACTGACCCCTACACAAAATAAGGCTTAAAAGAATGAAATACGATCATCCTCATGCAGTTCAACAATCGCCTTCTTCCACGATTTTGTATAACCAACTTTATACTTATGCCGCCGTGGCTTACCGCCTCGATTCTGTGTGCGAACTCCAATCACCCGCACATTCCACAGCTCAGACACGGCTTTTTTGATATCTGTTTTTGTGGCAGACTTATCAACCACAAACGTGTATGCATTAAAAGACTCAGACAGGTGAGTCCCTTTTTCTGTCACCAATGGCCGGATGACGACCTGATACGGCTCCAGCTGAACGCCTTTTTTTGAACCATCCGACATAACAACTAACCTCAATACTCAGACTGGATGACTAAACTGAAAACCCTGTAAACTATTCTTCAACCCGACCAAGCAACCGATCCAGGGCTGACTTTGTCAGAACCATCTGCCGCTGATGCAGAACATCATAAGCATTCAGGTCGCTTGCAGGTGAAACCTGTACCCCTGCAATATTGCGAGCAGATTTCCATACCACAGGATCATGCCCTTCAACCGTCAACAGACAACTGGTACTGGACAACCCCAGTGCCTTCAGCACGCCTGCGACTTCTTTTGTCTTTGGAGCCTGCAACGCCAGCTCATCAATCAGCGTTACCTGCTCATCCTCAAATTTGCTCAAAATTGCCATCCGGGTTGCCAGCTTAACAGCCTTCTTAGGCAGACGATAACTCCAGTCTTTTGGAGTCTTCGCAAAAGTATGACCACCACCACGTCTGACAGGAGTCCGGGAAGCACCAGCTCGGGCCCGCCCGGTTCCTTTCTGACGATACAGCTTCTTGGTACTACCAACAACCATACCGCGACTCTTAGTCTTTGAAGAACCAATTCGCTTGTTCGCCTCATACATCACGACCACGTCATGCAGCAACTGGCGATTGATTCCATTGGCTAATTCCGTGGACTCAAATTCATACTTGCCCACTTCTTTGCCAGCTTTATCTTGAATTGCAACAGAAATCATTTCGACACCATTTATATAAGGCAGAACTACACTAAGTACTTCAAACACTCAAAAAACTAATACTTGTTAGTATGACGAATCACCAGATCGCCCCCATTCGGGCCTGGCACAGCACCCCGGACCAGGAGAACGCCGTTCTCCTCATCAACCCGAACCACTTTCAAATGCCTGACAGTGATCTGCTTGCCACCATATCGACCACCCATTCGCGTCCCCTTAAGAACACGCGAAGGATCGGCACTCATACCAATAGAACCACCATGCCGATGCACACGCTTCACACCGTGAGTGGCCCGCTGGCCTGAGAAATTATGTCTTTTCATTACACCGGCGAAGCCACGCCCCTTGCTGGTACCAATCACATCAATGAAAGGCACATCAGCGAAGACGGACACCGTCAGCTCACCACCGACTTCGCAGCCATGGTCTTCACCATCGGTGCGAAATTCTTTTACAAACCGTTTGGGTTCGCAACCTGCTTTATCAACAACAGCCACACCGGACTCTGCTCGCTTCTTCTGACGCTTGCTGTCCAGTGCCGCCACATGACCACGCTCACTACGAGCGGCCAATCGGCGTGGTTTATCTTCAAAACCAACCTGAACCGCCTCGTACCCATCCGTGTCCAAAGTACGCACCTGGAGGACATGGCAAGGACCAGCCTGAATCACAGTGACCGGGACCATAACCCCGTCATCATAAATTTGCGTCATTCCGACCTTTTTACCCAGCAGACCGACAGGCATACTCATCACCCTTAAACAACGGGAACAAAGCTTCCATGAACACCGCCACTAAAGGCAGCAGAAAGCATAGCACCACCAGCTAAAAGCTGGACCCCTAAACAATCAAGCGACACCGGCACTAAACCGACACCGCGAGCATCATAACGAAAACCGATAAAAGACTAGTTTCCGCCAGCGGACGCCTTAATTTTAATATCAACCCCAGCAGGCAACGACAATTTATTCAAAGCATCAATCGTCTTACCGGTTGGAGACAAAATATCAACCAAACGCTTATGAGTCCGAATTTCAAACTGCTCGCGAGATTTCTTGTCAATATGCGGCCCCTTCAGAACCGTATATCGCTCAATTCTCGTTGGCAACGGAATAGGGCCATGCACGATCGCACCGGTTCGCTTCGCGGTATCAACAATATCTGCTGCCGACTGATCCAAAACGGAGTGATCATAAGCTTCCATGCGAATTCTAATTCGCTCTTGACTCGCAACGGCCACCAATAATTTCCTTCTTTAAAATTAGTCTCTTACCCCGTTTAGATACGATTCTCGCACGGGGAAGCGAGCAATACTAATGAGACCTTCACCGCTTGTCAACAACCCCACCAAAGCTTAAAACGCTTTTTCTGAAATTCTGACTTCTTCACCAGGAAAGCACATCAACAACTGTTAATCTGAATACTGCTTACAGTTTTCAGCTTCGCAGAGGAGACAAGTTACACTCTCTCCCGCTGGATACCAAGCGACCCACCCCATGATTTTTCAAAAATTATCCAATCATCTCTTTTAAGACACTTGGAGGCGCTGGCGCATACTTCAAAGGCTCCATGGAGAATGAAGCACGCCCCTGCGACAAGCTGCGAATCTGGGTAGAATATCCGAACAACTGAGATAACGGTGACTCAACCTCCATCACACACAAATCTCCCCGCCACTCACTATTCAGCACACTGGCATTTCGCGAACTGAGGTCTGCCTGGATATTTCCACGAAACTCATCGGGAGTCACGACTTCCATCTTCATGATTGGCTCAAGCAACTGCATTTTCGCATCCATAATGCAACCATGCAACGCCTCTGAAACTGCAGCTTCAACCGCCGCATCATTTGTTTCCCCCTCACGGGAATGCGCCTCCAGCACGGTAAACTGCACATTCATCAGTGGAAATCCAACCTGCCCGCCGCCGTCAACACCCATCCGCAATGTGTCCATCATCACCTTGACCAGGCCGGGATCCAGATCTTCCGGCTTCAATTTACTGGCAATCGAAACCGGCACCTCCCCCTTAAACGGCTCCAGCCGCAACTTCACGCAGAAATACAGATTCCCGTTCGCTGACGGACGATTGAACTCAACCCTTTTTTCAACAGCAGCCGAAACGGTTTCGCGATAACTGACGCGAGGCTTGTGCACACGCACGCTCAAATTGAATTCTTTCTGCATCCGGTTTCGCAATACTTCCAGATGCAATTCACCCATACCGGACACAATCGTCTGGCCAGTCTCTTCGTTGGGAATCGCCTTAAATGTCGGATCCTGACGAGACAGCTTCACCAGGGTCTCTTCCAGTTTTTTTCGATCCGCACTCGACTCAGGCTCCACTGCCATCGAAATTACTGTCTCAGGAAACGAAATACTTTCCAGCAATATCGGATGCTTAATATCACACAACGTATCACCGGTAACGGCATCTTTCGGCCCGATCACACCGGCAATATCACCTGCATCAATACTGTCCGTTTCTACTTTTTCCCGCGAGTCGGCATGCACCCGCCAGAGCTGACTGATCAACTCCTTCTTGCCAGTTCGTGCATTGAGCAACCGCGTCCCACTCTTCAATTGTCCCGAGTAAACACGGATAAAACATAAATCGCCATGCTTGTCTGTCTGAATCTTAAACACCAGCCCACACATAGGCTCATCCACTGAAGTCGCCCGCGTTTCCGGTTCTCCAGCTTCACCACCCCGCTTTTTGGGCTGAGGATTAATCCCTTCGACAGGAGGCCGATCCAGCGGACTGGGCAGAAATTCGCCCACTGCATCCAGTACCGGCTGCACGCCGATAAAATTCAGAGAAGAACCACAAAACGTTGGCTGCAGATCCCCCCGCAATGTCGCCTCCCTCAACAGACGCAGCAGTTCTGCCTCCGGAATATCTTCTGTCTCGTAATACTGCTCCAGCACCTTCTCGTCCAGCTCAGCGACAGCCTCCAGCATCTTGCAGCGCCACTCCTGGGCCTGCTCCAGATACTCGTCAGCAATCTCCCGGACCTCAAAACTGGAGCCCATCGAATCCTTGTCATAGTAAAGCGATTTCATTTTGATCAGATCAATCACGCCTTCAAACGAAACCCCCGTGGAGGTACTGCCTTCCCCGATCGGTATCTGCAATGCCACCGGGTTGGCGCGCAGACGACGCTTAATCTCTTCAAACGTGCGATTGAAACTGGCACCGATGCGATCCATCTTATTGATGAAACAGATGCGGGGCACGTTGTACTTATCCGCCTGCCGCCAGACCGTTTCGCTCTGCGCCTCGACACCTTCCATCGCACTGAATACCACCACAGCACCGTCCAGCACACGCAGACTCCGCTCCACCTCGGCCGTAAAATCGACGTGCCCCGGCGTGTCGATGATATTGATCGAATACCCTTTCCAATGACAGGTAATCGCCGCCGAGTAGATCGTAATCCCTCGCTTCGCCTCTTCTTCATCAAAGTCGGTCGCCGTGGTACCTTCATCGACACCACCGGGCCTGTGCACAACACCTGCGTAATACAGAATGCGCTCCGTGGTCGTCGTCTTACCGGCGTCAATATGAGCAATGATCCCGATGTTTCTGATATGATCTATTGAAGCTGACATCTTACCCTGTTCATCCCATTCACAAAATTGCCAACACACCATTCAGACAGCAACACACCGCTTCTGCCTGAAATCCAACTCACACAAACCAGATCTTACTTTTTCCACGTACGCCCGGTATCAAAAAAAAAGACGCACAAAGTAATGGCGCGAGAGCCATACCAGTGCGTCTTAATGATCGATTAACTTGCCTTAGCGTGAGAAGGCGAAGTGAGCAAATGCCTTGTTCGCTTCAGCCATTCGATGAATATTCTCACGTGTTGTCATGGCTGTCCCCTCTTTCTTATGAGCGGACATGATTTCATCGGCCAGACGAACTTCCATCGGACGTCCCTTCTTGCCACGAATTGCTGCCAGAATCCAGCGAATCGCCAGGGTCTGCTGACGCTTGGGATTCACGGGAGTGGGAACCTGGTAAGTCGCACCACCGACGCGTTTGGATCGAACTTCCACGCTGGGCTTTACGTTCTCTACAGCCTGCGTAAAGACCTCGATCGGCTCAACATCGGGAACCTTTTCCTTGATACGCTCCAAGGCATCATAAAAGACGTTTTGAGCAACGCTCTTCTTGCCATCGTGCATCAGGCAGTTAACAAACTTGGAAGCCAGCAGCGAATTGAACCGCGGATCTGGCTTCAGCTGAGTCGCACTGGCTGTAAACTTCTTGCCCATTCCAACTTTTCCTCTGACAGTAATTTCAGTGCCCCGACAGAACACCGACAAATGTGATCAAATATTAAATGTAAGTATTGAAACCAAGGCTTACTTAGGACGCTTGGTACCGTAACGGCTGCGTGCCTGACGACGATCATTCACGCCCAGTGTATCCAGAACACCACGGATGACCTTGTAGCGAACACCCGGCAAGTCGCGGACACGACCACCACGCACCAGCACAATCGAGTGCTCCTGCAGGTTGTGACCTTCACCCGGAATATAAGCTGTCAGTTCTTTCCCGTTGGAAAGACGGACACGAGCCACTTTACGCAAGGCGGAGTTCGGCTTTTTCGGGGTGACGGTTTTCACCTGCAGACAGACCCCACGCTTCTGCGGACAACCTTCCAGCAGAGGAGTTTTACTCTTGGAGATCTGTTTTTTTCTTGGCTTACGAATCAACTGATTAATCGTTGGCATCTGAAACAATCCATCTTCGTTCAAAACTTGAACTACAATAAACACTTTTATTGACATGCAGTCATCGAAACAAATGACCACTTAATTCGCATCTTTTCCGTACCTCTCACCGGAGACAGGAACGGGACAATGTATCCAGCCCAAACGCATCCGTCAAGTCTCACACCTGATCCAATTTCTGATCAAAGGCAATCGACTGAACCACAATATCGTTCGGACTGCTACACCTTATTCTTCATAAGGATTCGGACTGGGGGGAGTATTTTCTACTGAGGTATCAGCCCCTCCCTGCCCATAATCTTCCACTTCCTGACCGCCTCCCAGGGGAACCGGTTTATCAGGCGTCACTTCGTTCAGCAGGCTCATGCGTGCTGCCAGAATCCGTTCTTTTTCTGCTTTCAGTTCTTCCAGAGCCTCCGGTCGGATTCGTACTTCAGCAGTCTGATGCTGGTAGAAGCCGGTTCCTGCCGGCACGAGGTGCCCCAGAATCACGTTTTCTTTCAGACCAACCAGGTAGTCAACACGACCTGCCAGAGCAGCTTCGGTCAGTACCTTAGTGGTTTCCTGGAAACTGGCAGCCGAGATAAAGCTTTCGCTCTGCACGGAAGCCTTGGTAATCCCCAGCAGCTGCGAACTGGCAGACGCCGGTCGCGGCTTGGTGAAGCTGGCGGGACCCTGCCCTGCCAGTTCTACCTGGGCATTCACTTCTTCAATGGTCGCCAGGGGTACCAGGTCGCCCGGCTGGAAGTCGGTATCACCCGAATCCACAACCTTGACACAGGCACTGGTCTCTTCGTTGATCTGCTGGAAGGTCAGCTTGTCGAGCACGATGCCCGGCAGCAGATTGGTATCACCCACATCTTCCACCATCACCTTGCTCAACATGCGGGAAATAATGATTTCCAGATGCTTATCGTCGATCGTCACACGCTGTGCACGATAGACGTTCTGAATTTCATGCAGCAGGTACTGCTGCACCGCTTCGGTACCACTCACACGCAAAATATCGTGAGGCACCAGAGGACCACGCACCAGAGCATCGCCGGCTTTCACCAGGTCACCCGCGTGAACCAGCAGATGCTTACCGTGAGGAATGACGTGTTCCACTTCGGTTCCGTCTTCACCACGCACAATCACGATTCGCTTACCACGTTTCTTTTCTGGAACGAATTCGACTTCGCCGTCGATCTCGGCCAGAACCGAGGGGTCCTTCGGACGACGTGCTTCAAACAGCTCCGTCACACGAGGCAGACCACCGGTGATATCCTGGGTACCGGAAGATTCGCGGGGATTCTTGGCGACCACCGTACCAGCAGTGATCTGCGCCCCCTCTTCCACTTCGATGCTTGCTTTTTCAGGCAGGTAGTAGAAGTCGAGAATTTTCCCGGTACCGTCTTCGATGATAATCTGCGGATGCAGCTCACCTTTATGTTCAATGATCGAACGTCGGACGTGACCACTGGGGTCCTTGTCCGTACGAATGGTCTTACCTTCCACACACTCTTCATACCGGACACGGCCACCCACTTCGGCCAGGATCGAGATGGAGTGCGGGTCCCACTGACAGATGACCTGACCTTCGGACAGCTCATCACCTTCATTGACCATCAGGGTGGCACCGTTCGGAATGGTATACCGCTCGAGTTCACGTCCCTTGGGATCGTTGATCACGACTTCCCCGTTTCGCGTCAGCACAACACTCAGACCTTCACTGTTGACAACAGATCGGATACGGGCAAAGGTTGCTTTACCGGCACGGCGGGTACGAATCTCGTTTTCTTCCACTTCGCGGGAAGCAGTTCCGCCGATGTGGAACGTACGCATTGTCAGCTGAGTACCAGGTTCACCCACACTCTGTGCGGCGATAATCCCGACAGCCAGACCTTCCTCAACCAGCGAACCGGTCGACAGGTCCATCCCGTAACACAGTCGACAGAGACCCAGTGAGGATTCACAAGTCATTGGACTGCGGACCTGAATTTTCTCCAGCCCCATTTCTTCAATGCGACGGGCAATCTCAACGGTGATCAGTTCGTTTTCACGCACAATCACTTCGTCGGTAATCGGGTCGACAATGTTCGTACGACTGACACGACCACGAATCGCATCGGTCAGGCTCATTTCGACTTTTTCACCACGGTAGACTACCCCGCGGGTCATGCCCTGGGTTGTACCACAGTCGTGTTCGGTGACCACCACGTTCTGACAGATATCTGCCAGCTTACGTGTCAGGTAACCGGAGTCCGCCGTTTTCAACGCCGTATCCGCCAGACCTTTTCGTGCACCGTGAGTCGAACTGAAGTACTCCAGTACGGTCAGACCTTCACGGAAGTTCGCCTTGATGGGAGTTTCAATAATTTCCCCACTCGGTTTGGCCATCAGACCACGCATACCACCAAGCTGACGCATCTGTTCGATACCACCACGAGCACCTGAGTTTGACATCAGATAGATCGGGTTTACGTACTTGCCGTTTTCACGGTAGTCGTTTTCCAGCTCATGCATCATGGAGGTCGTAATCAGCTCGCGGGCATGGGTCCAGGTATCGAGCACCTGGTTATAACGCTCTTCCGCAGTAATCAGACCACGGTCATACAGTTTATTTTTCTGTAGAACCGTCTTTTCAGAATCACCAATCACCTTGGCCTTGTTCGGCGCGGTCTTCAGGTCGCTGGTTGCGAAGGACAGACCACTCAAAGTTGACTCCCGGAAACCGGTTTCTTTCATCTTGTCGAGCAGGTTAATCGTTTCCCGCCGTCCCAGTTCCAGATAACAGTCAGAAATCACGTTGGACAGATCGCGTCCCTTCATGGTCAGATTGTAGAAGGCCATCTTCCGGGGCAGAATATCATTAAAGATCACACGCCCGACAGTCGTCTCAATCAGACCACCCATCTTGAAATCGTCTGCCCCATCTCCCTTAATCCGCTTATCGGAAGGCATTCGCACCTTGACAATCGCATGGCGGTCGAGTTGACGCTGCTGGAAGGCGGCATGCACTTCGTTCACACCAGAGAAGATCATACCTTCCCCCTTACGCTCTGTTTTTTTGAGCGTGAGGTAGTAGCAACCCATCACGATATCCTGTGAAGGACGAATAATGGGAGCACCATCAGAAGGACTGAAGATGTTGTTAGTCGCCAGCATCAGCGTGGTCGCTTCCACCTGGGCTTCGATCGAGAGCGGCAAGTGAACCGCCATCTGGTCTCCGTCGAAGTCGGCATTGAAACCACCACAAACCAGCGGATGGACGCGGATCGCGTTTCCTTCCACCAGAATCGGTTCAAATGCCTGAATCCCCATCCGGTGCAACGTCGGAGCACGGTTCAGCAGCACGGGGTGATTCTGAATGACTTCATCCAGGATATCCCACACGTCCTCATCCTTACGCTCCAGCATGCGCTTGGCAGACTTGATTGTGTCGGCATGGCCGCTGTCTTTCAAACGGCGAATGATGAAGGGCTGGAACAGTTCCAACGCAATCTTCTTGGGCAGACCACACTGATGCAGTTTCAGTTCAGGCCCCACCACGATCACACTACGTGCTGAATAGTCAACACGTTTACCCAGCAGGTTTTCACGGAAACGTCCCTGCTTACCCTTGATCATGTCTGTCAGCGACTTCAGAGGCCGGTTGGAAGAACCCAGAACCGGACGCTTGCAGCGGTTGTTGTCAAACAACGCATCGACCGACTGTTGCAGCATGCGTTTTTCGTTCCGCACAATGACTTCAGGTGCATTCAGGTCGACCAGCTTTTTCAATCGGTTGTTGCGGTTAATAATTCGACGATACAGGTCGTTCAGGTCGCTGGTGGCAAAGTTGCCTGAATCCAGCAGCACCAGAGGACGCAGATCGGGGGGAATCACAGGAATGACTTCCAGCACCATCCACTCAGGGCGGTTGTCACTGTCACGCAACGATTCCACAATCTTCAAACGCTTGATGTAATCTTTGCGCTTCTGCTGACTGGCTGTCTCAAACAGATCCTTGCGGAGCTTGACGGACAATTCAACCAGGTTCAGGCTCATCAGCAGTTTCTTGATGGCCTCGGCACCCATTTCGATTTCAAAGGCGCCAGGACCATACTTGGCCTGATTCTGGCGTGCTTCTTCTTCGGTCATGGTCTGGCACATTTCCAGGGGTGTCTCCCCGGGATCGGTGACAACATAATCCTGGAAGTATACCACCTTCTCGAGGGCCGTTGTTTTCATATTCAACAACGCACCCAGGCGGCTGGGCATGGATTTGAAGAACCAGATATGCACAATTGGTGCAGCCAGTTCGATGTGCCCCATACGCTTTCTACGGACGCGGCTGTGAGTCACTTTCACACCACAACGGTCGCAGATCATCCCTTTATACTTCATGCCCCGGTATTTTCCGCAGGCACATTCCCAGTCTTTTTCAGGACCAAAAATTCGCTCGCAGAACAGACCATCCCGCTCGGGACGATAGGTTCGATAGTTAATGGTTTCCGGCTTCTTGACTTCGCCGAATGACCAACTCCGAATATCATGAGGACTGGCCAGCCCAATTTTCACTGAACCGTAATCGTTAATTCGCTCGTAAGCTGTCTGTGCAACACTCACTGTGCACGCTCCTTATTTTCTGAACTAATTATGATCAGACATTGATCCTGAAAAAAACTTCACGCTTGACGCAACTCCCCGGTTCGGAGAACGCGTTAACCGGGATTCTTTTCCAGTTGTAGATTCAAACCAAGTCCACGGATTTCGTTATTTAGCACGTCAAAGCTGGCTGGCGTACCGGCTTCCAGTGTATTCTCGCCATTCACCATTGATTCATAAATCTTGGTACGGCCTTCGACATCATCACTCTTCACAGTGAGCAGTTCCTGCAGAATGTAAGCGGCACCGTAAGCTTCCAGTGCCCAGACTTCCATTTCCCCGAATCGCTGACCACCGAACCGGGCTTTACCACCCAGAGGCTGTTGTGTAATCAATGAGTAAGGACCTGTCGAACGGGCATGTACCTTGTCATCCACCAGGTGGTGAAGCTTCAGCATGTAAATCTGACCCACGGTTGTTTTCTGTTCGTAGGCTTCACCCGTACGACCATCAAACAACTGTGCTTTTCCATCCTTAGGCAAACCGGCCGTTTCCAGGAACTCCTGAATCTGTGATTCCATTGCCCCGTCAAAGACCGGACAGACAGCCCGGAAGCCATGCTTCTCGGCAGCCCAGCCCAGGTGGGTTTCCAGAATCTGTCCCACGTTCATACGACTGGGAACCCCCAGCGGATTCAACATGATGTCGATCGGAGTACCATCTTCGGTAAACGGCATGTCTTCGATCGGCAGAACCTTGGAGATCACCCCTTTGTTACCGTGCCGACCAGCCATTTTATCACCGACAGAGATCTGGCGTTTGGATGCCACGTAAACCTTAACCATCTGCAGTACGCCGTTCGGCAGTTCTTCGCCGCGCTTCATACTGTTGACCTTCTGGTCACAGGTTTCAATCACGTCTTCCACATTCGGCCACAGATCTTCAATCACAGCACGACAGTCTGCTTTTTTCTGCGGGCTGCGGATATCCATGTCATCCAGGTGAGACAGGAAATCATGAGCATATTGCGATACGAATTTATCTTCAGGAATTTCACGAACCTTGCGACCATCGTCATCCACCATAGGCTGACCCAGTGCGTTCTCAAATGTCTTGAGGAAATCGCGAAACTCTTCAGCAATCTGATGATTACCCTCTTCTTCAACCTTCTTCAGCTCTTCGTCATACTGCTTGCGTTCGTAATCGGTCAGGCTCATGCGACGGGCGAATTTTTCGGTATGAATTACGATCCCTTCCACACCACTGGATGCTTCCAGAGATTCGTTCTTGACGTCTTCACCAGCACGACCGAAAATGGCGTGCAGCAGTTTTTCTTCGGGTGTCAGTTCGGCTTTCGCTTTCGGTGAAACCTTACCAACCAGGATATCACCCTGGCGGACACGGGTTCCAACTTTAATGATGCCGTCTTCACCGATATGCCTCAGCGCCTTTTCACTGACGTTGGGAATATCACGCGTGAATTCTTCACGACCCAGTTTGGTTTCGCGAATTTCCACATCAAATTCATCAATATGAATCGAAGTGTAAACGTCTTCTTTCACCAGGCGTTCTGACAGAATGATCGCGTCTTCAAAGTTGTAACCATCCCATGACATGAAGCCCACCAGCACATTGCGACCCAATGCCAGCAATCCGTCAGCGGCAGCGGCACTGTGACAGAGAATCTGCCCTTTCTTCACCTGATCGCCGACACTCACGGCAGGTGTCTGGTTCAGACAGGTTCGCTCGTTCAGACCTTCGTATTTACGCAGACGGTATTTCTTGCCGTTAACTTCAACAACGTTCCCATCCACATAGGTCACCTTACCGGCCTTTTCAGCCCGCACGACCATTCCGGAGTTCTGAGCCACTGCCACTTCCATCCCGGTTCCCACCAGTGGTGGTTCGGCAATCAGCAGAGGCACTGCCTGACGTTGCATGTTAGAACCCATCAAAGCACGGTTCGCATCGTCGTGTTCCAGGAACGGAATCAGACCGGCCGAGATCCCCACCATCTGGGCAGGGTCCACGTCGATATAATCAACATCACCGGCGGCAATCCAGACCACGTCATCACGGTGGCGAGCCATCACACGGTCTTCGATAAATTTACCATTTTCCACAGGCGTGTCGGCAGGAGCCACATGGACCTCCGCTTCTTCATCGGCACGCATCCAGTGCACTTCGTCGGTTAACTTACCATTTTTGACGTAGCGATAAGGAGTTACCAGGAAGCCGTAATCATCGACTTTGGAAAAGATACTCAAACTGGAAATCAGACCGATGTTGGTACCTTCCGGTGTCTCAATCGGGCAGATTCGTCCGTAGTGAGAAATGTGTACGTCGCGAACTTCGAAGCCTGCACGCTTCCGGTTCAAACCACCGGGCCCCAACGCAGACAGACGACGTTCGTGAGTCAGCATGGACAACGGGTTCGTCTGGTCAACCACCTGCGAAAGTTCACTGCGACCAAAGAAGAAATCGATGGCTGCAGAAACACTCTTGGGATTGATCAGCGTACGGGGAGACATTTCCTCAACGTCTTTTTGAGTCATGCGTTCCTGCACGGTACGACGCAGTTTCAGAAACCCTTTCCGAATTTCATCGGAGGCCAGTTCATCAATCGTACGCAAACGACGGTTACCAAGGTTATCGATGTCATCCACATAGGCAGAGGATTCACCTACACGCAATCGCACGAGATACCGAATGGAGTTGATAAAGTCTTCCGGACGCAGAGTCATTTCCGTATCGGGAACATCCTGTTTGAACTTACGGTTGATACGGAAGCGACCAACACGCCCCAGGCGGTAGCGGTTCACGTCAAAGAACTTCTCTTTGAACAGATCAATCGCACGCTCCAGCTGCGGAGGATTACCGGGACGCAGGCGGGAATAAATTCGCAGCAGCGCTTCTTCGTGAGTGGCAGTCGGGTCTTCAGCAATACTCTGAAGCACAAGCACGTCGGTAACTTCGTCCACAATCTCAACGGTTTTCAAACCGGTGTCAACGATTTCGTCGATCAGCTCTTCAGTGATGGTTCCGCAACAGTCCAGAATAACCTCACCACACCGATCATGGCCGGCCGGATAGATGACGTCTTCTGCGACAATTTTGCCAAGCAGTTTTTCCATGGCATTGCTGGACGAAATTTTTTCCGATTTCGTATCGTAGAACAGCTTCACCAGATCGGTGTCGGAAGAATAATCTTTGGACATGGCTCGCAGCAGAGTCATTGCCGAGAATTTACCACTCTGGTCAATCCGCACACCCAGCGTATCTTTTTTGCCGACAACCAGCTCGATCCAGCTGCCTCGTTCTGGAATCACGCGGCAGGAATATTCTTTCTTTTCACCTGGTTCAGAGCTCAGTACAAAGTCGACGCCTGGTGAACGGTGCAACTGGCTGACGATACAGCGCTCAGCCCCGTTGATGATGAACTCACCACCGCCGATCATCACGGGCAGATCGCCCAGGTAGACTTCCTCTTCAATCGGCTGTTCTTTCACCAGCCGCAGCCAGACACGGAAAGGACGACCATAGGTCATCCGCAACTGGCGACATTCTGTGGGCGTGTAACGGGGTTTGCCCAGTTCATACTTGACGTACTCCAACTGGTACTGCCCCTGATAGCTTTCAATCGGGAACACTTCGCGGAGAATTTCTTCCAGACCCTGATTTTTTCGCTCGCGAGGCGACTTGTCGGCTTGAAGAAAACTCGCATAGGACGAAGTCTGAATTTGTGTTAAATCAGACAACTCAAAACCATGTTCAATCTTACCAAAGTTTTTGACAGAATGAGTGGGAATAGTTCGCTGTGCTGGAATCGGCATTAAGATGTTCTTTTCTACTTACCTGGTGCCAGATGTGGAAATGCTCTGCGCAGTTGACGCGGGAGGACTGACAGAGCACAAACCAAGAATTGCGAGGAGCCGCGGCGCGCACCTCGAGAGAATACAGCCCCGAATGCTGCATTAAAAGCGAATCGCTTGATTAAGTTAAAGCCTGATAAATCGCTCAATACTACTTTGCTATTCAAAAGAGAGTGCAATGAGTCGATTGCTTAGACCAAATGGGACTGAAACGATGACTGATCGAAGCAGATAAACTTACGGAAACAAAAATAGGAAGCAGCATCAACACGTAACGAAATGAAGCTTCTGTAGTACAGTCACTCAACATTACTTTCGAACACAACCCGACAGAATCGCGCGCCCCTACTCGCCAGCATTGTAAACTGTGTAACAGAACACTTCAATCATACGCAGAAAAAAACCATATGTACACACACAGAAATCTAACCTGTGCCAAACTATTTCGGCACAGGTCAGATTCAGATGGCTTTTTTCAGTGATTGACTACTTAACTTCAGCAGTACCGCCGGCTTCTTTGACTTCCTTAACCAGAGCTTCGGCATCTTCTTTGGAAATGCCTTCCTTCAATGGTTTAGGAGCACCTTCAACCAGGTCTTTTGCTTCTTTCAGTCCCAGGCCTGTGGCCGCACGGACGATCTTAATCACCGGAATCTTGTTGTCACCAAATCCGGTCAGGATGACATCAAATTCTGTCTTTTCTTCAGCGGCAGGACCAGCTTCAGCGGCAGGACCAGCCATCATGACAGCGCCACCGGCGGCAGCTTTAATACCGTGAACTTCGTCGAGGTATTCAGCCAGATCTTTAGCCTGGAGCAATGTCAATCCAGCAATTTTGTCACCCAGTTCTTTGGTTTCTTCACCAAATTCAGTTGTTGCTTCGGCTGTCGCCATCTTCTCTTTCCTTTCGCACGAATGCGTAAAATAAAATCTCTCAACAATGTAAATGGAATCAACGCTGCTTTGCCTCAGCAGCCGTTGCTACAAATTTTTGACTAACGGTTCATGATCCCCGAACAAATCGGTGAACTATGCCGCCTCTCCTTCAGAGATCGTCTTAATTTGCCCTGCAAGGGTCCCACCAGGACCTTTGATCGCCCCTGCCAACTGTGCACCCGGTCCAAGGACCCGAGAGACAATTTCGCCGATCAATTCCATTCGACCAGGGCTCTTACTCAACTTTGTAACATCTTCCGATGAAAGCGGTGTTCCTTCCGTCACACCACCTTTAATCTCCAGCGTGCTGATATCGGAAGCCCACTTGGTCATCTCTTTGGACAGGGCGACAATGTCTTCTCCGCCCCAGACTAGAGTGGATGGTCCTTTCAGAACATCATCCAGGCCTTCAACGCCAATATTGGCCAGAGCCCGGCGTGCCAGAGAATTTTTCACCGTCAGGGATGCAATCCCTTTTTCCTGCAGCTTAAGACGGAAACCGTTATCGGTAATCGCATCCACTTTTGCAGAATCAACTACGACGAAGTCGCGGACTTCGCTGATCCGAGCTTCTATCTCGGAGATGATCATTTCTTTTACAATTTTACTCATGAGATCTCTTCCAGCTTATGAAACGCCGAAAACTGTTTCTTTGTTTTAAGTGATGATTTTCAGATGCCAGCTATGCTTACAGAGCAACTGAAATCCCAGGGCTCATTGTCGCTGAAATAGCAACATTTCGCACATAAGCCCCCTTCACAGATGAAGGTCGCAGTGAATCCAGAAACTTCAGCATTGCCTGAATATTCTCTACCAGCTGATTTTCATCAAACGAGAGTTTACCCACGCGGCAATGGACGTTTCCGCCGGCATCCACACGAAACTCAACCTTACCTGCTTTGTAATCCTGAACCGCGGTACCCACATCCTGGGTTACGGTACCGGCACGAGGAGATGGCATCAGACCCCGAGGCCCCAGCACACGTCCCAGTGGGCCAACCACACCCATCATGTCAGGAGTCGCGATGGCTACATCAAAATCGAGCCAGCCACCTTTAATTTTTTCTGCCAGATCCTTACCACCGACCGCATCAGCACCGGCAGCTTCAGCGGCATCTGCGTTGGCACCCTGGGCGAATACTACCACTCGCTGAGTCTTACCAATACCGTGAGGCAGATTGATCGAACCGCGTACCAGCTGATCAGCCTGACGAGGATCAACGCCCAGCCGCACAGCCAGTTCAACAGTCTGATCCATTTTTACAGGCTTGATTTTCGCGGGCAGATCGCCTTCGAGAGACTTCAGCACGCCGACCGCCTCTTCCAGACCGACCGTACCGACGCCAGCCAGCTTTTCGTTATAAAATTTAATTCGCTTGGATTGTTTTCCCATGACTCTCTATCCGACTAAACGTGAGATGGATTTATGAATTTTCGCCTGCATTAAATCATGAACACTTCTCGAAAGAAGGCATTCAGCAGACCAGCTTATTTTTCAACTTCAAGGCCCATGCTGCGAGCAGTACCAGCGATAACCTTGGCAGCCTGATCCAGGTCAGGGGCATTCAGATCCGCAAACTTGGTCTTGGCAATTTCCTTCAACTGGGCCATAGTCACTTTGCCAACTTTGTTCTTTTTGGGATTACCTGAACCTTTTGCAATCTGAGCAGCCTGCTTCAGCAGTACAGCAGCCGGCGGACTCTTCATGACAAAGTCAAACGAACGATCGTTGTACACGCTGATTACGACAGGAATTGTGGTTCCAGCCATATCTTTGGTACGTTCGTTGAACTGTTGAACAAACTGGCCAATATTGACACCGTGGGGACCCAATGCGGTACCAACAGGAGGAGCCGGGGTCGCGGCACCACCGGGAATCTGAACTTTCACTTCTGCAACAAGCTGCTTAGCCATTCGACCGACTTTCAAAACACTTTATAAATAGATGAATCTTTACCGTTTAGAACAGAGCCGGACGGCCCGCTAAACTTTTTCAATTTGCCAGTATTCCAACTCCGTCGGAGTAGGACGACTGAATATTTCAATCAGGACGGTTACTTTGCCACTGGCTTCATCAACCGCATCGATGGTTCCCTCGAACCCTTCGAAGGTGGCATCCTTCACCTTAACAACATCACCCACTTGAAAATCCAGTTTGATTTTAACCGGAGTTTCTTCTTTTGACTCTTCCCGGCCCAGCATACGGGCAATCTCATGCTCCTGCATGGGAATCGGCTTGCCTGCTGCTCCGGTAAAGTCCCCGACTCCATTTGTGGAACGCACCAGATACCAGCTGTCATCATTCAGCTCCACCTGGATCATCAGATAACCTGGATACAGCTTTCGCTCAAAGACCCGCTTTTTTCCGCCTTTTGTTTCAACTACTTTTTCTGTGGGGATAATAATTTCCCCGAAATACTCTTCCAGCCCATCCCGTTTGATACCACGTAAGAGTGCGTCTCGAATGGATTTCTCCCGGTTGCTCTGCACCTTCAACACGTACCAGAGGCGCTTTTCTGAGCCTTCCGGACTTTCAGAGGTCGGTTCAGAACCAGAATCATTACTCATGAGACACCTTCAATAAGGCTTTTGAAACTGACAAAAGCCCTGTTTGACTCTAATACTGCGATCCAGAAGACCGCAAAAAACAGGAATCGCCCATAATGAGCAGGAAGAACGATTTATTCAAGAAGCAGAGATCAAAAATCTCCGCAATTCACTGAAAGGCCGACTCGCCTGGTGATATCAGATCTGCAAAAAGCGAATCAATCTGAACAACCACTGCCAGAACACGTCAAAAGCCAACAGTAAAAACGCTAAAAAAAACATCAACACAATTACGACAGTGGTAGACCGCCATAACTGATCCCAGGTCGCCCAGGTCACTTTGCCGATTTCCGCTTCTACAGAGATCAGAAAGTCAGCAAAACGGGGAAAATTCACCACCCGATACGCCAGCCATGTAGAAACCACGACGATCGCCACAGCAATCCCCTTCTGCATTCCAGCAGACATCCCCAGCGGTAACACATTATAGAGTGAATAAGCGCCGAAAATGGAAATTGCCACCAGGCCAATCGCAGTCAACTGACGGACCAGTCGCCCTTGATTTCGTTTATACAAACCGCCACTTACCAGTGTGGCTGAAAATGCTTGTTCCGCTTTGGATTTAGCCATGAGACCAGTTTACTAAAATATTTAAGAACAGAGGCGAATCAAAAAAATCGCAAACCTGCTTTTTACAACGCCAGGGACACCAGACTCTCATGCCAGCCCCGACAGCAAATGCAACACTAAAAACACGGGCGGAGGGACTTGAACCCCCAACCGCTGGATTTGGAATCCAGTGCTCTGCCAATTGAGCTACACCCGTCTACCAGCCTGAACCAGCCAGACATTTTGACAACCGGAAGCAACTCTAGAAACTGACACCAGTCACAAAACCCCGACCAGCAAGACGTTTACTTCTTGCGAGACTCTTTGTGCAGAGTGTGACGCCGCAACTTAGGGCAGTACTTCATCAGTGAAAGCCGCTCAGAGCCACGAGTTTCCTTACTGACCCGATAATTTCGCATTCCGGTCTCAGTACATTCTAACCATACATATTCACGTGCCATAACAGCCCTCAGCCCTCACGGACATCAATTTCACAAATCAAATATAACCTGAAGGTGTCCACCCCATGAAAAACAGGGTGGACACCATTGATTTAACAGAGAAAGCAACGCTTTCGATTACTCAACGATTTTGGTAACCACACCAGAACCAACGGTACGACCACCTTCGCGAATCGCGAAACGGCTACCTTCAGACATGGCGATTGGCTTACCGAGTTCAACCTGAACTTCTACGTTATCACCAGGCATACACATTTCTGCGCCACCCATCAATGTCGTAGAACCAGTCACGTCCGTAGTACGGAAGTAGAACTGAGGACGGTATCCATTGAAGAACGGAGTATGACGACCACCTTCGTCCTTGCTCAGCACGTATACCTGACCTTCGAACTTGGTGTGCGGAGGAATGGAGCCCTTGGCAGCCAGAACCTGACCACGTTCGACATCTTCCTTCTTGGTACCACGCAACAAAATACCCACGTTGTCACCAGCCATACCCTCGTTCAGAGTCTTCTGGAACATTTCCACGCCGGTACAGGTTGTTTCCTGTGTGTCACGCAGACCAACGATTTCTACTTTGTCGCCAACAGTGATTTTACCCTGCTCAATACGACCGGTTACCACAGTACCACGACCAGCGATCGAGAACACGTCTTCAATCGCCATCAGGAATGGCTTGTCGGCTTCACGTTCAGGAGCTTCGATATCGCTATCCAGAGCATCCATCAACTCACCGATACAGGCATTGAACTTCTCGTCCCCAGGATGATCGAGAGCACCCTTGGCGTTACCACGGACGATTGTAATGGAATCACCATCAAAACCGTACTTGGTCAGCAGTTCGCGCACTTCCATTTCAACCAGCTCGAGCAACTCTTCGTCGTCGACCAGGTCACACTTATTCAGAAAGACAACCAGCGAAGGCACATCCACCTGACGAGCGAGCAGAATGTGCTCACGCGTCTGAGGCATCGGGCCGTCAGCAGCGGAGACCACCAGAATGGCACCATCCATCTGGGCAGCACCGGTGATCATATTTTTGATATAGTCGGCGTGACCGGGACAGTCGATATGAGCGTAGTGACGAGTTTCGCTTTCGTACTCCACGTGACTCACAGCAATTGTCACAGTCTTGGTATCGTCGCGAACGGTTCCGCCCTTCGCAACATCAGCATAACTCTTCATCTGGGCAAGACCCTTTTCGCTCTGTACCGCCAGCAAAGCTGTTGTCAGAGTTGTCTTACCATGGTCGATGTGTCCAATCGTACCTACGTTTACGTGCGGCTTTGTTCGCTCAAAGACTTCCTTAGCCATCTCTCTTTAAAACCCCTTTTTTAAACCTGACACAACGCCAGACTTAAACAATAAAACCAACAAAACAAATAGCGAGGTAAAAACAGGAGTCACCCCTCGCACGCAAGAGGCACACACCTCCTGATATCCACATTTATAAATCCACTCAAAAAGCTGCTGATGGGACTTGAACCCATGACCTCGTCCTTACCAAGGACGCGCTCTACCAACTGAGCCACAGCAGCACTTTTTGATGTTCAATCGAATCGCAACTCTTATAAAAAGCGGGTGAAGGGAATCGAACCCTCACAACCAGCTTGGAAGGCTGGGGCTCTACCGTTGAGCTACACCCGCACTGTACTGTGACTCAGTCAAACTACAACATCTATAATTGGGGGAAGCAGGATTCGAACCTGCGAAGGCGTAGCCATCAGATTTACAGTCTGACCCCTTTGGCCGCTCGGGAATTCCCCCCAACCAGCCGAAGCTGGATTTTACAAACCTAACGCCACAAATAAGTTAACTAATTATTTTCATGTGGCAATCCAGGCAAAAAGAGCTAGCGGTGGGAATCGAACCCACAACCTTCGGTTTACAAAACCGATGCTCTGCCGATTGAGCTACGCTAGCCTGTTGACCTGAAACCAAGTTAACAGGCCTCAAGCCTCATGCAACCTGAACAACTCGCCTGGCTAAAGAGGTACTTTCCCCGCCGAAACTCAGTAAGCAGCTCAATATAGCAATCAGGCACTTGCTTGCAAGTGTGAACGCCTGGCTGATTAGAAAAAATGTTATCTTTTCTTAATGCTGTATGCCTATACGGCCTAAGATTTTCCATCTCGAAACAATCTGCTTTTCCGTCCTTGCTACCGGTCTTTTTTTCGGGCAAAAACACACCTTAAATACTTCGCATGCTAAGTTCAATGAGCCAACCGCTAAAGGACTGTTTTTCAGAGAAGAAAAACCGGGCAGAGGTTCGGACAGACCATAAAAAAAGCAGGCACAGCTCACAACAGCCATGCCTGCTCAAGGGGAGAACTCACTAAACTGATCCGGTCAGACCGGAACAGCAGAGCCTGCCTTTATATCTCATTTCAAAAAAACTCATTCACAGGTTCATATTCAACCCAAAACTCCGTATCTACACTAAACTGCTACCAGTTTTACTGCAGCGTCTCCCCGGCCACTTGGGTCGAGCATCATAGATCGAGAGACGCCAGGGTTAAATGTGACGCGTTCTAGATACCCGGAATCTCTACCCGTTCCACCTGGGTAATCCGTCTCAGTTTTTTCAGAGCACGGGACTCCAGCTGCCTGATCCGCTCTTTGGTCACGCCAAAACGGTCCCCGACCTGCTCCAGTGTCTGAGGTTCATTACGGGCATTCAGGCCATAACGATAAATCAGAATGTCCTTTTCCCGACCATCAAGCTGATCCAGAATACTCATGATCACAGCATGCTGCTTCTGGTTAATCAGCTCTTCACGATACTGACTTTCCCGTTCGTCGGTCGACTGGAAGAACAACTCTTCGTTCCCCGTCCGAAATCGATCCAGCACTTTGTATTCGGCTGGAATGGAACGGGCATAGTTCTTCATAATAGCCCAACTGGCGTATGTGGAGAACTTATTCCCTTTGGTATAATCAAATTTTTCAATCGCACGAATCAACGACATGTTGCCGTCGCTCACCATTTCGAAGAAGTTGCCTCCCGGACGAATGTGACGCTTCGCGATCGAAACCACCAGGCGCAGGTTACTGCGGATCAGGAAGTTTTTCACGTCAGTACTCTCGTCAAGCAGCTTCTCAATCTGATCCATATCCCGGGCCTTGGGACGGTTCGGGTCCAGTTGTTCCTGGATCTGAAACGCCTTGTATTTCAGGAAATTCAGCTTCCGGAAGTAATAGGCTTCTTCTTCCCGCGTTAACAGCGGAATGGAATACAGACTCGCCAGATAAGGAGGCAGTCCAGGTGGAGTACGAACCTTTTCACCGGCTTTATCAACTTCCGGAGGTGGCCCCAGAATGACTTTGTCTGCATCAGCCTGCTCGAATTCATCGCTGTGCATGTAATCAATGGTTTGAGCATGCAGACGGGCAGCCCGTGCCTCGGAAATGATCCGATAGATACTGGCCTTGGTACGACAATAACGTCGCGCCAGCTTCTCTACAGGGATCCCCCGCCGAAACGTGTTGTAGATATCACGCTTCTGCTGGTCAGTAATTTTTTCTGGAGCGTTTGGAAAGATAGCCAACTCTGGATTCTCCCGATCAAAGTTTTTTAACGTGTAACGAATCGTCTCAGGAGATCGATTCATATGCCTGGCGATGCGGCGGCTGATCTCGGCAGGGCACCCGCCATACCGGGCCAGACGTCGTGCACGACGCAGGATCTCTTCACGGTCTTCATCACTCAACTGACTGAAATTCATACTGCGGGCAATATGCCCACGGTTCTTCTGAAGAAAGCGTTCGACGGAGGATTTCAGAAAGCCGACACGTTTGCGCCCGTTAAACCGGAACCGGCGACTCACCAAGCCCTTGTCTCGCCAGCGGTCAACGGTTTTGGTTGAAATATTGAATTTCTTACTTAAGTCCTGCACGGTGAGAACTTCTTCAGAAACATCCTCAACCTCTATCTCTGCGCTGTCGGAAAGATCTTCAATAAAGCACCGCACATCATGCAATACATCCGTCCCAGATATCACCAGATCGGGATACAGCTCTGAACGGTATGTCGTAATCCGTCGACAAAGCTCCGGATAGGAATACTCCTGATCCTGCTCGACTTCTGAAAGGAGTTCTTCTGCCCGCGTGATCTGAGCCAGCTTGACTTCATGAGGAGCGTACTTGACCTGCTGCTCAGCCAGCTGCTTGATTGCCGGATTGTTGTATTTTGAACTGATCATGATTCCCCACCCTCTTTATATGACTGTTCCCGGTGACCATCGTGTCCTTCACGTCATTCATCTCCAGGCTCTGCCACTTACTACGTAATAGAAGACGAATTTGAGAAGGAAAAGTTCACACGTAAAATAATTTTAGTCAAACAAACAAAGAATGCAGCAAAAGATTGAGGACGCCCCTGAAACACTCACATAAAAATCGCCTTATCCCCTTTATTAACAATGTCTTACAAATCAATACGGCAATTTGACGGCAGATCGATCTGAAACGTTTTTCCTATATTTCTGTGTTAAAATCCTGAAGCTCCGGCTATGGAACACAACAAAATGTGTGAGATATCTCACATTTGCCATTCGACACCCCACCTCGCAATAAGTATACATACACTCAACAAACCAATCAACACTAAAGTACACCTATTCGCATATTCAGAGATCTCTCCCCGATAAAATGATAGACACGTGGATCTTGCTGTAGAAATATCTTTATCCTGTGTGATCCGAATGCATCAAAATCTATTTACCTTCAATCACAACCCTGTACCATAAAGGATGAGGGCTGCGGGCAGTTGATTTACCCTCTGAACCCATCAATTGAGCCCCCTGTTCTGAACTACGCTGAAATTCTCAGTTGTATTTGATGAAACAGTTGTATTCCGATCATCGTATCACCTATCTCAAACAGGTTATTCCATGTTGAAGCGTCGCTCCTCTTCTCAATGGATCATTCTGGCTGCCTTGATTTGCCTGATTATTTCAGTCCCTTCTTCAGCAGCACCGAAAAAAAGAGCTGCCCCCAAAACACCGCCGTTAAATTTACCGCCGTTAAAAACCCAGGAGCAGAAAATGCAGCTGCTGGGCTACATCAGGCAGACGATGCCCACGCGTCGCATTGCGCAACGGATCAACTTCAGTTCAGCCGATCTGGACCAGGCATTGGAACAGGAACTGGGACCAGCTGCTCAGACGCTGGCACAGACGATTGATGATGAGACCTTCATCAGACGGGTTTCGCTGGATCTGACCGGGCAACTGCCTGCACCGGAAAAAATTGAAGACTTCATCAAAGACCAGAGTCGTGGCAAGCGGAGCGATCTCATTGATGAACTCCTGGAATCGCCGGCCTACGGTCGCAAGTGGGCACGCTACTGGACCTCGGTAATTTTTTATGAAAGCGAAGCAAATCGAAGACGCGTTGACCCACAGGCACTGGAAGACTGGCTGGCAGAACAGTTCAACAAAGGTGCCCCCTGGGATTACATCACGGTCATGCTGATCTCGGCAACTCCCGAACGGAATAAAGCGGTTCGCAACGACTACGGCCAGGACTTCGGCCCGAATAATTTTGTCCTCGCCTGCGAAAACAAGTCGACCGAACTGGCTTCTCAGACAGCCCGTATTTTCATGGGGATCAGCATCAAATGTGCCGAATGCCACGACCATCCTTTCGACAACTGGAAACGGGAACAGTTTCACGAACTGGCTGCTTTCTTTCATCCCTACACCTATAAAATGCCTGACCAGACTGACCCCAAAATACAGACTGTGGTTCAGCCCCGCTTTTTACTGGGTGAAAAACCACATGAAAAAATGAAAGCCGACGCACGCCGGGTCTCCATCGCGGCTTACCTGGCTTACAACCCGAAGAATTACTGGTTCGCCCGCGCATATGTGAATCGCATCTGGAGCGAACTCATCGGCGATGGGTTCTACGATGTCGACAGCCTGGGCCCCGACAGTGAGGTCATTCACAAGCCGGTCGTGAATCGCATTGCCGCCAACTTCCGCTATAAAGACTTCGACCCGAAATGGGTTTTCAGACTGATCATGAATTCCAAAGTCTATCAACGTGAGATGCGCACCAGTAACTCCGCCGCGGAACTGTTTACCGCAGTCAGACCCTCACGCCTGCGTCCCGATGTAATCGCCAATTCAGTCGAAAACCTGATTGGAGAAGACCAGTCAATCCGCAAGGAAATCATGCAGGCCTTTGATATGAACCCTTCTCTCCCGCAGGATGCCTTAGAAGGCAGTATCCAACAGGCACTGCTGCTGATGAATAACCAGGAACTGCAGACCAGACTCTCACAAAGCGAACTGAAACAGCAGCTGATCAAGATCTCTTCCGACACGGAACTGGTGGATTCACTGTATCTGAATGTACTGGCCCGACATGCTACACCGTCAGAACGGGAGCGAAATCTCAGCTATCTGCGTGACTCAGAAAAACGCGAAGAAGCCGTTGATGACCTGCTCTGGGTTCTGCTCAATTCGACAGAGTTTCGCACAAAACGCTAACGGTAACCAACCACAGGAACATTCCTATGCAGACTGATGCGATCTTACATCTGAATCTTAATCGTCGTGGTGGATTGTCACGCAGAAATTTTCTGCAGTCAGCCGCATTGGGAATCGGCGGTTCATCGCTGCTCTCACAGTTTCGCCTGCATGCTGAGGACCTGAAAAAAGAGGGCCGCTCCTGCATTTTACTCTGGCTGGCAGGTGCTCCCAGCCAGATGGAAACCTGGGACCCCAAACCGGGCACACCCAACGGGGGAGAAACGAAAAAAATTCAGACGCAGTCACCCGGTGTCGAAATCGCACATTACTGGCCTAAAATCGCTGCGGCCATGAACGAGATTGCTGTCATCCGCGCCATGACCGGCAAAGAAGCCGCCCACGAGCGGGGCACCTACCATCTGCATACAGGGCATCGCATGCTGGGCATCGAAAAATTCCCGCACTTTGGTTCAGTCGTCGCCCGCGAACTGGGAGACCCGCAATCCGATATCCCGAACTTTGTCAGCATCGGTCAGACCCTGAGTTCCGGTTTTCTGGGAGTTCAGGTGGCCCCGTTTATTATCGATCGCCCCGGCCTGCTACCGGACAATGTGGTGAACAGTACTTCCAATTTGCGACAGCGCCGAAGGCTCGCTCTGCTCAGCCAGCAGGAGAGTGAATTCGCAAAGGCGGGCGCAACTGAACTCGTGAAAGAACAGAGCGAACTCTATCAGAAGGCTAACCTGATGATGACTTCGCCGCGGCTGAAAGCGTTTCAATTCGATGATGAGCCCGCTGTGATGCAGGAAGCCTATGGAAAATCTCAAACCGGACAGGGCCTGCTGGTCGCACGTCGGCTGGTCGAAGCAGAAGTCCCGTTTGTGGAAGTGCGCAGCACTGGCTGGGACATGCACAGCAGTGTATTCAGCAGTATGGCACGCCGCGCACCTGAAGTGGACCAGGGACTGTCTCAACTCCTGCTGGACCTCAAACAACGGGGGCTGCTGGAAAAAACGCTGGTGCTCTGCATGGGGGAATTCGGTCGGACCCCCAAGATCAACGCCCGCGGTCCTGCTCCGGGTCGTGATCACTGGGTCAGAAACTTCAACCTGCTGATGGCGGGTGCCGGCATCAAAGGCGGACAGGTCATCGGCAAAACTGATGAAAATGGGCAGGAAATCATCGAAGACCCGGTTCAGGTCGACGACCTGTTTCAATCCATGTGCAAAGCCATGCACATGGATGCTGATATGGAACTGCACACCCCCGTCGGCCGCCCTGTCAGGCTGGTTGACGGAGGTGCCGTCATCAAAGGACTCTTCGGTTAGGCGGCTGACAACTCAACCGGTTCCCCTCTGTCAGGACTTGATATCAATTGACAGCTGATTGGCGCTCGGCTGGACCGGCACAGTATAATCGCTGGAAGTTTCGCTCATGTATTTGGCAGGCATCCCTCCGGGGGGCTGACCATTATCTGTAATAAAGTAAACCCGATACTCGCCCGGTGCAATCGGGTCAGGCAGTGTAAACTTCCCCTCACCATTCAGTTCCGCCTGTCCGACCATCCCGAACTTCAACGAGAAAAATCCGACCTGGCCTGATGTCACAGGCTTTCCGTTGAACGTCACCGTTCCGGATACGGTCGCGTTATCATCTGGTTTTTCCGGTGTTTCCAGACTGGCTTCACAACCGGTCAGCAGCAGCACTGCAACCAGCATCATTGACAACTTTGAATTGAAAAAAGAGCGCAAAGACCCTGGTTTCAGTATTTGAATCTGTCGCATAACATCAGAACCTTCAGCGTGAGAGAAATGGCGGAAACCAACGGCTATTCGAGAAGGCGTAACTGCTCCTGAACCGGTGACAGCCCAAAAACGTCAAGCCTTCATCGAATGAGTCGTCAGGTATTTCTTATGTGCAACGAAGAGAAATCAGGGGAAACTCACGACATTTCCATCAGCCTTATCACTCAGCTGCTGATACACCGTGAAATTCATGTTCTCTGACAGAAAGTGAACCGAACCATCAGTAAACACAAAATGGGCGCCCCCCACGTGATCACTGCCGAAGTTGGCTGAGTTATCATCCCAGCCAGTCGCAGGTGTGAGATCGGCCACATTCTGATTGATATGTGCTTTCTGGGTATTCCGGGTCGCATGCCAGCCCCAGCGATATTGAGGGCTCGTCAGTGACGACTCAACAGTTCGCTTTTCACCAGCGGAAAAGACGTTGGAAGCACCATCGGTTACATCACGCAGACGGGTATTGGAGTTCTGGTTAAACATCCCTTTCCAGTTACTGTGTGTACCTGAGTTACAGTGCCCTGTCCCGGAACTCACTGCATAGTCGCCATAGGCCTGAGTACTGCTGTTTAAACTGGAACGTGGTTTGGATGGACAAAAGTAAGCAATAACCGGTGCACTGTTCGCTGCTTTGTTAGCAGTATCACTTTGAGGCAGGCTGAAATTCCACTTGTTGTACAGGTTGGCCTGTTCCATGTAAGGAAGAATAAATGCAAATACACCAATCGCGCCAGGACCCACACTGGCAGGAGGAAAAATTGAGTGCGTCTCATGGTAATTATGAAATGCCAGCCCCAGTTGTTTCATGTTGTTTTTACAGGTACTTCTGCGGGCTGCTTCCCGCGCCTGTTGAACAGCCGGCAGCAGCAAGGCGATCAGAATCGCAATGATCGCGATCACCACAAGCAGTTCAATCAGAGTGAACCCTCTCTGAACAGCGTTCGGTTTCTTTTGAGTCTCGAGCATGCTTATCTCCCCAAAAATTAATATAAAGAAAGTAACTATCTTCATATTCTACTTGCCGCCCATGAAGACGAATTACGTAAACCCGTATTTTTCATCCGGTTTTACAGCAGGGGAACCAAAGGGGAGAAAGAAGCCTGATTTGAGCGATTTAATTAGCATAATCCACAATTCTGCAAACCGATATCGCGCTCGGCTTGCGCAAAGCGAAACGAGGGCCCTGCAAAAGGGCCCATAAAGCAGCACTGCCCCGAGTGATTACCTGGACTTCAATTCAAACTGAAAATTGTTGGGACCAACCTTGGTAACATCGGCGGTTTCACCCGAATTGGTGCGGGTGTATTTCTCGGGCAGTAATCCCGTGGAATCGGCGTCCATCACAGCAAAGCGTACTTTATGCTTTCCAGAGACGGCACCAGAGGCATCCTGATTGTACATCAGCTTGAATTTTCCTTCCGCATTGGTAGTCCCCCGGGAAGAGGCCTGGTCTGCTGCTTCCGGTTGAAATATCACCGAAATATTCTCAAGCGGTTTACCATCCAGAGTGACTGTTCCGGTGACTTCCGTCAATTCGGGTAGCGGCTCCCCACCCCCCGAACAGCCGGCAATCAAAACCATACATAAAAGAGAACAGACTGTTTTTGAAACGTTGTTTAACAGAGCGCGTTTTGTCTTCATATTCTTCCTTTGGCTTACCATTCCCCAATAACATTTCCATCGGCGATGCTGACGAGATTGAGCAACGTTGGTTCATTGGTGTTTTCACTGACAAAACGCACGCCCCCGTCGGCCAGCAGTACATGACAGCCACCTTCATGTTTACTTCCGGGTGTCCAGGCAAATGGCAGTGAAGTTGTTGAGTTATATGGCTTGTTAATACCGTAGCTCATATTCAACCAGAACGTATTCGTCCAGGCCCCCCAATAAGGACCATAGTTCGAACTGTATTTCTCCATCGAAGTTTCGGACATGAAGATTGTATTGGTCGTCCCATCGGTGATATCTCTCATCCGGGCAGAACCGTTTGTTCCAAAAGCAGATCGCAGGTTGCGGGCATTATTCGCATGCCCCCAGAATAACTCCCGATTCTTACTGTTATCTTCCCAGGCACGAGCAATGACACCATAACTGGTTCGATGATAATCCACAGTGTAATAATGAGTTGTTGTACTGGAATTGGTTCCCGGTGAATCCGCAGGATCTGAAGGACAGACATAAATACTGAGACGCTGCCTTTTAAGCGCTGCCATATTCGAAGCGGCCGCAGTCGCACTCGGAGGTGTTACATCGGCATGCGCTGACAATCCCATCGGCTGAGAAAAATTCAACTGGTTATACAGGTTTGCCTGGTCAAGGTAAGGCAGAATCAGCAGGTGTGCGGTGATATTTTTGACATTGCCTGACATGGTATCCGGGCTCACCAGCAGGTTTCCATGCTGACACCCGGGATTGACTGTCGCTGGTGGGAAAATGGAATGCGTATCATGATAGTTATGCATCGCCAGACCAATCTGTTTCATACTGTTTTTGCAGGTACTGCGACGGGCTGCTTCCCGGGCCTGTTGCACAGCCGGCAGTAACAGGGCAATCAAAATCGCAATGATGGCAATCACCACAAGTAGCTCAATCAGAGTGAAGCCGCGAGACCGTTCAGATTTAGTGTGAAATATGAGCACGATATTTCTCCCGTAAAATATGAATTAGAAATTTAAATACATACAAATAACTATATCCTGCTCGACATACGTCCCATTTCAGGATTTGCGTAAAACTGGTCAGGATTTGCCGCCAGTTATTAAAAATTGATTGCCCGGCCAGATCCGAAAGGACATGGAGATTTTCCAAACGGTGACGCTGAGAAGAACGGAATCTCTATCTGCGACACTCTGGAATGTTGAGACGATAACTGGAGGACTTTCAAACAGATAATTGTTTACTGAATTAAAGACCAGTAACCCGAATGGCTCATTTTGATTAATCAGGACCAAAGAACCAGAGGAGTGTGGTCTGATTCGAAACTTGTGTTAATCTGAAACTAGCCTCAAAAAGACTTGGCAGCACTGCTTCTCTCAACGTATGATAAACAGGAGAGCTGCGCCTGAGCGGGAGATTGCCTTCCGCATTAATCCTGACTGTAACTGACTTTAAAGAAACCACTCCTGACAGGCTGATTCATGTCGAGCATTGCTGTTCCTTGTCCTCACTGCAAAAAAAAACTCAAGCTCCGGGATAAGAGTCTGCTCGGAAAAAAAGCAAAATGCCCCAACTGCAAACAGGCTTTTGTTTTGAAACTTCCGGCGATGACACCCGCCGCAGGTGAACATTCTGCTCCAGTTGAACCACCACAGACCCCCCCCGCTTCCGACCCGCAAATTCAACAGGCACCTCCCGCTGCGTCGGCAACGCCTCCGCAGGAAGAAAAGATTCAGATTGAACTGGCACAACCTGCAACGCCTGTCGTCGGCACCTCAGCCAAGTGGGTTCCCGACGAACCTGCAACACCGCCTCCGGTTGTATCGGAGCCTGCGCCCTCTGGTTTTCCGCAGATTGATACCTCAGCGCCGCCGGTTGTGAATACCAGCCCTGCACCCAATATCGATACTGGAGCTGCCGATTCCGCATTCCCGAATATCGCAGTTGAAGCCACGGAAAATGCCGGCGTCGCGCGAATGCGAGAGTTACGCCGCAAAAATGCAAAGCGCAGAAACGTGACAATTGCCAGCATCGTGGTCGTCCTGCTCCTGATTGGAGTCGGTGCCTACTTTGCCTGGGATCAAGTCGAAGAAACAATCGCATCCAAACCAGTGAAACCAGTCCCTGTTGCGGCAGCCAGCCCGACTGTCGCCTCAACTCAACCATACACACCACCAGCCAAGGTGGCTCCCAGCCCGACAAAGGGAGAACCGATTCAACTGTTATACGTTCCCGCCGGCACACGAATCCTGATCCATCTGCGTCCTGCAGAACTCTGGGCACCAGGTTCACAAGGCGAAGAATTCCGTGCCTGTCTCGGGCCGGTCGGCATCTGGGCCGAACAGATCATTAAAGAAATCTGCCTGACCGGACCAGCACAGATACAAGAACTTACATTCTGCCTGATTCTCGGCTCTCCGGGAGCACCTCCCGAATATGCTGCGGTCATCAGGACGACCGAGCCTTTCAAACGTTCTGAACTGATAGCACAATTAGATGGACAGCGACTGGACGACTACAGTTTCCCCGTCTATTCGGGTGAAAAATATTCGTCGATGATCGTCGATGACCACACCTATGTGATCGGTCCACCAGGAGATCTCCGTGCCGCAGAGATGGCAGAAGCACGCGAATATCAAAGCAGTACCTCACCCGGCATCGAGTCCGTTCTGAAACAGACCGACCGGGATCGGCACCTCACGATTGTCTTCGACCCCGATGAAGTGCGTCGACAGCAGGACGTACTGCTACCGGAAAAAGCGCATCCTTTCATCAACGAATTTCTGGACTGGATCGGTGAAGATGTCGAAACCGTTGCCTGGAGCATGCATCTGGGATCGGATGATTTTTATTCGGAATGGACGTTCCGTAATTCAACCATGATTCGTCCCGGGAAACTCGCAATCAACCTGAAAGAACAACTTGATGCCCTTCCAGAGGAAATGCTGGAAAGTGTTCAAAAAATGAATCCGGGAACCGTAGGCAGCCGCAAAGTCATCGGCCGGTTCCCCGCGATGCTCAAAGCTTTCAGCATGGCCAATCAGGAGCAGTCGGGGGAACGTTATGCCCAGTTGGTCAGTAACCTCCCGGAACGCGCTGCACCAAACCTGGCGCTGGCCAGTCTGTTGGCCTGGGATGAATCCACGCGCACCGACTTCTCTGTGAAAGCCAAACCCAGACCGACGGGTCCGCAACTGCCGGATAAAGTCGTGGACCGCCTGAAAATGAAGCTCGAAGTGGACTTCAAACGCATGCCGCTGGAAGAAGTGCTGGCTTATATTGCAGACGAAACCAAAACCAAAATCATTCTGGATGGAGCGGGATTAAAACTGGTCGGTTACACTCAGAATATGAGACAGACCATGAATCTGGGTACGGTTTCCGCTCTGGAGACCCTGCAGGCCATCTTCAATACGAAAGATCAGGAGCAGATGTGCCTGATCATTGATGAAACTGCGAAAACGGCAACCGTAACCAGTAAACCTTTCGCGCAGCAGAACAATCTGAAAATGTATGAGTTTCCGCCTGCTAAATAAACAGGCGCTATCTGAAATCCCGTCGCAGGTGATTGCTGATGGATATCACCACATTTCAATGCCCTCACTGTCAGGCCGTGCTTCGCATGCGTTACAGACAGGTTGAAGGCACTACTTTTCCCTGTCCCGACTGCCAACAGCAGCTCCGCATCACGTTATCCCCGCAAGGCGAACTCACCGTTTCCATTATCGCGCCGGAGCCCGAACCTGCGGGCCCTTCACCACTGAAAATCAAAACGCTCACTGCCTGGAAGCAGCTGCAGAAAGGTGGCTTGTATCTGTTGGCGAGCCCCGTACTGATGGCCTGGCTGGTCGCGGGCACTGGCGCATTCATCCTGTTACTGCTGATCATCTTCGATGAACGACACTCCGTTGAAATCGCAGTCGATCAGGAACGTGAAACAGAAACCGTTCCCGCTGATATTGAGTCAGAGAACACGAACCGTCCGGTATCACATGCAGAGCAGGCTCCCGTTGCCGATGCTGTTCCTGATTTACCGGTAAAGGAAAATCAGAATCTGACAGAACTGGCAGCGCCAGTACAGCCAGCCGAGGTTCCCGCCGAACATCAGGTGTTAGTGGCTGACAAACCGGAGAATCTGCCTCCGCTGATCGCGTCAAAACCAAAACCAGCAGCTCCGCCCGCGGCTCCCCAGACCGATGTGACGCTGGCGTTACAGATACCAATTCTGGAATTTCGCCAGGCAGAGGAAATTCCTCTGAAGACGATGATGATTCAGTTTGAGGAAATGCTTGATACCGAGTTCGATCTGGCAGACAACGTCAAAAACGACCCGCGTCTGCTGGAAACCCCAATCGCACTTTCGAGCAATAATACAACACTCTCACATTTATTGGAGCAAATATTGAGTGAAGTAGCCCTGACATTTACTGTCAAATCAAATAAGATTTACATAGAGAGGGTTGCAGCCCCCTGAATCAATCTCCTGACGCAAACTGGATTTTCTCTTTTGACGACTCCCGTCTCCGCTTTCTCTGAACCCGGTTGCCGGCTCATACGAAATTAGTATCTATTGTGAAACTCGACGACAAAGTCTGTTACTGTTTTCATATCAGTAAACGAAAAATCATCAATCATCTGCGGATTCATCGCCCGCGGCGTGCCAGTCAGTTAAGTGATTGTGGCGGTGCCGGTACCGGTTGTGGCTGGTGTGTTCCTTATCTGAAACGCTACTTCGCCGAGTATGAGAAATCAGGTCGCTCCGAAACAGGTGAAACGCCATCCACGGAAACGGATGTCATCACAGCAGAAGAGTACGCACGGCAACGAGATCAGTATATTGAAAGCGGAAAAGGGACTCCCCCTGCCAGATAAACGTATTTAACCTCTACTGCTTCGAGATCACAACATGGCGGCCTCTGATACCGATGCACTCCCGTCCCTGCAAAACCAAGAGCGTTCCAGCCTGCTCTCTCTGAAAGCCATCTCCAAAACCTATGTCACGGGAGACGTCTCTGTCCCCGTGTTACACAATGTCGATCTCGAAGTTCTCTCCGGCGAATTTCTGGTGATTGTCGGACCTTCCGGTTCCGGCAAAAGCACTCTATTGAATATCGTGGGAGGCATTGATGTCTCTACTACGGGTGACGTCTTTTTTCATCAGCAGAATATTTCCGAATTCAGTGAGCAGCAGCTGACCCGTTACCGCCGCGAAAATATCGGCTTTGTCTTTCAGTTTTATAATCTCGTCCCCACTCTGACGGCGCGGGAAAATGTCATTGTCGCAGCCGACATCAGCGCCGATCCCATGTCGCCTGACGACGCACTGAAACTGGTGGGCCTGTCTGACCGGGCAGACCATTTCCCTGCACAGCTCTCAGGTGGTGAACAGCAGCGGGTGGCAATTGCCCGTGCGCTGGTGAAAAAACCGGAACTGCTGCTGTGCGACGAACCCACGGGAGCACTCGATCTTTCTACGGGTCGCATGATTCTTGAAGTGCTCAGCAATCTGAATCACGAGCTGGGTAAAACTGTCGTGATTATTACCCACAACTCCGCTATCGGAAAAATGGCACAACGTGTCATCCGCATCGGCTCCGGTACGATTGCTGAAACCAGCATCAATCCGCAGCCCATCCCGGCAAATCAGGTCACCTGGTGATGAAAGTTCTGCATCGAAAATTAATGCGGGAGTTGTTCGCTGCCAAAGGGGTACTGGTCGCAATCATCAGTATCATTGCCGTCGGTATTGGCTGTTTTATTGCCATGTCTTCGACCTATGACAATCTCGAATATTCCCGCCAGAGCTATTATCGAGTCTGTCAGATGGCCGACTTCTCGGTTGAGCTAAAAAAAGTTCCCGTGGGTGACCTGGCGACACTGACCGATGTCGCGGGCGTGACCAGTATTCTGCCTCGCATTGTGTTCGAAGTCACCGCTTCCCTGGAAGGGGTTGAAAAACCATTGTCCGGTCAGGTGGTCTCACTTCCGGCGCATGAAAATGCCCCCATCAATCGTATTGTGATCAAGCAAGGCAGCTACTTCACCGATCAGCGTCAGGAAGAAGTCATCATCAACGATGCATTTGCCCGCGCCCACAATCTGCGGCCAGGTGACCACATTCAGTTGATTCTGAACAATCGACTGCAGGAACTGTTGATTGTCGGCACCGCCATCAGTTCCGAATTCGTCTACCTGATCGGTCCGGGAGGCCTGGTTCCGGAACCCGAAACATACGGCGTGTTTTACCTGAAACATGATTACGCAGAGGATGTATTCGGCTTCGAAGGGGCCGCCAATCAGATCCTGGGACATCTGGCGCCCGAGTTTCAAAGCCCGGATCGGGTCCGCCAGATTCTGGACCAACTGGAACTCAACCTCGACGACTACGGCGTCTTCTCCACCACGCCGCTGGCGCAGCAGTCTTCCCACTGGTTTCTCAAAAGTGAAATTGATGGATTAAAAGTCAGTGCAACGATCCTGCCGACCATCTTTCTGATCGTCGCTGCACTCGCACTGAACCTGCTCATGTCCCGCATGGCAGAACAGCAGCGGACCATCGTGGGCACCCTGAAAGCGCTCGGCTACTCCAACCAGGAAATTTTTCTGCACTTCATTCAGTTCGGACTGCTGATCGGAATCGCGGGCGGCCTGCTGGGAATTCTGATCGGCTATTCTCTGGCCGGCGCCATGACGGCACAGTATCGTAACTTCTTTGAGTTCCCTTCCCTGATCAACCAGATGTACCCGCGAGTCATTCTGCTGGGCATGCTGATCAGCATCTTCTTTGCAGTGCTGGGGACATTTCGCGGTGTCCGTTCGGTCGTGCGTCTTTCACCGGCAGAAGCGATGCGGCCCAAACCTCCTCTGCGGGCCCGACGAATTTTACTGGAAAAGATCCACGCTTTCTGGAACGCGCTTGACTTTCGCTGGCAACTCGTGCTCCGCGACATCTTTCGTAATCGCACGCGAACCCTGGGAGGCCTGCTCTCTGCGACTGTCGGCGCGATGCTGCTGCTGGTAACCTTTTCCATGTACGACTCTGCCTTTGCGCTGCTCAATTTTCAATATGACAAACTGCTGCTCAGCGACATCGATATCAGCTTTAAAGACGATCACGATTTCGCGGCCCTGTTCGAATCACAGCAGTTGACCGGAGTCGATTATGCCGAGCCCCTGTTTCACATCGGCTGCACGCTCAAAAACGGGATCCACGAAAAGAAAGCCGGCATCACCGGCATCACGCGGACCGCACAGCTGACAATCCCCCGCGATACGGCAGGTAACCGTGTCAATGTTCCTGAGACAGGTATTCTGGTCACGCGTAAACTGGCAGACATCCTCAAGATCCAGGCAGGGGACTCCCTCGAAATGATTCCCGTCACCGGTGATCGCGTCGCCAGGCAGGTTCCCGTCATGAAAATCATCGACAGCTACCTGGGGCTCACCGTTTATGCCGACTTCGATTATCTGAATCGACTGATGGGGGAATCACAGACCCTGACCAGCGTGCAACTGAAAACCAATCCTCGCCCGGCGATCACCCGGCAGATTTATCGGCAGGTCAAACAGATTCCCGCCATTCAGTCGGTTACTTCCATTCGCGATCAGAAAGAGAAACTCAAAGAAGTCCTCGTGGATCAGATGATTGTGATGATTGTGGTCGTCATCGTGTTTTCCTGCCTGATTTTTTTCGGCAGTATCCTGAATGCCTCTCTCATCTCCCTTTCCGAACGACAGCAGGAAATCGCCACGCTGCGTGTATTGGGCTATACTCCCTCTGAAGTCGGTTCCATTTTCTTGAGAGAAAGTTTTTGTGTGAATCTACCTGGCATCCTGCTGGGGCTACCCGCCGGTTACTGGGCCTCCAAAGGCATCAACATTGCCTATGATACCGAACTGTTTCGGATGCCTTTTACCATCGACGCCATGAGCTGGGTTTATACGGTTCTGCTGGGAATTATTTTTACGCTGATCTCACACTGGCCGGTGCAGAAAGCCATCCGTAATATGGACTGGCTCACCGCGCTCAATGTAAAGGAATAAACATGTCCCGCAAATCTATTATCATCACAGTGGTCCTGCTCGCCGGACTGGGGGCGTTGTACCTCCTCTCCGATGCGCCGCTCCCGGTAGATGTGACAGTTGCTGAAAAAGGGGAAGTCAAGTCCTTCATCGAAGAACGGGCCAAGACCAGCCTGCCCCGCGTCTACCGCATCGCCATGCCTTTAAACGGCCGCGTCTTACCCATCACCGTCGAAGAGAATGAAACAGTTTCTGAAGGCCAGATCGTGGCCTCCATGGATACCTCTGACCTGGATGCAGAAGTGGCCAAAGCCCGATATCGCGTAGAGCAGTTCGCGCGGAAAATTGTTGAGCAGTCCGATACGCGGCTGGAAGACAACTCGCTGGTGCAGTTTGATGAATTCCTGAAATCGATGGACCTGACCGTTGAAGCCGCCAGCAAACAGCAGGATGCCAGCAAAGCCAAATGGCAGTATGCCCGCGATGAATTCGACCGCAAATATCAGTTGTTCAAAAAAAGCGCCCTGTCAGAGAGCGAACTCAATGAAGCTGACCTGTTTAATAAACAGAGCGAAATCGATTATCAGAAAGACATCTTAACCTGGCGCTCCCTGCAGGCCATTCAGAGTGCAATGCAGATCGGCAAGATCTCGATTCTGAAATACAAAGAGAAAAAAGAGCTCTCTACTGCAGTCCTGCAGGAAGAACAGAAAGAAGCGCAGTCCCAGCTGGATCAACTGCTGCGCGACCAGAAACGCGCGACAATGCGCAGCCCCATCGACGGAACGATTCTGACCAGAAACTATTCCAACGAGCGGACACTGGCCGCCGGCGACGTTCTACTGGAAATCGGACGCCTGCAGGATCTGGAAGTCGAGGCGGACGTCCTCTCGCAATATGTCGGGAATATACAGACTGGCTCGCTCGTCGATATTGAAGGCCCCGCGATTGGCACGCAGTCCGTGCGAGGCAAAGTCAAACGGATCTACCCCAAAGGCTTCACCAAAGTCTCTTCCCTGGGAGTCGAACAGCAACGGGTGAAAGTCATCATCAGCTTTGACCAGAGTCTGTGGAAGCAGTTGAAAGCACAGCAGCGGAGCCTGGGTACTGATTACCGGGTCCGGGTGAAAATCTATACGGAAATCAAACAGGACGTCGTCAAAGTTTCGCGGTCAGCGTTGTTTCGCAATGCATCCGGACAATGGCAGGCCTACGTGGTGCGCAACAACAAAGCGATTCTGACGGATGTGGAAACCGGCGTGATGAACGATTTTGACGCCGAAATTATAAAGGGCATTCAGGCGGGAGATCGCCTGATTATCGCCCCCAGCATGAACCTGCAGCCGGGACAGTCCGTCGAGCCGCAGGTCATCAGGGAACTATAATAGAAAAACCTGACTGGAATCCGCTTAAAAACCGGTGCCGGCAGCACTGCTGATCGGAATCTGTCGCGGTTTTTCAGTCGAAGACTTTTCCAGCACGACACTCAGAATTCCGTTCTGCACCGAGGCCGTCACTTTATCCGGATCGACGGCAACCGGCATCGGAACCGATCGACGAAACTGGCCCGAAGGACGTTCGCTGACACGGGCTGTCTGTCCGGCGGTGGTGGTCGTTCCCGTGCTGCGACTGCCGGCAATTGTCAGCATGTTGCCTGCCAGTGTGATCTTGATTTCTTCAGCGGTCACGCCCGGCAGATCAAAGGAAACCTGTACCTTCTCTTCCAGTTCCAGGACATCTACGCGCGGCATCCAGACGGCTTCGTTGCCAAACAGTCCCAGCTTATCCAGCGCCCGTTCCCCCTGCTCGACAGCGACACCCAGCAGTTTATCGAATTCGGAACGAAGTCGATCAATGGAATTGGGGATCCCTGAAGAATCCGGTTTCCGGCTCTGTTCAGCGCCTGATTCTGTCTGGTGCTGCGTCTGTTCGCAGGTTTCTTCTGTAGAGCAGGCCGCTTCTTCTGTAGAAACATGCACGGGTTCGGGCTGTTGATCGTCCATCGATATCACTTTCTCCTCTCGAGAACTTACTGTCTCGTTTTATTAATGATAGTACTGTATTTTCGCAGTGGATGCTGATTCAGACATAAAGCATGACGCACCGCTGCCTGCATTGTCTCATATCTGATTCGCTCTGCCAGTGGAAATCTTGAAATTTTCCCGGCGAATGGCTCAAGCAGTGCAGAAAACACGTCAAAGTGTCGTAACCGAAAGATGGAACTGATTCTGTCGGACAGCTTTAAGCAAGCGCGAATTCCACGGAGGAATGGTTACTTTTCATCTTCGACGGGACAGGAGCCGGCGGCTGACATCTGGTCGGCCTGCTTCTGTTTTTTGTCGGCGATGGAACAGCCTCCGCATTCGGAGCAGCCTTCCATACCGTCGAGATTGGCAATACCGCCACAGGAGCCTTTGATACAGCGGTTGCTGAAAATTACGCCGACCGCCATTCCCAGAAACGCCAGGGCAAATACTCCGAGAGCAAACAGGATTGTAGACATCATTTTTCGTTTACCTCTCCAAATAGATGTTGCCACTGGGGGGAGTACCGCTCCCTGAAACCGGTCTCAGCTTTCACAATGAAATAAGCGGCGATATCCCGCTCCGCACACCAATTATACCCCTCTTCGGCCCCTAATACCATCAGGCAAGTTGCGATGGCATCACAGTTCATGCATTTTTCTCCCACCACGGTCACTGAAGCCAGGGCATGTTTGACCGGACGCCCGGTGCGGGGATCGATCGTATGAGAATAACTGACGCCATCCACTTCAAAAAAATTACGATAGTTGCCAGAGGTAGCCATCGACAGATTGTCCAGCGGAAAGACATGCTGCACAACCCGTTTCTCGCTGACAGGTTTTTCAATCCCGACGTTCCAGGGTTCGCCCTGCTGATTGCTGCCCCGAGCCCGCATTTCGCCGCCGATTTCGACCAGGTAGTTCTGAACCGACTGCGATTCCAGATACTCGCCCACTGCATCGACGGCATATCCTTTCGCGATTGCTGACAGATCGAGGTACACCTCCGGAATCGTCTTCTTCAATGCGGGCGTATCGTGTTGTACCTGAATATGGTGATAGCCCACACTCTTGCGCGCGGCTTCGATCTGACTCTCTTCCGGTATCGTCCTCTTCCCAGGATCCGGGCCGAAGTGCCATAAATTGACCAGTGGTCCCACGGTCATGTCAAAGGCACCGTCACTGTCCTCGCTGAGCTTCAGTCCGGAGTCTACAACTTTCACGAGCGGGGCAGATACCGGAAACCACTCCTCCGCTGTCGACTGATTAAACTTCGACAGTTCCGACGTTTTGATATACGTCGACATCTGCTGATTGATCGTTTTCAGCAGTAAATCAACGTCCTGCTGGATCTTGGATTTATCTGGTGAATCAACAGCATCTGAGCAGACCGTAATATGATACGAGGTTCCCATGGTGGGCCCCTCGATCTGTAGTTTCTGCAGTGTATTTGTACCAGACGCGTTCTGCTCAGATTGACACGCTAACCCCGTTGCACACAACAGCAGCAACGGCGTGAAATGCCAGACCGGAACGAATCTTATCTTAACCGAAGTCATCGTATCTGATGTTCTCAGGTTCGACACCCAGATCATCCAGCATGTTTCGCACGGCGGAAAGCATCATTGGCGGACCACAGATGTAGTACTCGCAATCTTCCGGTGCAGGATGTTTGCTCAGATATTCGTTGAGGAGCACCTGATGGATAAAACCTTCCAGTCCTGTCCAGTTGTCTTCCGGCATCGGATCGGAGAGAGCAATGTGCATTTTGAAGTTCGGAAATTCTTTTTCAATCGCACGGAACTCATCTTCATAGAACATTTCCCGCATACTGCGGGCACCGTACCAGTAAGAAACTTTCCGGTTGGTTTTGCGTTCTTTGAACAGTTCGTAAATATGGGATCGCAGCGGAGCCATACCGGCACCACCACCGATGTAGATCATCTCGGCATCGGTATCTGCGATGAAGAATTCTCCGTAAGGACCGGAAATCGTGACTTCATCACCGGGCTTCAGGTTGAAGATGTAAGAAGACATTTTACCCGGAGGTGTACCTTCGGGTGAGCGTGGTGGCGGGGAAGCGACACGCACGTTCAACATGATAATCCCTTTTTCGCCGGGATAGTTGGCCATGGAATAGGCACGAATTGTTTCTTCATCTACCTTGGATTCGAAACGCCACAGATTGAACTTATCCCAGTCCTCTTTATATTCTTCAGGAATATCAAATTCACTGTATTTCAGATGGTGTGGCGGTGCTTCGATCTGGATGAAACCACCGGCTTTGAAAGCAACATCTTCGCCTTCGGGCAGTTCCAGGACCAGTTCTTTAATGAAGGTCGCAACGTTATCGTTAGACCGCACTTTGCAGACCCACTTTTTGGTTTCGAAGACTTCAGGCGGCACTTCGATATCCATGTCTGTCTTGACCGGCACCTGGCAGGAAAGACGACAGCCTTCGCGGACTTCGCGATTATTGAAGTGGGAACGCTCGGTCGGCAGGATATCACCACCACCCTGCAGGACTTTCACTTCACACTGGGCACAGGTTCCACCACCGCCACAGGCAGAGGAAACAAAGATCTGATTTTCAGCCAGCGCGTTTAAGAGCTTTCCGCCCGCGGGGACTTCGATCTTTTTCTGCTCATTGACCGTGATCGTGATATTCCCGGAGGCAACCAGCTTCGATTTTGCAATCAGAATAATGGCGACCAGGGCAAGCACGATGCCCGTGAACATAATAACGCCAAAGAGAATTTCTATAACCATGATTTAACGTCGACCGCTCTAAAAAGTCAGTAATCTAGTGAAGTCTTACAGTTGGATACCGGAGAAAGCCATAAAGGCCATCGCCATCAGGCCCACGGTAATGAATGTAATACCCAGTCCGCGTAACCCCGGTGGTACATCACTGTATTTCATTTTTTCGCGAACGCCTGCGAGAGCCACAATCGCCAGTGCCCAGCCGACACCGGAACCAAAACCAAATACGCAGCTTTCGGGGAAGTTGTAATCCCGTTCGACCATAAACAGGGTTCCCCCCAGGATGGCACAGTTCACGGTAATCAGCGGGAGAAAAATCCCCAGCGAGTTATATAGTGCCGGAAAGTAACGATCCAGGGTCATTTCCAGAATCTGTACCATCGCTGCAATCACGCCGATATAGCAGATCAGACCGACGAAGGTCAGATCCACATTCGGATAACCGGCCCAGGCCAGCGCCCCTTTTTTCAGCAGATGCTGAAAGATGATATTGTTGACAGGTACGGTGATGGTTTGAATCACAACAACAGCGATCCCCAACCCGAAGGCCGTTTTCACGTTTTTGGAAACCGCCAGGAAGGTACACATCCCGAGGAAGAAGGCCAAAGCCAGGTTCTCAACGAAGAGACATTTAATAAACAGGCTCAGATAATGTTCCAACATGTTATGCCTCCTCCATCTGATCGGTCTTCAGAGTTCTGAGAACCCAGATCGCAAACCCGATAATAAAAAATGCGCTGGGGGGTAATAGCATGAGGCCGTTCGCTTCATACCAGCCACCATCTCGACTTAATGTCAATAGTTGATATCCAAACAGGCTGCCGGAACCAAACAGTTCGCGGAAGAAAGCAACCAGGATCAGGACTGCCGAGTATCCCAGGCCGTTACCGATTCCATCCAGGAAGCTGATGCCGGGCTCATTTTTCATCGCGAAGCCTTCAGCACGTCCCATCACGATACAGTTGGTGATGATCAGCCCGACGAACACAGATAGCTGCTTGCTGATTCCGAATGCGAATGCTTTCAGGAACTGGTCAACCAGAATCACCAGTGATGCGATGATTGTCATCTGCACGATGATGCGGATGCTGCTGGGAATCTGTAGCCGAATCGAAGCAACGGCTGCATTGGAGCAGGCAGTCACCAGTGTCACCGCGATACTCATCACGACCGCCGTTTCCATCTTTGTAGTCACCGCCAACGCAGAACAGATTCCCAGAATCTGTAAAGCAATGGGATTATTATTCAAAATGGGCCCGGTCAGGACATCTTTTTGTTTTGAATTCATTATTACTTTTCCTCCTTTTCTCGAACGCGTTCGAGATAAGGCTTAAACCCTAAATCACCCAGCCAGAACTCCAGCAGGTGTGAGACGCCGCGCGAGGTAATCGTTGCTCCGGACAGGCCATCTACTTCATGAATGGCATTCGGAGACTCCGGATTGACCGTCCCCTTGATCACTTCAAGATCAGGTTGAAAGTCGTTTGCGTAGGCTTCTTTGCCAATCCATTGTGCTTTCCACTTGGGATTATCAACTTCACCACCGAGCCCCGGTGTTTCGCCATGCTCATAGAAGGTCAGACCGGCAACAGTAGACAAGTCGGTTTCCAGTGCCAGAAAGCCCCAGAGTGTCGACCAGAGTCCTTTACCCCGAATCGGCAATACGTACTGAGACAGCTTTCCATTTTCATCATTGATGAGATACACCCAGGAGTAGTTTTCGCGGCGTTTGATACCGGCCAGATCCTGTGCAGAATCCAACTTCATACTCATCTTGGGATTATCGGCGGCGGCCTTCTGGTCATATTCCTGTGGATTTGGAAACAGGGCTTTATCGTCGGTGACAACTTCGCCGGTGTTCAAATCGACAATGATGCCTTTGACCCGCTCGTCGTAAATTTTTCTCACATCAGCTCCATCCCCGGGCTTAACCAGTCCGGCTGCGGAGAGAATGTTTTTTTTACGCTCGTTTTCTTTATTCAGTTCCTGCTTGCTGCGCAGTCCGACCGCAGCCCCGGAAACGAGAATTGAGCAGGCCACACACAACGCGGCCGACACCATAAATGTGAATCCTATTGAATCACGCGACATTTCGCGCCAACCTTCTTTTAATATTTGCTTGAACAACGTAGTAGTCAATCAGAGGTGCAAAGACATTCCCAAACAGAATGGCCAACATAATTCCCTCTGGATACGCCGGATTGACAACCCGAACCAGGATCGTCATACCACCAATCAAAATCCCATAATACCAGCGACCGGTATCGGTCATCGCTGCAGATACCGGATCGGTCGCCATGAAGACCAGCCCAAAGGCCAGCCCTCCGACTACCAGATGCCATTGGGGAGGCATCGCGAACATGGCATTCGTATTACTGCCAATCATGTACAGCAGCAGTGAAAGCCCCATCGAACCAGCAAGTACACCTGCCATCACCCGCCAGGATCCGATGCCGGCCAGAATCAGGAAGGCTGCCCCCAACAGACAGGCAAAGGTAGAAGTCTCACCCATGGAACCTTGAATCTGCCCCATAAAGGCCTGCATCCAGGAGATTCCCAGACCGCCATCAGCTACCGGATTGGTAACGGCTTTCATGCCCACTTCGGGAGTGGCAACTGCCATCTGTCCCAGTGAAGTTGCACCGCTGAAGCCATCGACGGCGGTCCAGACAGTGTCACCCACGATCTGAGCCGGATAAGCGAAGTATAAAAACGCACGTGCGGTTAAAGCAGGGTTGAGGAAGTTCTTCCCGGTTCCGCCGAATATTTCTTTACCAACGACCACACCAAAGCTGATGCCCAGCGCCACCTGCCAGAGTGGTATGGTGGGAGGCAGAGTCAGCGGAAACAACATCCCGGTCACCAGGAAGCCTTCATTAATTTCATGGCGACGAATGATACAGAACAGGCCTTCCCAGGCACCACCGACGGCCATACATACAATGTAGACGGGCAGGAAGTAAAGTGCACCATGGACCAGATTGGAAACCAGGCTGCTGGCTTCGGGAGCAACGCCGATCGCGGCCATAACGGAACCGCGCCAGCCGGGCACAGTATCGATACCCATGGCGCTCATCGCCGAATTAGCCTGATAGCCTGTGTTGTACAGCGCCATGAAAACACACGGCAGCAAAGCCACGATCACCATACTCATCATGCGTTTCAAATCGATGGAATCGCGCACGTGGGATGCTTCGTGGGTCACTTCACCCGGAGTATACAGAAACGTATCTTGCGCTTCATAGAGTGGGTAAAGCTTCTCGAACTTACCCCCTTTATCGAAGAGGGGGTGTACTTTATCAAGAAGATTTCGTAACGGCTTCATTTCGTGGTATATCTTTCTTGTTTGATGCCCCCGAAACACAGTCTGCCAGGACACCACCGGCATTGACCATTTATCGATTGTCAAAAGAAGCCGACCGGCTTCGCACCTGACAACTGGGGTTTACGTCTTTCAATATTTTTTTATCGACCAGGCAAACAGTCATTCACCTGAAGGCCAGCTCATCCAATTCCGTCAGCACGTTGCCGGGGAGACCTGGACTTAGCCCTCAATTTCAATCGTTGTCAAACTCTTACGCAATAGAGACCCGTAGTTGTATTTGCCCGGGCAGACAAACGTGCATAACGACAGATCTTCTTCATCAAGCTCCAGGCAGCCCAGTTGTTTTGCCTGTTCGGTATCTTCTGTAATCAAAGCACGCAGCAGGAATGTTGGCAGGATATCCAGAGGCATCACTTTTTCATAAGTCCCGATGGGAATCATGGCTCGCTTACTGCCTTCGGTTGATGTGGTGAACGCAACCTTTTTGCCCTGCCCGATCCAGGACGACGCGAACACGGGAACGACAGAATACTTGTTAAACCCAGGTCCCATCCAGCCCAGAAAGTCCCGATGAGTCCCTTCTTTCAGCGCGGTGACCTGCAGAGCATAGCGCCCCAGGTAGGCAAACGGCCCTTGTGCTGTTCGCCCGGAAAGTGCGGAACCGGAAATCAGGCGATCCATATCCCCCTCCAGGTTGCCTTCGACCAGGTCGTTGATATTAGCACCGAGGACGGTTCTGACCAGTTTCGGTTCTTTCACGACGGGACCTGCAATTGAGATCACACGTTCAGAGGACAGTTGACCGGTGGCAAACAGTTTTCCAATCGCAATCACATCCTGATAGTTGATATACCAGACGGTTTTCTTTTCGCTGACGGGATCCAGAAAGTGAATGTGTGTGCCAACCAGACCGGCGGGATGGGGGCCGCCAAATTCTTCAACGGTGACAAAATCCTGTTCCACACCAGGCAGATTCGTTCCGGGAGCTTTACAGAGGAACAGCTTGCCTGCGGTCAGAGACTTCAAAACCTGCAGACCCTGTGTGAATGACCGGGGTTCTTCACTTAACACCACTTCGGGAGGCGGTGCCAGCGGGTTGGTATCGATGGCAGTAACAAAAATGGAATGCGGAGTGGTTTCCGGCGAAGGGACGCGACTGTAAGGCCGGGTTCGCAGACTGGTCCACAGACCAGACTTCAGCAGATTGTCCTGTACCTGCTCGCGTGTCAGGCTGGTGAGATCACCTTCTCCGTACGAAGTGAAAGTTTCTTCTTCGTCGCCTTCCACCTCGATCACCATCGACTGAAAAGCGCGTTTGGCACCACGATTGATTTCGGTGACCTTCCCGGCGACCGGTGCGGTAAAGAGGACCCCTTCGGTCTTTTTATCGCTGAAAAGCAGCTGGCCTTTTTTTACGGTGTCGCCCACTTCAACAAGCAGCGTGGGTTTCATACCAATATAATCAGGGCCAATCAAAGCAACTGATCGAACTGCCGGCCCGTTTTCGATCAAAGCAGAAGGCACGCCTGCGATTGGCAGATCCAGCCCTTTTTTAATAGTAATCATTGAATTATGAACCTGAATATCACGAGTTTTCTCGTTTGACTCGCCTGATGTGGTTTAAAAAACCAACGGAACGCTGTTCAAAACACGACAGACATTCTGAAGTTCTCTGTATCTCGATATCTTTATAGGCGCAACACGACTCTTTGCCCAAGAATTCGCGGCTATTTTACACAGATCCCCCCCTTTTTGTAGTGAAAGCAAGGTACAAAATAGATCATTTTCGATTCTGCATCAGAAAATTTCGATTCGTAGTTTAAACTCACGCGTTTTCCTTGATTCCCATTAGTGAGAACCGGCAAGAGGAGCGCTCATTTCCATCTCGCCGGTACTCACCGGGTAACCAGACCACCCTCAGGAGCTACGTGGTCGGCATAAAAAAACCACCTGAAAGCATGAGTGCTTCCAGGTGGCAGGTAACTGTTTTAATTTTTACTAATCTTATATTTCGGCTTACAGCTCAAGCAACTTTACATTCTTATACCAGACTTTGTGCCCGTGATCTTGAAATCCCAGATAACCTTTACGGGGGAAGTCCTTGACGGCGTCTTTGAATTTGTGACTTGAACCATCGAGTCGTTTTCCCGGTTCGGTCCATTCGTCTGCATTCAGCTTCGCCACAACTTTACCATTGACGGCGACTGAGACATGCGGTCCTTGACAGGTGATCTCGAGATTCGTCCACTCACCCGGTTTGCTGGCACGATTCACGGAAGGAGCGACCAGATCGTAGATCGCACCAAAGTCGTGCATGCCCGTTCCATCTCCCGTGAGCACCTGTGCTTCAAATCCAGTCTGCACCGGATTCTTGAGATCACCCACCCGGAAGAAAATTCCCGAGTTACATTCTTCAGGCATCTTCACGTCACATTTGAATTTAAAATCGGCAAAGGGCTTATCATACACGATCAGGTAGCCACCTGACTTGTAAGGTACCAGGGCACCATCTTCAATGGGAGCCGCAATCGGTTTGCCGTTATTGCATTTCCAGCCGGAGTAATCTTTGCCGTTGAACAGCAGTTTCCAGCCCGCTTCTTTTTCCGCTGAAGTCAGAGTGTTGTCGGGAGCACTACTGCCCGTGTCTGCCAGATCCAGTTTCGCCAGCTTGGCATGTGCTTCTTTTTCTGCTTTTTCATAGACGCTGGCCAGAGTGACTTCGGCTCCGCCCTGGCGTTTACTTTCATCAGCGGCTTCCATGAAGCTGTAAATCTCAAGTGTTTCTTCAGGGCTGACGGGGGCTTTGCCGGACCGGAAAAACTTGGCAATCTCTACCAGTAAAGGCTTATATCCATCATATCCGCCCACGGCGACTTCCCCATTTTCCCCGACAGCGGTTCCGCCGTAACCTTTGGGAGTCCCTTTGCGGACGCCGGCGAAATGACCTTCCCGTCCGCCAGACCATTTGCCGGCCACTTCATCACGGTCGGCATTGCTGACGGTGCGTTTGACAGACTGACAGCCGGGCCCCATTACGGTAAACAGGGTTTCGACGCCGTGAATTCCGTACCAGAACAGATCGGGGTGCGTCGCTTCCAGTGAGCAGGGGCTGTGTGTACTGCATTTGGTGATCTTGCCTTCTTCTCCGTTTCTCAGACGCTGTGCGCCTTTGGCAAACCGCAGTGAAGAGGAAGAAAACATCGGCGTATTATATTTTTCAGACAGTTCATACAAGGCGATGGCATCGACGAGTGAACCTGCTACCGGTTTATCAATGAAGAGCGGCTTGCCGGCCTGAAGCACGGGAATCGCCTGTTCGAGGTGTGGACGACCATCGTTGGTTTCCAGAAAAACCACATCGACTTTCTTCAACAGTTCATCGATGGAAGGCACGATTTCCACGCCCATCTCTTTAACCTGTTCGATGTATCCGGGAACCCGGTCCACGCTGGATGCGATGTCAGGACTCCCTTTGGGGTAGGCGGCGACCACACGAATCCCCGCCAGGTCACCTTCGGGAGTTCCGGTATTCAGCAACTTCGTAAAGGCGATCACATGCGAGGTATCCAGACCTATGATTCCGGCCTTCAACTCTTTTTTCGCTTCAGCCGCGGTTAATGGACCTGAACAGACGACTGCCAGCAAGAGTATTGAAAATAGCGATCGGCTCATTAGCCGCATGATAGATCCTGAGTTCATAATGTTCCTCAATCAAGTGTGACAGGTAAGCGGTCAGGGAAAATGGCAGGTAAAACAGACTCGCACTATATATAATGTGAAATGCCTGCTTTTGATTTCCTTATGAATGTTTATAAATTCGATTATTGCAGACTCAATACCGCAAATGCAATCAAACAAACCGATCGTGAGGGAAAAAACCCTGTTTCTGATTCCTGAAGTCAGGATCAGTCAGCATAATCTTTGCCGTTCAGACTATCGACCACGGAATGCTGCCAGTCTGCTAAAGCGGCTTTCATCTTCTTCAACCTCTGGGGATCGACCTGGGACAGATCCTGTTTTTCTGCAGGATCTTTCACCAGATCATAAAGTGTATATCTGGGTTTCCCCCGTTTGGTTTCCATTTTCAACAGTTTGAAATTGCCGTCGACCAGAGCCGCTGCGCCCGGCAATTTGTCTTTGGGATACTGTGTCTTCAGGCTGCCGGCGTCAGCATCCGGCGCGGGACCTTTGGGGTTGGGGTGCCCCGGTGACTGCTGCTTCTGCAGCGCCAATAAGATATCGGTACTGCGTTTAGGGTGTCCTTTCTCCGGATAGGTCCAGAAGCCCATTGGCCTGCCTCGCGCTGTCATCTGCCCTTCAATTAATGGAAGCAGACTGACACCATCCAGCTGAGGCTGATGCGAAACTTTCGCGCCGGTCATTGCCAGGACGGTGGGATAAATATCGATCGTACCACAGGGCACATTTGAAACCTCCGGTTTTTTGATGACGGCAGGCCACTCAATGAGAGAAGGCACACGGACGCCGCCCTCCCAGAGATTCCCCTTGAAACCTGCCAGACCGCCGGTCGCCTGAGAGCGTGCCTCTTCAGTCTTGAACTGCGGAGGCCGCGGCCCGTTATCACTGGTAAACCAGAGTAGAGTATTTTCCGCCAGCCCCAGATCTCGCAGTTGACTCCGCAAATGTCCCATGGCCCGATCCACGCCGCTGATCTCACCAAAATAATTTTGAAAGTTGGGTTTCTGGTCTGGATACAGGTCTTTCAATTCAGAGACCGCTTCGTGAGGCGTATGTGGATTTCCGAACCAGATCACCGCGAGAAACGGTTTTTTATCCTTGTCAGCCTGCTTAATGAAATCCAGCGCCGCGTCGACGGTTACGCGTGAGCTTTCCCCTTTAAGCTGTTTGACAACGCCATTGTGGCTCATATAGGGATCATTTTCGTAAAAGTTGGGGCTGGAGACCCATTCGTCGAACCCACTGTTGCCGGGAGAAACCGGGCTGTTCGACTGGACAGAACCCAGGTGCCATTTCCCAAAATGTCCGGTGGTATAACCGACAGACTTCACTGCTTCGGCGACGGTGACTTCCTGAGGTCTGAGAGTATGGCCCCAACTGAAGCAGGCAAAACGGTTGGGATGTCTGCCTGTCAGGAAGCTGCCTCGGGTGGGGGAGCAGACTGGTGCAGCCGCATAAAAGCGGTCCAGCCTCAAGCTGCTGGCAGCCATTTCATCCAGGTGGGGTGTCTTCAGAATGGGATGTCCCATAAAGCCGGTTTCCCCCCAGCCCTGGTCATCGGTCATACATAAGATGATATTTGGTCGCGTGGATTGCTGCTCTGCCGCATGCAGCAGGGAACCCGATCCCGTCAAACAGCATGCCAGCAGGAGAGGGATAAAAAATCGAAGTTGAAATTTCATTTCAGGCCTCGGAGATGAAGTAATTTCGCAGAAAATACGTAGGGCGTAATCATTTCATCCTGTCCCAAATCCGTTGGTGCGCCAAGGAATTTTGGTCGCTGCAACGAATATTTCCTGAAAGTTCCTGCAACAGACTCAGGCCCCAGGCTCCGCGACTACCTGCTTTTCCCGTCCAGAATGCAGGCGCCATTCTCCGGAAACACAGCGACTTCTGCTTCAAAATGGCCTTGGGAGCGTTCTGATTTGGCCGCTTCTTGATTGCATCACTCCGGCCTGCTCGGCTATACTTCCCGGTGTGCAGCTGACCTTCCTCTGACCTGACTTCGAGTGCTCCCTGTCAAAGCAGGATCGTGTTGCGTCTGGAGGCAATCATTGAGGAATGACTTCCACGTAACTCCTGATCATCTGAATCGACTGCCACCAGAAATCAATCCAGAACAGAGGAACATGACCCGGTATGAACCCGACAAAACACAATAGTCCTTATTTTGTCGGCATTGATATTGGTGGAACGAATGTCAAAGTCGGCATCGTCGATGATACGGGAAAGTCGCTGGCATTCTGTAAGACGAAAACCGAGGTTGATAAAGGCGTTGAAGCCGGACTGAAAAACATCTACCAGGCCATTGCGGATGTGCTTTCAGACTGCCAGTTTACGATGGATGACATCAAAGCGATCGGAATTGCCACTCCCGGAACCATGGATATTCCGGGCGGTAAGCTGGTTGATCCTCCCAACCTGCCCACCTGGAAAGATTTTCCGATCCGCCAGACTGTCAGTGATCATTATTCGGGAAAAAAGACGATCTATCAAAATGATGCGAATGCAGCTGCTTACGGCGAATACTGGATTGGCGGAGCCCGCGAGGCACGCAGCCTGGTACTCTGGACTCTGGGCACAGGCGTAGGTTGTGGTATTATTATAGATGAGATGATAATAGAAGGCCGTCACTCCCACGGGGGTGAATGCGGGCATATGATTATTCAGATGGCCAACGGCCGATTGTGTGATTCGGGACAATATGGAACACTGGAAGCGTACTCTGGCGGCAAATCGCTGGTACGTCACTGTCAGGAACTATTGGATGCAGGCCGCAGCTCACTGCTTCATTCGATGACAGAAGGCGGGGAAGAACTGACTCCCCTGCTGATCTCAAAAGCGGCTGAACAGGAGGACGAACTGGCGATTGAATTGATCATGGAATCGGCAATGTGCCTGGGCGTGGGAACCACGACACTCATGCATACCATTGACCCGGACATGATCCTGTTTGGCGGAGCCGTCACGTTCGGAGGCCGGGACTCTGAACTCGGGCAACGCTTCATGCAGCGGATTCGAGATGAAGCCAGACAGCGTGCCTTCAAAGTCCCCTACGAAAACACGATCATCGACTTTGCAGAACTTGGTTCCGATGCTGGTTACATCGGTGTCGCCGGCTGTGCCCGCCTGGCCTGCCGCAAAGAAGAAACGAATGATAAAAACTGATCCGGACAGAACTGTCGCGGATTGTCTTTCATAAGAAAACGAGATTTCATTTATGGCTACAGAGCCCCGTCTGATTCGAAACTTTTCGATCGTCGCTCACATCGATCATGGAAAGAGTACGCTGGCAGATCAGCTGTTGCTGCAGACCGGTGCCATCACGCAACGCGAATTCAAAGCGCAGATCCTGGACGACCTGCAGATTGAGCAGGATCGCGGGATTACCGTAAAAGCACGCACGGTTGTAATCTACTATGAGTACAAAGGGGAGAAGTACGAACTTAACCTCATCGACACACCCGGCCACGTGGACTTCCATTATGAAGTTTCCCGCAGCCTGGCGGCCTGTGAAGGCGCGCTGCTGCTGGTCGATGCGTTTCAGGGTGTGCAGGCACAAAGCGTGGCGAATGCTTACGCCAGTATCAATGCGAACCTGACGATCATTCCGGTGGTGAATAAGATCGACCTGCCGATCACGCGGATTGATGAAGTGCTGGAAGAAGTCGAAACCGTCATTGGTCTGGATCCTTCCGACGCCCTGATGGTAAGCGCCAAAACCGGTATTGGTGTCAAAGATGTTCTGGATGCCATCGTCGAACGCATTCCTCCCCCCAGTGGTCTGGCAGATGCACCACTCAAAGCGCTGGTGTTTGACAGCAAGTACGACCACTACCGGGGTGTGGTTACCTACGTGCGTGTGGTACAGGGAACAATCGAAAAAGGCCAGACCGTTGTTCTGATGCGGGGTGGCACAAAGCTGGACATTATCGATATTGGCCAGTTCACACCGCATATGAAAGCCGTCAAATCACTGGGACCAGGCCAGGTAGGCTACCTCGTCAGCGGCGCGAAAGAACTTGATAACGTGCATGTGGGGGATACCATCGCCAACCCACGGAATCTTCCCGAAGCACCGCTGCCCGGTTATCAGAAACCGCAACAAATGGTGTTCTGCGGCATGTACCCGATTGAAGCGACTGACTTCGAAAAACTGCGGGACGAATTATCAAAACTGAGCCTGAACGACGCCAGCTTCAGCTTCGTCCCGGAAACCAGTGATGCGCTCGGCTTCGGTTTCCGTTGTGGCTTCCTGGGCATGCTGCATATGGAAATCATTCAGCAGCGACTCGAGCAGGAATTCAATATCGACCTGCTGCAGACCGCACCAAACGTGACCTATGAAATTCTGGAGCGGAACGGCGATATTGTGCTGATCGATAATCCTCAGGATGTCCCCGATGCCAGCCGCATCGACGAATTCCGTGAACCAATCGCGCTGGTCACATTTATTCTGCCGGCTGAAAACATTGGCACGATGATGCAGCTGTGTGCGGATCGACGCGGCATTTATAAAAATACAGAGTACCTGGGAACAAATCGTGCGCAATTGATTTACGAGTTGCCTCTCGCCGAAATCGTGTACGACATGTACGACCGCCTGAAGAGTGCCACCCGCGGCTATGGAACAATGGATTATGAAATCCTCGGGTTCCGCCCCGCTGACCTGGTGAAGATGGATATTCTCGTCAAAAGTGAAAAAGTCGACGCACTGTCGACCATCGTGCACCGCTCGCAGTCCGAACGCCGTGGACGTGCCCTGGTGAAACGCCTCAAGGAAGAGATCTCCAAACATCAGTTTGAAATCCCGGTCCAGGCTGCTATCGGCGGAAAGATCATTGCCCGCGAAACGATCAAAGCCCTGAAAAAGAATGTGACCGCCAAATGTTATGGTGGTGATATCACGCGGAAGCGCAAGCTTTGGGAAAAGCAGAAAGAGGGCAAAAAACGTCTCAAACAGTTCGGGCAGGTCGAAATTCCACAGAAAGCGTTTCTGGCCGTACTCGATGCTACCAAGGACGAATAACCGGGCAGTTTATTCCACCTGCTCAAGCAGTTCTTCCAGCGCTTTCGTGCAGGCTTTCATCGAGATGACGGCCTGCTCGAAGTTTGTATGTAGAGACGCTTCCGGTGCATCTATCGCGAACTGATCAGTGGCTTTGCGGAGTTTACTGATTTTCTTCCGCAGCATCTTCAGATACGCATCGGGATCATCAACACGCGTTTCCAAAGCCCGGCATGCATCGAATACAGCCCGGACAATGTGACTCAACTCCGGGAAGTCTTCGACTTCTTCACTGTGCTTGACAAACGTCCGTACCATCCAGGCATGCGACAGAATAATCTGGCTGCGTTCGACGGCCTGCGCTTTACTTAAAGACATCTCGCATCACTACCCTGATACTCAACCGCGATTTTTAATGGCACAAAGAACGACATACGCTAACGTGCGTTCGTGCGCGACTCTTAGAAAATTAACGGTTCGCCGAAACAGTTGCAAGAGTCGGAATCGAAAGTCCGGGCCTGAAGTGGAATCCGTTCAAATCGCCTGTGTGAAATCGTCGCCGTTGTAATACTCATAAAACAGGCGGCCAATTTCATCACTTAAGCGCGAGAGATATTCTTTCTTGAACTTGGAAAACGTAATCTCCGAAGTCGCCCGTGGTGCCCGCAAGGGATAGAACGATGTGAGTTCCTTGCTGTAAAGTTTTTCGCCTTCGCCAGAGTCATCCATTTCGTAGACGGTAACCATCCCTTCCGCACGGCCGCGGTAGAGGTCGGAACTGTTCTCCTCATACAGGCTGTATTTATGCAGCTCAATGTGAATGACATACGTCACGTCGAAGGCTTCACCGATTTCTTCCGGTTTGTCCCAGTCGGGATTCTCATCCAGCCAGGCACGAATCCGATCCGGATTCACCACCTTGACGCCATGACTGTGCAAACGAAACGTGGTGTACTTCGCAAGATCGTTGTGGATCCCGTCAAAGTTATACTGCAGCTCAAGCGGCGCATAACAGACAATGGCAACCGTCACATCTTTTCCCGTCAACGACTTCTGTGTCTGCGCATCGAAGTCCGGCTCGATGGAAGGGGGACCACCAATCAGGTAGCCGATGAGAATAAAATAATTACAACCTGTCAGTGTCGTGCAGAGTACACAAACCAGCGCCAGCTTCGTGATGGTCTGAAAAAGCTGCTTCGCTACAGATAGTTTATACGAAAATATTGTCATCGTGTGATCCTTCACAACTCCGAAATTAGACTGTGTCCAGTTTTGCTGTAACGTCTCCAGGTCTATTTGGACCGAGTATATTAGATTGAGAGACGCTACGGTTAATTGTGATGCACTCTAGTATCTGGTCATCTCTGCCTGAGCAGCCTGCGATCAGATCGGATCGCCTGAATGATAGTTATAGAAGAAACGACCAATCTGGTCGGCAATCCGATCCAGATATTTTTTCCTGAAAACCGTTGCCGATTCCTGTTCAATCGATACCGGCATATGGCTGGGATATTCCGACGTGTATTCCACATCAAAGATTTCCAGTGCCCGTTTGATTCCATCAACGGCATGAACTTCGTATGCCGAGATATGACCGAAGGCCTTGCCTCTTAACAGATTGGGACTGTTTGGTTCGCGGTAATCAAACGAATCAATGTCGACGTGGATGATGTAGTCGACCTCGAAGTTTTCGGCCAGCTCATCAACGTCATTCCAGACACCGCCATTATCATCCAGCCAGGTGGCAACTTCCCCGGTATCCATGACTTTAATATTTTCACGTCGCAGTCGATACGTTACCTGCTCCAGCAGATCATAATTCAACGACGGATAATCCGAGCGGATCGATTCCGGTGTCGAACAGACAACCAGGACTTTTTTCTGATCTTCGATCAGATCAATTTTCGTCTGTTTGGTGAATTCACAGGTTATCAGTGGATCACCAAAAAACATTTTGCCCGCCATCACGTACAGCGAACAGCCGCTGACACTCAATGAAACCAGCAACAGTAATACGACGGCGCAGCACCGCTGGTGGAACCAGTTTTTGTGGTCGTTCGTCATAATATTTCGCATTTTTCAGCCATCCTTGGCATGAACCGCAAAGAGTTTTCGAGATTGTTTTTTTGAAGGGACAGTTCATCTCGCCGGGAATCCAGTGAGATCTGATTTTAAAAGTTCAATCGAAACGCCCACTCGATGACTGTAATCGATACCAGACTACAGATTAACCAGAGCAGACAGGTTTCAGGTTGAGAGACCAGCCAGAATCGCCGGCGATAGACACTGATCCAGGACCAGGGAATCATCACCAGGCAAATGACTGCCAGCACCAGACCGGAGGTATTGGCCTGGGCAGACTGACGGAACTGACCTCGAACAAAATGTGAAAAGGAAGTTGTCATCCCACAACTGGGACAGGGAATGGAGAATCGCGTTTTTATTACACAAGGTGCAAAACCAAGTTTTTGATGAGTACCAAATCCACGTGAATCCGGTGTCGTTTGAATGGCCACTCCAAAACCTGCGATCAGAAACAGACTCCAGCCGATCAGCAGTAATCGCATTTTCCATCCGATGGAAGTCCCCGGATGCAGCATACGAAACGCTGACAGGAATGAACTGTCTGTCGATTTGGCCGTTGGTTTGGAATTGGAATTCATATTGAGAAATGAGAGAAGCCGTTGTTTATCAGTTCTATTATTTTACTGCAAGACCATTTCAAGAATTATGTCTTTCGCACTCGAAGCCCGGCTGTATTACTGCGTTCCGCGCCAGATTCCCTGGTAAACTTCGACGGCAGGGCCCGTCATAAACACTTCATCGTTATCGGCCCACTCCAGACGTAAATCGCCACCTGGCAAGTGGATAAGCACATTTCTTTCCGATCGGCCAGTGAGCACTCCCGCGACGGCAGAGGCACAGGCCCCCGTACCACAGGCCTGGGTTTCGCCTGAGCCCCGCTCCCAGACACGCATCTTCAGCTCGGCTGGTGAAATGACTTCAATGAACTCTGCATTTACCCGCCTGGGGAACATGGGATGGACTTCCACCTGGGGTCCGATTCCGTGTACCCAGTGGTCGTTCACTTCGTCGACGAAGGTGATGCAGTGGGGATTGCCCATGGAGACACAGGTCACTTCCAGAGTCTGCGCTCCCACTTCCAGCGGAGCGTTGACCGGGGGATCTCCCGGCAGCAGTGTCGGGATCTCGGCGCTGGTCAAAATCGGTTTCCCCATATTCACGCGGACCTGACTGACCTTCGATCCCGCCAGTTCCAGGTCGAGACTCAAGACCCCCGCGCCGGTTTCAATCTTCAACGTCTGCTGGTTTGAGATGCCATGATCGTAGACATACTTGGCAACACAGCGCACGCCGTTTCCACACATTTCCGACTCGCTTCCGTCCGCGTTGAACATCCGCATCTGTGCGTCTGCTTTTTCGGAAGGGCAGATCAGAATCAGTCCATCGGAGCCGATGCCTGTGTGGCGATCACTGACCGCGATTGCCAGGCTGGCGATATCTTCTGGCAACGTCTCTTCAAAACAGTTGACGTAAACATAGTCGTTGCCGGCCCCGTGCATTTTCGTAAATTTCATCGTCGGTTTTCTATTCTCAAAAGTGGATTCAGTCGGTTTCTGATTTCATTCACCCGTTTCTTCTGGAGACTTCAACCCCAGAAAAATACTGCGTCGGAGCGCATTGTCGCGCCCCGAGAACTCATCTTCGTTTCCGGGCAGAATATTTTCCAGTGTGGTCGCCATCATATGAAACTTGGCGTCGATGTCATCTGCATAGTGTACCAGTAATGCTTCCGGGGTATGCGGGGCAATAGGCGAACCCCACTCCGGTAAATTCTGATGGGACACAATCATATGTTCCAGTCGCAGCAATGTGTCCGGGTTAAGCCCCTCCATCCGGGAGGCATGTTCGCGGACCAGATCCCGGCCCAGTAGAATATGTCCAATCAGACGTCCCGCAGGAGTATAACGGGACCCGTGAGGTCGATATTCCAGTTCAGTCAGTTTACCGATATCGTGCAGAATTGCACCGGCTATGACCAGTGATTTATTCAGAGGCGGCTGCATCTGCTGATAATAGGCCTGATACTTGTCCGCCAGAAAACAGGCCGTTTTCGTCACTGACAACACGTGTTCGAGATAGCCACCTGTGAACGCATGATGGTTTTTGCTGGCAGCGGCAATCGTTTTAATCTGATCCGCGTACTGCGTCAGTATGTCCAATACCAGTTTCTGCAGCGGGATTTCCGTAATCTGCTCTCGTGTGATTTCCATCAGCTCAGAGAACATCTCTTCGCTCGAAAAACGGGACCGGGAATAGTACAGGCCTGGATCAAAACCATCCTCAGCATCTTCCTCATTCACCGGACGAATTCGATCTATATCCAGTTGGGGGCCATATTTGCTTTCATCATAACGGGCTCGGACTTTGTAAAATTCTCCCTCTGTCCAGTTGGCATCACAATCGCTAAACCAGGGTGTGTCGCTCCAGACCATGGCTGTGGCAGTGAGTGCATGATCGCGAAATTGAACGCGAAAATAAGGTTTTCCATCGCGGGTCGTCGCACGTTCTCGGGACACCAGTAACACAAAACTGTCCGCGAACTGTCCGGGTTCCATTTCGCTCAACATCAAAACTTGGCGTGATTGATTCATGTCGTCATCCTCTGTCCTGCAAGTCCGAAATTCCTGTCGATTTTTATTTTAGAGTCGAACCTGCAAGAGTGCAAAACAGTCTGTTCACCCGCTGGCAGAATATCAGGACAAAGGAGTCCGTTTATAATTTCGGGCAATGTCTACCAGTTATCCCCTGGTTTGAGTGAAATTCCTCTCGGAACGGCTGGATTTACAGTAGAATAAAGTGATATAATGCCGTTACTTACAAAAAAGCGTAAGATTCAATCGCTCCAGCCGAAAATGCATCTCGGAAAAGATCATGTTCCTGCTATAATGTCAGGAGCAAAACCAGGGTGCACAGGCTCGCGGATTTCTGGAGCATTTTGAGATTCGGGACCTGTTTTCGCCGATATCAAATATTCAAAGGTTTGATTACCTAAGTACTTTTTAAAACTGGAGACTCATTTCCATGGCTGTCACAATTACTGAAAATGCTTCCAAAGAACTGAAGCGGTATATGGAAGACCAGAACGTCGCCGAGGGTTCACACTTGAGAATCGGAATCGTTTCTGGTGGTTGCAGTGGCTTCCAGTATGATTTCCGCTTCGTTGACGATGTTGATACTGAAAAAGACAACACGTCCGAACAACATGGGATCAAAGTGGTCGTCGATAAGAAAAGCGATCTCTACCTGGACGGAACGACTTTGGACTACTATGAAAGTCTCGAAAAACGGGGTTTCACATTCGATAACCCCAACGCTGTCAAATCCTGCGGTTGCGGCAGCAGTTTTTCTGCCTGAGACGGTTCATCCCCCTCAGCAACACAGATTTGCGATTGATTGAGACATGGAAAGATTTTGCCGAGGAGCAGAGAATGCTCCTCGGTTTTCTTTGTTTTAAGGCCGCGCTTGTTTACAGTAATAACTGATATGAGTCTGGTTCCCTGAGATCGGTTTCCGGGGAACGAGTCCAGCGGGAATCAATCCGCCTGACCGGCGTAAAGATAACTCTGCAGAATCACCCGGGTTTAACATAGAGTGATCAACAGCAGACAGCTCCCTATCATCGTGTCTACTTCCGGTAGAGCATCCCGACCGCATCGGTTTGCAGCTGTCGCGGGAAACTCTCTGAAGTGCAAGTCAACTTATTATTAACGTATCAACAGACTAAGGAAGTAAAACCATGAAGCTGGAAGGGCGAAATGCGCTCATAACAGGGGCCTCCCGGGGAATCGGCCGGGGTTGTGCAATGGAGATGGCCAAAGCAGGGGCCAACGTCGGCATCAACTATCGTTCTCACCCTGAGGAAGCAGAAGAAGCAGCAGAAGAAGCACGCTCGTACGGCGTCAAAGCCATCACCATTCAGGCTGACGTTTCCGACCAGAAATCAGTCGAAGCCGCAGTCGCTCAGGTTACTGAAGAATTCGGCAGCCTGGATCTGTTCGTTTCCAATTCTGCTTACAGTGATCGTGAACTGATTCTGGATGCTGACATGGAAGGCTTTCGACGAACCATCGATGTCACCATGTGGGGTGCCTTCTTTGGTGTGCGGGCTGCCGCCGGCCAGATGGTGAAACAGGGGAACGGGGGTTCGATCGTTGTCATCAGTTCGCCGCACGCGGTCATCGCCATTCCGACTTCCGCAGCATACAACATGGCCAAAGCGGCCATCGATCATATGGCCCGAACTGCGGCCATCGAATTTGCACCGCATAAAATTCGCGTCAACACCGTGCATCCCGGCTGGATTGATACCCCCGGTGAACGCAAATTCTTTACCGATGAGCAACTACAGGCCGGTGCGGAAAATATTCCCTGGAAACGTCTGGGAATGCCCAATGAGGTTGGTAAGCTGGTCACCTTTCTCTCCAGCTCCGATGCAGATTATATGACGGGTGGCACATCGACGATCGATGGTGGGATCAGCCTGCCCTGGTGGTCAAAGCGTTCCGAGGGAGGCCAGTAAACCAATCAGTAACGGACACACGAACCAACCTGATTTCCATTTTGAGAAGAATCTCTCAACTCCTGAATCTGTAAAGACTTCAGGTTGGTCTAGTCCTTTTATTCGCCATCAGATACACTATCAAGACACCGGCTCTGGAGCCTGTGCCTGCTTTTAATAATGGTCTACGCTTCTGATTTTACCGGGTTATCACTAAGATCAGCCTCTGAAAAGCGAACACCCCAGATACGTTGACCAGCCAAGGTATTCCCTGAGGAACCTGAAATGACCGAGAGTCAGAGTAAAATCGAATTAAAAAATCCGGTGATCGCCGCGATTCTGGCATTTCTCATTCCAGGAGCAGGACACTTCTACCAGGGACGGACCTTTAAAGCAGCCATCTACTGCTTCTGCATCTTAAGTACTTTTTTCTGTGGCATGGCGCTGGGTGACTGGAAAACCGTGTATTACCAGTCCTGGCAGGGAAAACGAAACCTGGGCTATTTTGCCCAAATCGGCGTTGGTTTGCCGGCACTACCCGCTTTGATTCAAAAACAGCGGTACAACAAAATGGCAGCCCCCAATAATGTGGCACGTCAGGGTGCTGACAGCAGTTTTTTTGAGACACACCCCTATCGGATGGAACTTCCACTGGAAGCACCCTTCAAGGGAACCCTGCTCGATCGCGGTGATGATGGCAATAACATTAACGGCAAGCTGGATGGATATATCAAACTGAAAACCGTTCCCGGTGAATTTGGACCTGAAGTTTCAGGGACCTTTGAAGGAACCCTGGACAATAAACCAATTGAACCATTGCAACTCGCGGACCCTGTGGGGATTGGATTACCACTGGGAGGTGATCACAACCGGCCTCTCGAATGCGCGGTCGTACGTGAAGTCAACGGCAGGCGGACTGATACAGGCCATATCGAAGGTGCAATTCCACGCTCTTTCCTGAACTGGTTTGAAATGCCTTTAACCGATCATGAGTTGGACGATATCAACAAAAAATTAGGGAAACGTTACGAATTTGCCGTGGTCTTCACCTGGATTGCAGGTCTGTTAAACCTGCTGGTTATCTGGGATGCCTTTGAGGGCCCTGCTTATGGCAGAGGTGATGAAGAAGAATCAAAACCGGATGATAAGCAGCCGGAGCCTGTCAAATCCTGAATGAACAGTTTCATTCCCCAGTCTGAATTCCACGTATCCTGTTTTAATAAATATGTATAATAAAAGGTGTTATGAGAAATGACCGTTTCACTACTTTTTGCCAGTCAGGTTAATGCGGTAGTGTATCTGATTCCGCTGCTGGCAGTGATCAGTCTGGTCTATAACGCCACGCGGTATGAGTTACCTCAAATCATCATTCAACGTTCGATCCGTTTTTTTTTCACATCGGTCATAATCATGGGAGCACTGATGACTTTACTGGCTTTGCTTTCGTGGAATTTGTGAACAGGCAGGCACCAGTTTTCTGCACAGGAGATCTTCCGGATCCCGCCATGCTAAAGTTTGCAGCAGAAACTTTTTGACTTGCTAAAAAAACATTCTCATTTATTTATATTCAATTGCACTTTAGGCAAATGTTGCACATACTCAGACGATTGCGGGGTTACGGATTCCCTTTCTGCAATTGCGAGGTTGGGACTATTTTATGCAGACTAATGGATTTGCACTGACAGAAATCGTAGATCTGGCAGATCATACAGATCTGTTTGAACTATTAGATAATGAAAGTGTTTATACACTCTCTCACCAGGGTTTCAGCGCCGGTTTTTCCAGTGTGAAAGCGATCAGTCGCTCTACGGGCATCGAAACACGCCGCCTGTTGCAGCCAGATCTTTCACCACTGGATATCGCGACTGCGATTGCAGAAAAACTGCAACTGACCGTCGGCTTTGACTGGGCTGACTGCCCGGCAATCCTGCTGTGCCATTCGCACACCCGTAACCAGTCTGCCCGTCAGCTGTGCGATCAGCTCTCTGAAAAACTGGGGGTCCCCTCCGAGCGATTTATCGCCTTAAACTATGGCTGCGTCGGATTTATCGAGCTGCTGAACCGGGCTTCCAAACTGCTGGAAAACCATCCCGCCGGCGTGCATATTCCCCTGCTGACCGTTGAAACTCCCGAACACTGGCACGATTCCTCAGACAAGGCATTCTGCGGCATCGTCTCTGCTGGTGCCACCGGCACGACGTTGTGGAGTGGTCCCGGACATAGCCTGCTTCATGTGGAAACCTCAACCGAATATATTCCCGAAGAACGCCGTAAAGCGGATGTGCCTCTGTTCTGGACCGAACAGGGAGACATGTACGATTTCCGGGGACAGCCCGAGCACAAGCTCGTGATGCACATGGATGGCGAATCCGTGTTTCTGAACGGCGTTGACCTGATGCTCGAAGCCTGCCTGAAGTCTTATCAGGAAGTCTCTGAGACGACAGATCGGATTCTGATTGCCCCGCATCAGCCAAGCGGTAAACTGTTAAAAGCCATGATCGCCGCAGCGAAGCAGATTCCCATTTCCGCCGACTTCCTCAATAATCTGCCGAACTATGGGAATTCCATCTCCTCAACCATTCCCACGATTCTGGCGCGACTGGATGAAGTGGTGGAGAATAACGGTCATGCCCCTGTGAATCCGGGAGACCTGATTCTGCTGCCTGCAGCAGGCATCTGCATGGACCGTCTGACCGATTCCATGTGTATTGGCCGTGCGGCTTTGAGATGGCAGCCTGGTCGTTACCGGGACGAATCGTAAGATTAACTACGCCGCTTCGCGATCGCTGCCTCGTGTACCGAAAGCTTCGCGTCCTTCGATGATCGAGCCTTTGTCGAACCGTTTCCCAAAATAGAGGGCCTGTGCGGAGGCGTCACTGAGCACGGTTTCCGCATCTCCGCTGACCAGCACCTGACCAGCCGAGATGATATAACTGCGGTCTGTAATGGTTAATGTTTCCCGTTCCCGGTGGTCGGTCAGCAGAATCGAAATGCCATCATCCCGCAGATCGGCAATGATATCCTGAATATCGTGAATTGTGACCGGGTCAATTCCGGTAAACGGTTCATCGAGCAGAATCAGTTCGGGGGAACTGGCCAGGCAACGGGCAATTTCCAATCGTCGTCGCTCTCCCCCGGACAGGGTGGAAGCAATCTGTTTGCGTTTCGCTGTCAGACCAAACTGGTCCAGCAGGCGATCGACGGTTTCGTGCCTCTGTTTGCGAGTGACATCCAGAAATTCGAGGATGGCATAGATGTTCTGCTCGATCGAAAGTTTCACAAAGACGCTTTCATCCTGAGGCAGGTAACCCATGCCCTGCCGGGCCCGTTTATACATGGGCCAGCTCGTGACGTCAGTGTCTTCGAGAAACACGCGGCCTTTGGTGGGAGCCACCATGCCGCAGGCCATACGGAAGGTGGTCGTTTTACCTGCACCGTTGGGTCCCAGCAGACCGACGATCTCACCGCGCTCCACATAGAAGTCGACGCCGTCGACGGCCCGTTTACCGGGATAATCTTTCACCAGGCCCACACATTCCAGTAATGCCATCGTACTCGTCCTCCTTGACGAAACTGCAATCGAAACTCACGCGAGAGATGATTCTACTAAATTATGCCATTCGGCTGAATATCGATTTTATATATATGGGAGAAGTGCGATATGAGTTTACCGGATGCGTTTCATCCTGGAAACATTCGGATAAAAGGGCACGGATAGCTTGGCATAAGGATCATCCGGATACTCTCCCGGACGCGTCTGATGGTAGAAAAACCGCTTGAGAGGGCCAGCACTGGGTGAGTAACCGCGCCCATCATTCATAAACGGAATTCCATGCGGCCAGTAGATCATGAAGGCTTTCCCGACCAGGGCAGAACGGGGAACGGCGTGACGATGTTCTGCCTGTCGCGAATTCCCCCAGAGTCGACTGTCGGCACTGCGGGCAGAATTATCACCGAGCACAAAAAACTCATCATCGGACATTTTATCAAACCGGACCTGCTGACGGTGATCTTCATACTGACGACTCCAGGCAGCCGGATCCCAGAGCAATTCCCATAAGTGCCTGCGATCGCCGGAGTACTCCTGATTCTGATAATACTCATCCGCACGATAATAAATATCGCGCTGCAGCATGAGATGTGAAACTGTAAAATCAATTCCGACACCCGTTACCCCCGCCGGGGCCAGATCGCCATCGCGGGGTGCCGGTGATACCGGAGGCTGGTATTCCGTCGCGGTTCCCAGATCGACGGCAGACCCATTAACCCACAGGCAGAGTCGCTGGTCCACATTCGCAAACATGATGGAATAGCCCCCCTTCCCTTTGAGATCGGTCTCCACCGTAGTCAGTTCCGTTTCGACTGGTTCGGGATTGGGAAAATCTTCCACAAAATAGAGTCGGGCCTGACCTGTTTTCACATCAAAACGGACACGGTAATGACGGTCACCCCGCATCAGCTCGACCAGAAACTCTCCTGTCTCCGACTGGATCTCGACATCGAAACTGAGTGTGAGATCTCCCACCCAGAATGCGGCGTCGTAAGTAAACAGCCCGGAAGAGGACCCGCCTGAATAGTTATTGTAGGCGGTGTAATCACTGATGAGTCGGGACTGGGGAGGAGAAGAGAGCATCGTCTGCGTGAACAGTTCAGGGTTTTCCTGCAGCAATGCCCACTCCGACTGACGGGGTACAATATGCTGATAACGGAGCCATTCCAGCTTACCGGCTTTGCCCGCCGCCCCTTTGAACTGATACGCCCGCGATTCACGATCCAGTTCCCAGGCTGACTGCTTGAGATCTTCAAAGCGTGTCTCAACCGGCTTGACCTGCTGCATGGGGGACCAGCGCTCAGGCCAGCCATACTCCAGGATCTCGCGCGGAGGATAATCATCGTCGTACACGAGCTGCTGAACGGTCAGCTGTTTATCCAGGTTGTCCTTGCGGAGAATCTGAAACGGCTCTTTTTCATTCTTACGCGCATAGACGTCCCCGCGGGAAATCTGAATTTCTTCGCCAGGCAGACCAACGAGTCGTTTGATGTAGTTTGTCTGTGAAGCTTCGGGATATTTGAAAACAATCACATCCCAGCGACCAGGGTCACCGTAATCAAAGGGAAACTTATTGACGATGATACGATCCCCGGTGAAAGGCATGGCGTCCTGCAGGTTCGTGTAGTAACGGCAGTTCGGACAGAAGGCACCGGTGACTTTGTAGTCCGGTACATAGTACTCTGTCTTTTCGACCAGTTCATCGCTGGCTCCCACCGCATACTTCACACCACATTCGGCGCAGTGCAGTTCTTTATGACGCCCATAGAGAGTAGGCGCCATCGAACCTGTGGGAATCACAAATGCTTCGGCTGAATAGGCGCGGAAAACAAACGCGAATACCAGGGCAATAATGATCGATTCAATCGTATCGCGCATCTCATTGTGGCGACTTTTACCCTGCTCCTGTTCTGCATTACTTTTCTCAACCTGCTCATTCGGAGCTTTTTTCAGTTTTGCTTTTTCTATTTTTTTGGCCATTACCGACAACCTGTCAAATCTAAAATGCCCGGGCACCTGATGGATCGAATCTGCGAACCAGATCTGATCATTCGCTGCGGGCTCTGATTTATGAACTGTTTTTCTGATTATTCTATAAAAAATGCGTTTCTATCAGTGAATATAGCGAATTCGGGTGAAATCTGGAATGCGGATGTGACCTATATGATCACCTATTTTGACCTCGCCCTGCCGCGAAGGTAAATGCACGAGAAACGGTTTACCCAGCAGGTATTTCTGATCTACTTTTCCGTCAGCCCAGCTGCGGCTGTCGAGCGAAACGGGACTGTTATCGCCCAGCATGAAATAGCTGTTCTGATCCAGTTGATATGGTTCATCAACCCCATGCAGGGCTTTGCCACGCGTATAGTGGATATCACGAAACAGTTTCATACCGGTCAGTTTGAATGTTCCGCCGCGCGCACCAAACTGCAGGGGAATCCGTATCTCCTCACGCGGCTCTGAATTTTTGCTGAAAAGCAGAGGCTGGTAAGCCAGCTCTCCATTGATGGCAAATAAAACCTGTCGATCCATCACCGACATTTCCAGTTTCACGGGCTGCGATCGAAAATCGCTGTGCAATGGTCCGGTACGGATCGGCTGTTTCTGATCATCGATAAACAGATTGACCTGTCGCCGTTTGAAGTCAATGAAATTTCGAAAATGATGCTGACCGTCGAACAGTTCAATCGCCAGTTCTCCCTCTGGTGACCTGGCCTGCAGATCGCACTCAAACAGAAAATCATGTACCGGAATCGCAGTCTGATTTTCGAGTCCGGAGTTATAGGCATACCGATCCAGCACAGGGGCCACATGCGATTTTTCATACAACAGAGCGACGGCGTACCGAAACGCATCATCTTCTGTCTGGTTCAGCAGCCGGTGACAGTTTTCCGCCGGCATTGCTCCTTTGCACGACAGCTGTTGTTTCAATTCGTCATATTGAATGGCAGCCAGCACCGGTTCGGGTTTCTCGATTTCTTCCGGCCATTTCTCCAGCGGCACTTCTGTCTGATAATGTCCCCCCTGCCTCACCCAGTGCTGGTACCTGACCCAGGACCACGTGTCTGCATCAGTGCCATCTGATGCAAATAGAAACCCATCCGGCTGCTCCTTCCAGGCAGGTGGAGCCGGTTGATTCTGTCCCTGCGTTGAATCTGCTTCCACGGGTAAAAACCGGGGCTGAAAAAAGTCATCCTCCGCTGGCTGGAACTGATGATCGTGGACCAGCAGACGAACTGCACGTTGTGTTTTCAAATCTTTACGCTGGATTTTCCCATTGATATACAAGTCCCCTTCTTTGACCTGTACGGCTTCACCCGGTAAGCCTGCCACCCGTTTAACATATGCCTGGGTTGGCTTCATCGGATTTTGAAACACCGCCACATCCCAGCGCGCAGGAGGCTTGAGGTAGTATGCGTGTTTAAACACCAGTAACTGGTCACCTTCATTGCGGGGCACCTGAGCCAGATCGATGGAATTCGTATCACAGTTCGGACAGGTGGCATACTGCCCGGCCTGTTGAAAATCCTGCCCCTCGACAGCCGGGTCATTCACGTGGCTGGTAGAGACGGAATCATCATAGGCCACACCGTAAGTAAACGAATAATGACAACGGGGACAGGTGACCTGTTTATGGTATCCCAACAGAGAGGGTGCCATTGAGCCTGTCGAAATCATGTAGCCTTCCGCAGCGAAGGTCCGGAAAAGAATGACAGCAATCGCCAGCGAAGCCACGGACTCCAGCACCAGCCGAAACAGGCTGGATCGCTGCGGCAACTCTTCAGCTTGAGTTTCGAGTTGACGGGCAGTGTGGTGCATCGCGACAGACAATTAGAGAAACGGTAGAACCGGAATCAGATTTCCAGGAGGAATTACGACTGGTCATCTATTTTAGTAAAACCAGCAGGGCTGAGGAAATAGCGGTTCACACTCTCTCCCAGTGATCGGCGGTAATAATCGGTAAAGAGAGCTTAACACATTGTATTGATGTTACTTAGACTGTGTCCCGTTTTACTGAAATGTCTTCAGACTGAATTGAGCAGCGTGGCATCGAACACGCGATGCGCTGCTTCACCGGGAGACGCTTTACCCAATCAGATAAAACAGCAGCAGCATGCAGATCCAGATAATTCCCAGGAAGTGCCAGACGACGGCACAGGCATGGACACCCCAGTGATATTCATGATCGTACAGGTAGAGGTAAGCTTTATAAATCACGAAGCCCAGAAATCCAAAGGCAACGAAAAAGTGGAAGGCATGCACTAACACAAACGTAAACAGTACGCCATAACTGCTGGGGTAATTCGCGGCATTTTTGGTGCCTTCGAGACTCAGTAAGATATCTGAATGCTGTTGCAGGAGGTGAGCCAGTCCGATCGTCTGGATGACAAAAAAAGCGCCCCCCAGCAGAAAGGTCAGATTCAGGCAATTACGAAACGGCTGCTGTTTTTCGTGACTCACATAATAGACTGCACGCTGAATGGAAATACTTCCCAGAATCAACAGGACCGTACTAATCCAGAGCGCGGGAGGGATGACCAGGTTTACCGGTTCATGCTTTTGTGCCAGATTCGAACGGACGATCACATAAGCCAGCAGACCGCCGATAAACAGGACGGAGATACTAAACAGAAAAATCGCCAGACCAAAATCCCGCTGGCTGAGTCTGTCTCGTGATGTGAACAACAGCACGAGACGATCTTTCCATCTCTGACTCCGGTCGGCTGGCATGCTCACCTGCTTTTGATCAACAAACAGAAATGTCGTTAATGACAAACGTTGAAACGACCCGCTGCTGGATCATCCTGTTTTCGAGAAGCGACCATGAAATTCGGTAGCTTACTTCGAATCAGTTTTGTCTGACGTTTCTGGCGTGGTCTTTTTGTCTGTTTCCGGTTTATCTGTGGAAGCGGGCTTCTGCTCAGTCGCTGGTTTTTCAGTCGGGACAGCCTGCGCGTCGGCAGCCGGCTTCGCATCGGTTGCGGCAGGGGCTGCTGCGGGAGCAGGTGTTTCCGGTGCTTCTACTAAATATTCAGGGGTTTTATCTTCAGTAAAGCCTTTGACATAGTCATCGTAGGCATGAGAATCCAGCAGGATCATACACAGAAAAAAAGCAGCAAAAATGATCGAGAAAAAGAATGCCAGCTTGTTTAATGGTTTGTCATACCAGAGGTGCATGAAGATAAAAACCACCAGGGAAGCCTTAACGGTCGCGATCGCCATCGAGACAATCACATCCAGTCTACCGGTATCAAACTTGGCTGCCTCAACCGTAATGACCGTCAATACAACCAAAGCAAGAAATACGCCTATCAGAACCTTGACCGGTACGACATGCACATGGCAGCTTTGTGGATTTTCCCCGTGGGCATCACTTTCAACATGATCTGACATGATGAATACTTTCGTCTCGTTATCTGAAAACTGCAGAGAAGCAAGGTTGCCTCTCAGAAATGTTGGTTAAACTCTTGAATACTCGAAACGCTAATTGATCAGGTATAACAGCGGGAAGAGGTAGATCCAGATCAGGTCGACCAAATGCCAGTAGAGTCCGACAAAATCGACTGCGCCAAAGTAATATGTTGTAAATGCACCATGTACCGTTCTGACGATCAGCCAGCTGATGGCAATCATTCCGCCGATAATATGGATGGCGTGCACCCCGGTCATACAGAAATAAACGCCGAAGAAGGTTCGTGCCAGCATCGGTTCGGGGATTTTTTCTTTCTGTGCAGCATATTCAGCTGGAACCGTCTCGGCCATCAGAATTTCTTCATCTGTTGGTTTTTCTGTATGTCCCAGTTGATGATAGCCAATACTGGAATACGTCCCCAGCTGCATCCCAATCGCAGAGACCAGAAAACAACCGGCTATCGTTGCCAGAGTCTTTTTACCAGGGTTCTTAAAGAGCGCCCCGAGTGCAATCCCGGAAATTACAATCACCACCCACAGGACCAGGGTCATATAGGAGAGTGTGTGCTTGGTTTTTTCAAACAGTGATTCGTCGCCGTGATCACCGTGGACAGAAGCTTCGGCTGCTTCTGCATTTTCAGCAGCCACGGCACTTTCAGCATCTGTTGCTGGAGCTGCGGCCGCCGCATCGTGATGTTCCGGGCTCTGGTAGGCGCGTCCTGGTAAAAGATGGTGATGTGCTTTCTCTGTGTACTCAAAAGATTTCACACCCAGGAAGATCGCGGCACAGGCCAGTGTTGTCACCAGACAGATCAGCAGGCCTCGCGTCTGCCCCAACTGGGCACAACGCACACCCCAGGCCATCGTCAGACTGCTGAACAGCAGAACCACGGTATTGGCTGCCCCCAACGTCGTATCCAGAAACTGGCTGGCGTAGAGGAACACCTCGGGATGTAATGAACGATAAACGGCATAAAAGCCGAACAGGCCGCTGAAGAACAGCACTTCCGTAACCAGAAACAACCAGATTCCCAGTTTCCCGGTATCAAACTGCTGCTGGTGAGAATCAAAGTGATGCGCCAGCCGGGGATCATGGTGTTCATGATCGTGGCTGTCAGCGTGCTCGTCTGTGGTAGTGGTGGCCGCGGTATTCATTAAACTTCTTTATCTCCTGATGCGGTCACAGAGTCCTTGTCAGCCCCTTGACATTCAACGGGAACGTAACCTCCGATTTCCTCATTGTAGACGACAGATTTCATGATGTAGGGATCGCCGGCCAGTGGAGGATGATCGAAGTTATTGTGTGGTGGTGGCGAAGAGCACTGCCATTCCAGGGAAGCACCTCCCCAGGGATTGGCAGGAGCATGTTTACCACGATACACCGAGTAAATCAGAGTAGCTGCCATTAACGCTGAGCTCAGCCCCAGCAGATAGGCGCCACATGTTGACAGAATATGCAGGTTCTGAAATTCCGGCAGATACGTGTAATACCGGCGAGGCATTCCCCGTGTTCCCAGCAGGAACTGTGGGAAGAAGGTCAGGTTGAATCCGAGAAACACACCCAGGCAGGCAATACGTCCCCAGAACTCGTTGAACATCTTCCCGGTAATTTTAGGCCACCAGTGATGCACGGCGGCAAACAGCCCGACCAGAGAGGACCCCATCATCACATAGTGGAAGTGGGCGACCACGAAGTAAGTATCATGCAGGTGGATGTCGGTTGCCAGTGTCGCCAGGAACAGACCCGTCAGACCACCAATCGAAAAGATAAACAGGAACGCCAAAGCGTAACACATGGCCGTTGTAAAGCGGATCGAACCTTTATACATGGTCGTCAGCCAGTTAAAGACTTTAATGGCAGAAGGGATCGACACACTGAAGGTAATCGCCGAGAACACGACGGCAACCACTTTCGACTGGCCGGAAACAAACATATGGTGTCCCCAGACCAGGAAGCCGAACACGGCAATCGCGATACTACTGTAAGCAATAAAGCGGTATCCGAAAATATGTTTGCGACTGTGAACGGCAATCACTTCACTGACCACACCCATCGCAGGCAGAATCATCACGTAAACGGCAGGGTGCGAATAGAACCAGAAGAAGTGCTGGAACAGGACCGGGTCACCACCCAGCCGGGGATCAAAAATCCCGATTTCGAATGTTTTTTCCACAATCAATAACAGCCCGGTAATCCCCAGTACGGGAGTCGCCAGAACCTGGATCAGTGCTGTCGCATACAGGGCCCATAAAAACAGAGGCATCTTAAACCAGGTCATCCCCGGTGGTCGCATGGTGTGAATGGTCACAATGAAATTCAGCCCGGTAAAAATCGAACTGAAGCCGAGAATAAAGACCCCCAACAGCGCGGTCCTTACCGCGGTACTGGTGGTAATACTGTAAGGAGTATAGAAAGTCCAGCCGGTATCCAGACCCCCCAATGCCAGGGCAGCCAGGAAGAAGGCGGCACCAAACATCCAGAGGTAAAAGCTACCCAGATTCATGCGGGGGAAGGCCACATCCTTGGCTCCCAGCATCACCGGCAGAATTATATTTCCAATCGCCGCCGGCACCCCTGGAATGATCACCAGGAAGGTCATGATGGCACCGTGCAGGGTAAACATCTGATTGTAGCCATCCGCGCTCAGAAACATTTTTTCGGGACTCAGCAACTCTGTACGCAACAGAACGGCGAAGATCCCCCCCAGAAAGAATGCAACAGTCACACCGATCAGGTACATGATACCGATGCGTTTGTGGTCGAGGGTGAAAAACCAGCTCTTCCAGCCCTTCGAACAATTTAAATAATTCAATTCGCGGTATTGAATCGGGAAATCTGATTTTGGATTGGAGGAGTCAACTACTGTTGCCATCTTCCAGCCTCCTGATTAATTTCAAATAAGGTCGGATTAAAAATCCTGAAACACAATTGAGAAACGGATTCTCACTTTTTTATTTATTAAATCGTATCACCAGCCCACTACTTCTGGGCTCTGATGAATGCGATGATCGCTCTAATGTCCTCGTCTTTCAGCTGACCTTTAAAGGTAGGCATGACCGGAGGAAAATTGGCAACCACTTGTGATTGTGGCTCCAGAATCGACTGCGTAATGTAATTCGCATCGGCAATCCGGGTCGTTCCGTCAGCAAATGTCCGCTCGCTTCCAAATAAACCTTTGAAGGAAGGGCCTTTGATGATGGAACCATCCAGCGAGTGACACTGGATGCAGCCACGACTTTTGTAAAAGTATTCGCCGGCTTCGATCGGATTTTTGTTTTTGTGAATATCGGCAGCGGCCTGCAGCCACTTATCAAAATCGCCTCTGGTTTCATGCACAACAACTTTGGTAACCATTTCTGAGTGTTTGGTCCCGCAGTATTCGGAGCACATTAAAGGGTATTCCAGGGGGTACTCTACGGATTCTTCACCCTCCGGTACAGGAGGCGCGATGGCTTTAAACCATTCCTGCGTGTAACGACCGGGCACTACATCCATTTTGGTACGGAAGGCCGGAATCCACAGGCTGTGAATCACGTCATCCGATGCCATGGTGAGTGTCACATTCTCATCCAGTGGGATATGGAGTTCGCTTTCGATCCAGCCATTGGGGTACTTGAACGCCCAGACCCATTTTTTTGCGACCACATCAATCTGATAGGACGCAGCCGGAGGCGTTCGCATATCCAGGTAAGAAGTAAATCCCACCCAGAACATGACAATGGTCAGCAGGGTTGGTATGACCGACCAGGACAGTTCGAGGGTCAGGTTATGCGTAGCGGTATTTTCCGCTTCGACGCCGGGCCGATAACGGTATTTGACCATAAACAGCAGCATCAGTCCGACGATCAGCACGAAGAAAAACGTGCAGACCCACAGAATGAAGAAGTAGACAGAATCGACATTCTCTGCCACTGTGGAACCTTGTGCCGGAAACCAGAAACCGGCTTCGGCATTCGCTAATAATTCAGGGATGAATAGTTTCATCTGCATTCACACATTCAACTGTTGAGTGTTAAAATATTTAAGGTATTAACCAAATCTGATTAAAACACAAATTCTCTGGCAAAGAGGCCTGATACGGTTCAGGAGCCCCCTGTCACTTCATGAGTCTGCCCGGTTATCGTTTCCAGCTGCACTCTACCTTTGCGTCCCCGCCAGTAGGGAATCAAAACCACAGTCAGGATAAAGACGGTCGCAAACCCACCAATTTTCATAATATTCCGCGCGGTCGGAGCATACCGACCTTTGTCTGCATCGTAGTGAAAGCAGAACAGTAAAAACCGATCAATGGTCGAACCGATCTTTCCTTCCGACGCTTCCACCAATGCTAATTTCAAAGTCTGTTTTGGAAAACCGATACCATAGAGATATCGGGAAATCCGACCATCGGGAGTGCAGATCAATAATACAGCCGGATGAGCGTATTCTTTTCGCTCTTCGATATAATTGTATTGAACCCCCATGGCCTCCGCTAATTTTGTAATGGACGCCTGCTGACCGCACAGAAAATGCCAGCCCCCGGCTGTGCCTGCACGATCGTATTCCTTGAAGTACTTCTGTTTTGTTAAATTTGCCCGCTGATAGGTCTCTTTGGGATCAATACTGACAGAGACAAAATCATATTGTTGATCAGCCGACCACTCTAATTCTTTTAAACCCCTGACCAGTGCTGTGAGTTGTAAAGAACACAGCATCGGGCAGTTCGAATAATTCAGTGACAAAATCACGGGGCGATCCTTTTTAAAATAATCACCCAGCGTCACCTGTTTTCCTTTACTGTCCAGAAACACCAGATCCAGAGGTAATTTCGAATCCAGATGCTCAAGCACATCCAGTTTCTCAATATCTTTGGGAGCCGGCTCCATACGGTCTGCCCACACTGGCATGCTACTGCATGTCCAGCAGAGAAGAATCAGCATGAATAATGGAAACGGTTTCATGGTTTTTCAGTTTTTGCCTGTTTCTGCTTTTCCTGTTCTTCCTGAACGACAATTTCCATCGCCCGGTCAATGGGCACTGCTACGATTTTTTTATCCTGGTCAATCCAGCGGTATTCCGATAAGGCAGCCGCCTGGTTTGCCAGAAGACTGTCGGAATTCACCTCTGGTGCCTCGACGACTTTGATTTCGGTCTGATTGCTCTCAAACTTGTTACTCAAAGCGGCAACCGCGAATACAGTGAAAAACGTGATGATGGTTCCAACGACACCAACATACGCGATCATCGTTGTATCGAGATCATCATAGGCTGCTTTATGACCCGACATATTTTATTCTCTTATTCTATTATTCTAGAAGACACTGATCGGTTTGATCAGACGTAAATTAAATATTGTGAAACTTCAGTGATTCTTCGAGGCGTGGATCCCGAACCGGCATCAATGACTTCTCACCGGCGAATTTCAGGATTCCGGCAACAAAGATGCCCCCAACTCCAATTGTACAACAGACATTGATCAGGATCATCCCAAAGCTGATGGCTGAGGTCTCATGATCGAAGGCAATGTTCGGCATCACCAGCCAGAAAATATCAACCCAGTTCATGATCAGCAGATAAACGCCCCAGAAAAAGAGTGTCTTGGGATTACGTTTCATCCAGCGTGACATGAAGAACACAAAAGGAATCGCAAAGTGTCCGATGACCAGCATCAGCGAGACGACTCCCCAGCCCTTCGTCTGGCGAACAAGGAAGAATACTGTTTCTTCAGGAATATTGGCATACCAGATCAGCAGGTACTGTGAGATGGCGATGTAAGCCCAGAAACAGTTGAATGCAAACAACAGTTTACCGACATCGTGAAGATGCTCAACATTCACAGGACCATTTAACAGGTTTTTGCTGCGCAGATAAACCAGGCTGATTGCCAGGAAACTGAAGAAACCTACCAGGCCGGCGGCAAAGTAATACACGCCAAAAATCGTGCTGAACCAGTGAGGATTCAACGACATGATAAAGTCGATCGCAGCAAATGTCAGTGTAAATGCATACAACAACAGTGCCGGTCCACTGCGGCGTTCCATCAGCAATGTCAGTTCGGGATCGCCGCTTTCATCCTGGGCAACTGATTTTCCCAGGAAATACCGGGCCAGAAAGATCCAGGATCCGAAGTAAATCAGATAACGCAAAGCAAAGAAACCAGTATTCAGATAGGGGGCCTTGGCTTGCAGCAGTTGGTCTCCAGCAACTTCCTTGGCATCCGCCCATTCAAAGAGCGTGTGGTTTCCCATCAGGGTCAGAAGGACAATGGGCAGTACCAGCACTGCCAGGGGGATCACACCCATAGAGATAAACTCAGACAGGCGACGTAATACCACACTCCAGCCGGCCCGCGTGAGCTGTTGAATCATCACAAAGAACAAAGCGCCCAGTGAGATGCTCAGAAAGAAAAACGTGCTCTGCAGATAGGAAAAGGCAAACAGATCCCACCCGTTGGTGAATCCCCAACTCAGTGCAAATGAGACTGGCAACAGAGCGGAACAGCCCAGCGCCACTTTCATGGGGAGGGGGCCCAGCTCAGCCAGGGTTTGAACGGGAATCTTTTTGTCAGTATCGGATGAAGTTTGCATAACGTTTCTTGTTTTTACAACGAGATTAAATTCAACAAGTTGTGTGGTAACGACTTAATTATTTCGTACTTCGAAGTTTCTGAAGCTCTTCCTTACTAAGATCTTTTGCATCCGTGTGGTGACTCTTCTGCAGGGCTCTCAAGTAAAGAACGATCGCCCAGCGATCTTCTGGAGGAATCTGGGCTGCATAACCGGGCATCTTGCGGACACCGTTACTGATCGTATGGAACAGTCGACCCACCGGTTGATTGCGGACATTGTCGGTATAGTAAGAAGCGGGACGAATCCAGGTTCCCTGCTGTAATTCCATCGCTCGCAGTGAGACCAGACCGTCACCTTCGCCGCCCAGACCATGACAGACGGAACAGTAAATCTGGTAACGTTCTTTTCCACGGGCCATCATCTTATCTGTGACCGGCATGGGGAACTCGGTGACCCAAGGCAGCTTGGCCAGTTTCTGATCTTCAGTCGGAGCAGCGCCAGCAGCAGGTTTCGCATCAGCGGCTTTTTCGTCAGCAGGCTTCTGTTCATCCTGCACGGCAATTGTGATGACATCCTGGTCTTCCGGCAGCACTTTCAGACCATAGTAGAACGGAATATTATCGTCTTTATATTGACCGCGGGGAATGGTTCCCTCGATATGCGGACGTACTTCACGACCATCGCTGAAGATGTTCGTTGTGTTTTGTGTTTTCAGTTTAGGCTGGAAGTCCATATCGGGAACGATGTGAATACGGGGTGTATTCGTTGTCGTAGATCGTTTATAGGCTACCAGTGCAGGAGGCATGATTAACAGCACACCCACCAGGCTGAGCCCCAGAACCAGAGGTCGAGGCAGCTTGGGTGATTCCACATCAGACCAGAACTCTTCGACATGGGTCGGATTCAATGATTTCAGAAATTCTCCCGTATCAATTTCGGAGAACTTCGCATCTTTCGCATCCATACTGATAAAGAAACGGTCGTTCGTCACACGGCGAAACGCCTGTGATTTAAACATCGGATTGTACAATTTCGGCAGCTGGTTCAAGCCCAACATTCCCAGGAACGCACCGAAGGCGGACAGCAGAACGGAAAGTTCGAAGGTAATGGGAATACAGGCAGGAATACTGAAAAACGGCTTGCCACTGATCAGGAATGGATAATCGACGGCGTTCATCCAATACTGCATACCGATGGCAATCGTCCCCCCCATCAGGCCACAGCAGGCCACGATCCAGGGCAGAATGGTCATCTTGATGCCCATTGCCTCATCGATGCCATGCACGGGAAAGGGAGTGTGAGTATCCCACTTGCTGTAACCGGCATCGCGAACTTTCTTTGATGCTTCGATCAACGCATGAGGATCATCGAACTCGGCAAGTAACCCGAGTAGCTGGGGCTCTGCTTTTGTTTTTTCTGGTTGTTCGATTGTGGTCGCCATAATCTTTTTTATTCAAACAAATGAGTTAAGTCGTACCTGACACTGGCTGTTCTGCTGCAGTTACTCAGTGGTCTTCGTGACCATGAGGCTGAGGCATCACACTCTTGACTTCTGCCATCGCCACCATCGGCATATATTTGCAGAAGAGCAGGAACAATGTCATAAACAGACCGAAACTACCGATCAACATTAACACGTCAACTATGGTTGGTTTGAAGTAACCCCAGCTGGAAGGCAGGAAGTCACGGCTCAGCGAAGTGACGGTAATCACGAATCGTTCAAACCACATACCAATATTCACAAAAATACAGACTACGAAAATCATCCAGGGAGTGGTCCGGATTTTCTTGATCCAGAACAACTGCGGACTGATCACGTTACAGGTAACCATGATCCAGTAAGCCCAGGCATAAGGCCCGAAGGCACGGTTAATGAAAGCAAAGGTTTCGTAACGGTTACCGCCATACCAGGCAATAAAGAATTCCATGGCGTAGGCATAACCCACCATTGAGCCGGTTGCAATAATCACCTTGGTCATGTTTTCCAGGTGACGGTCGGTCAGCAGATCTTTGATGCCACAGATGGAACGGGCGGGAATCATCAATGTCAACACCATGGCAAAACCACTGAAAACCGCACCCGCGACGAAGTAAGGCGGGAAAATCGTTGTATGCCAGCCAGGCAGCTGAGAAACCGCAAAGTCGAAACTCACGATGGTATGTACACTCAACACCAGTGGTGCCGCCAGTGCCGCCAGCAGCAGGTAAGCCCGTTCATAACGGTGCCAGTGACGGGAGGATCCGTTCCAGCCCAGTGAAAGCAGGCCGTAGGCAAACTGTTGAATTTTTCCGGTCGCCCGGTCACGCAGAGTCGCCAGGTCGGGAATCATACCCATGTACCAGAACAACAGAGAAACAGTCGCGTAAGTGGATACAGCAAACACGTCCCACAACAGCGGACTGCGGAAGTTGGGCCACATTGCCATCTGGTTGGGAATCGGAAACAGCCAGTATGCCAGCCAGACACGACCAATATGAATCCCCGGGAACAGGCCCGCACAGACCACGGCAAAAATCGTCATCGCTTCCGCAGCACGGTTAATCCCCGTGCGCCAGTCCTGGCGGAACAGAAACAGAATTGCGGAAATCAATGTACCCGCGTGACCAATACCAACCCAGAACACGAAGTTCACAATGGGCCAACCCCAGAATACCGGGCTCCGGTTACCCCAGACCCCAACACCGGTGATAATGAGATAACCAACCAGACCAAACAACATCCCCACTAAGGATGCGGAAAACCCAAGTGCAATATACCACGCTTTAGGAGCCTTACACTCAGCCAGTCGACAGACAGCTTCGGTGACGGTCCCATAATCGTGCGCTCCCGTCACAAGCGGAGTTCGCTTACCGGGCACTTCGGTGATTGTGTCAATTGGCTCTGTCGTTACTGAAGCCATGGCTTTTGATATCTTTGCTCAATAAATTCAAACGGATTAGTTAATCTCACGCACACATCGGCAGGAACTACCTGCCTTCCGAACTCGCTGCTAATGCTTTTCCGCTTTTTCAGCATGATCCGCTTCAGCGTGCTCTTCTGCATGACCATGTCCATGCCCTGCTGATTTTGGCTTTGCCAGGGAAGGATGCGGATTCAGAATCCGGGCCATATAAGACGTTCTTGGTTTAATATTCAACTCAGACAGTGCAGTATAACTACGCGCGTTGGCACGTGCTTTGGCCACACGCGTGTTCTCGTTAGCCAGGTCGCCAAACTCGATCGCTTTAGCAGAACAGGCCTGCTGACAGGCGGTGACAATTTCACCATCTTCAATCGGGCGTTGTTCGTTTTTAGCTTCGATCTGAACCGACTTGATACGCTGTACACAGTAAGTACATTTTTCCATAACCCCGCGATGACGGACGGTCACTTCAGGATTCAGTACCAGGGCCTGTAATTTGCCGCGGGGCTCTTCGTAAATCTTATTGAAGTTGAAGTAGTTGAAGCGACGCACTTTGTAAGGACAGTTGTTGGCACAGTAACGGGTTCCGACACAGCGGTTGTAAACCATGTCGTTCAGTCCCTCGTCAGTGTGCACTGTCGCAGCGACCGGGCAAACCTGTTCACAGGGAGCCAGTTCACACTGCTGACACAACATCGGCTGAATGGAAACCCCGGGGTTATCCACATCATCGCCGGTAAAGTAACGGTCGATTCGCAGCCAGTGCATTTCCCGGCTGTTGATCACCTGCTCGCGACCGACAACAGGAACATTGTTTTCCGCCTGGCAGGCTACCGAACAGGCATTACAGCCAATACACTTGGAGAGGTCGATCGACATTCCCCAGGCCTGACCTTCATAGGACTTCTCCAGGTAGACCGGCTTCCCATCCTTGTTTTCATCCCACAAGGAGATCAGCGGCGGATGATGAGTCCGTTCTTCGGCAAAATCAGGATTCGCTTCGTATTCAGAGAGATCGCCTTCACGCACCAGCTGGCCGACACGACCCTCAATTTCACCCTGGCCGACAGCATCGATCGCATGGTGATCCTGGGTAACCGCCAGTTCATAAGTCTTACCGGTTTTTTCGACTTTCAGACCGGACTTGAAGTCGATCGCACCTTTAGTCTGCAGAGCAGCAATATTTTCACCCACCGGTTTCACATCGCGGGCAACATCGCCACCAACCAGGCCAGCGGCAGTACGTCCGTAACCCAGAGCCACAGCCACCGAATTGGGGGCCTGACCGGGCAACACGTAGACGGGCAATTCAATCGACTTCCCATCCAGGATCAGCTTGACGACGGAACCGAATTCCACACCCAGATCATTGGCGGTTTTTGGAGCCAGAATCGCAGCATTGTCCCAAGTAATCTTCGTGAGACTGTCGGGTGTTTCCTGCAACCAGCCACTGTTAGCGAAACGACCATCATACAGCTGAGGACTGGCGTAAAACACCAGTTCCAGGTCTTCTTCACCTGCTTCAACGGCTTTGGCAGCAGGCAACTCCTTGACCTTAGGCGAAACCGCTTCCAGTGAACTTCCCTTGAGCAGACCATCGTGTACGACGCGTCGCCAGGAAGCATTCACGGCCATCGAATCCAGAGAACCCTTCACAGCTTCTTTGATCAGATCCAGGGCAACAGGATGCTTGTCGCCACACAGAATCGCCAGCAGCTCCACTTCCGACTTTCCATCGTGCAAGGGCTCAATCAGCGGCTGACCAATGCAGAGCGTTCCGTCATAAGAACGCGAATCACCCCACTGTTCGAAGGGATGCGTTTTAGGCAGATGCCACTTACATAACAGTGACGTTTCATCTTCGTACTCACCGAGATGAACGGCATTCGGCACCTTGGACAGTGCGGTCACAAAATCGATGTCGCCGGGGGCATTATAAGCAGGATTGCCGCCGAGAATAATCAACGTATCGACTGCACCAGACTGCATTTCGTCGGTCAGAGTCCGCAGTGCTTCCACAGCCGTCAGCTCACGAGCCAGGGGCTCTTTGGTATACTTGACGGCTTCGCCGACGTTACCCAGCTGCTCGTTCAGTTTATGAACGCGTGCCTGCAGTTCCGCGGGCTGACTTGCACCAATGGCGATCAGACTGGAACCCTGGTTTGCCACCAGGTCTTCGGCCATTGCCGCCAGAACCTTGTCGGCGTAATCGTCGCTGGCAGCTTCTGCTTTCTTGCCAGACAGGCTGGCCTGCACCTGTGCTTCCAGCTTGGACAGAAAGGCCCCCATATCTACCGAACGGGTGGGGAGACGGTGATCTGCTGAAATCCCGGTTGTGGTGAAGCGGCTTTCCACTACATACAGGCGATTCATCGGCCCGGCAGCAGGATCACGGCGACTCGCCCAGTCACGAGTATGTTTCAGCGAGGCAGGATGTTCAGACAGCAGATCCTCATCCAGACAGACGATGATATTCGCCTTGGTCAGATCAAATTGCGGACGAACCACTTCGCCGAACGCCAGCCTGGCTCCCGCGTAGACATTGTCGCGCGAGCAGGCGGTGTAGTCATACCATTTCGACTTGGGATACAGCTCGGCAAACTTCTCCTGCAACGCTTTGCGGGCAGCGGAAGAACTGACATCAGCCAGCACCCGCAGTTTTGCCCCGTCATTCTTTCGCGCCTGACCCAGCACGGTATCGGAATATTCAAAAAATGCACCCCAGTCGCGACCAAAACGGGACTTCCCCTTGTACTCGACTACGCCAACCGCACGATCGGGATCATACAGAGAAAGCGTCTCGGATTGCGCGAAGACAGAAGAAGCCCCCTGGCTCTGGGGAGAGTCGGGATTGCCTTCCACCTTGATCGGCCGCCCGTCATAGCAGGTCACCAGCAGACTTTCCGCCTGACCACCCAGCTCCATAAAGGTGGCAAACTTCTGAGGCACGCCGGGAATCAAGCCCTCGGGACGCGAGACACTGGGAGAGATCTTCTCATCTTCCCAATGACAGCCTGTTGCTCCAGCCAGGGCAACAGAGGCCCCCATAATCTGCATCCAGCGACGCCGCGAAACCCCTTCCGGGTATTCGGAAGCTGCTACTGGAAACTCACGATGCAAAACTTCTTCAAACTCCGGCGTGGAATGCAACTCACCCAGACTTCGCCAATACTTTTTATCCACAACCGAACCCCTTAGCGGTGACACGTAGAACAATTAGATGAAGGATTCAAATTCAGTTCCTTACGAACCTGCTCGCCCACTTCATGCGGATCCCCCTCAGCCTTCCAGTCAAGCTTCGTCACAAACTCGGGCGGACGAAGATTAGGCTCCGGGTGCCGGTGACATTCCAGGCACCAGCTCATACTCAGCGGCTTAACCTGGGTCACTACATCCATTTTGTCGACACGACCATGACAGGAAACACAACTCACACCCCGACGGACATGAGCACTATGATTAAAGTAAACGTAGTCAGGCAGGTCATGCACGCGTCGCCACTGCATTGACTTGCCTGTCGCCTGACTCTCACGAATAGGGGCCAGTTTGGAACTGGTCGAGTGAATCGAAACCGTATTCACAACGCCGTTTGCATCCGCACCGCTGTGACAATTCAGACAGGTCTTGGTGGGAGGAATCGCAGCATGCCCGGCTACCTCGACAGTATTGTGGCAGTAGCGGCAATCCAGCTTCAGCTTACCTGCGTGCAATTTATGACTGAACGGGAGTGGCTGCTCGGGCCGATAGCCGACATCCGTCGTTTCAGGACTGGCGCCAAAGGCAACCATACCAACTACATACAAGGCGCCAATCGCCCCCAGCGCACCCAGCACCGGTACAATTGTATTCGCCCATTTGGGAAACAGAAAACGATCCATTTTTGCTTTACCTGATAAGACCTTTCGAGGAAAAAACACCTCAACAGACAGTAACTGTCTTGAATGCCTGATGTGCCATCCGATGGTCAGAGCGGAATTTTCACTTGATTACGTAGAGAAGAACCCCCATCTAATCAGCAAGAATAGAAGTAAGCCGAAAAGTAAGCAATCCATTCCGAAGGTCGCAGCATCAAGTTTCTTGGAGTCGGGAGGTCTCAGATTGGAAATTCTCATTTATGGGGACAGCAGAATGCCTTGCCCGGAACCACCTCTTCGCTCCCATTCTTTGCAGTGAATCACTTCGTCAACAGGAGGTATCCCCCTTTACACACCTGAACTGTGCACACGTCTCATCAAAATCAGACCTAAACAGGAAAGATCATATTTATGTCCAGTTCGTTAATTTACACTAAAAGTCTTGAACATAAGAATTCTTTGATTTATGATCAGAGGTGCTTCATTGATCTCTAAATCAGACAAAACAAGCAGGGCCTACCCCCCTTCTAAAAATCCATTCATCATTTCTTCATACAAAGCAGGCACTCATGCAGAGTCTTCTTCATTTTTTCTATTTCTTTTCTGGTTACGATTAATCTTTTTTATTCAAGGAGAGTAGATATGAGACGACAGAAAAAGAAGCTGGGATTTACACTGATCGAACTACTGGTCGTAATTGCTATTATCGCGATTCTTATTGCCCTTTTATTACCCGCAGTACAGCAGGCACGTGAATCTGCCCGACGCTCGACCTGCAAAAACCAGTTGAAGCAGATTGTCCTGGCAATCCACAACTATCACGACACCCACAGCATGTTCCCCGCGGGTTACTACACCCGTGCCAATCCCGGCTCCACTATTTCCGGGCTGGAAAACCGAGCCACCGGCTTTGTGATGCTGTTACCCTTTCTGGACCAGGCCTCCCTCTACAACCTGTACAACTTTGACATCGGGACTGGCGGTGGACCGGATCAATCGGGAGGCGGGCAAACTGACACACAAACGGCCTTCCTGAACCAGACCAAACTTCCCATTTACCAGTGCCCCTCTGCCAATACTCGACTACTGAACCTCAAACTCAATCCCCGCGATGGCCACCTTGACAGTTCTGACAGTGGCTCCTCGTTTGCCAGCAGTTACGCTTTCAGTTCGGGAAATAAGTACGGTACCGGTAATGGCCAGTTCTGGGGAATCTATTTTGGCACCAGTAATTCCGCAGCAGCGGGGATTATGACGCCCAACAGTGCGACCCGATTTCGCGATGTCGAAGATGGCGCATCAATGACATTTATTGTCGGGGAAGCAGAACACAACGATCTGAAAACAGATTACTCCGGATCGACGGCCATCGATAACAGTGACGTCGTCAGCCGCCGACATGCTTTCTGGACCGAAGGCATGCACCACTCAGTCCGCTCCACATTCATGCCCCCCTATCAATCAATTGAAGAATGTGTCATTTCATTCGCCCCCGGCGCCTGGAGAGACTGCACCTACTCTTTCGGCAGCCCGCACCAGGGAGGATTACATATGGGAATGGCTGACGGCGCGGTACGTTTCGTCAGTGAAAACATCAATCTCTCCACCTGGAGATACCTGGGATCGATGGGAGATGGTGAGGTTCTCGGAGAATTCTAAACAACCTGAACCAGTCGGGCCTGACTATTTCAGCGCGGCTCGGCTGGTTCTTTTTTTTATTGCGATCTTCTCCTGACCATAAGATTCGCAAAATATTAATTGAAAACGAAAGACGCTCCTGTTATGAACGCTCGATTTTTGATTCTATCTTTTTTGATATTGGCATCCGGCTGCAGCGGCTCAGACCTGTCTTATGATAAAGCTGCCGTGCATGGAACTGTGACTGTCAACGGTGAGCCGCTTTCTTCCGGTAAGATTCGTTTCATACCACTCGTGGATACGGTGAGCAAACTCACCGTCGCCGATATCGTCGACGGCAATTACGAATTCGATGCTGAGAACGGACCGGGTGTGGGCGAACATCGAGTAGAAATCATTTCGATACGCAAAACAGGAGAAAAAGTGCAAATCCCGGATGAGCCGGAAGGCACGATGAGAGAGGTAACAGAACAGATTCTGCCAGCCATCTATAATACGAGCTCGCGATTAACCCTCGAAGTGAAAGAGGGAGAGAACGAAGGAAACTTTGACTTGAAGATGAAAGAATAGCTTTAAAACCAGCCACGAATGCAGTGAAAAGGAGCTGCCCTGGCTGATTTTCTTCTCCCGCGCTTTACACAAGTTCTGTCTTGTAACATGATAAGCGCCAGTCAAAATTCGTTCCGGACCTCATTTTCTCGACTTCACACCACAGGCACATCATGAGCAAACGCGTTCGCTGGGGCATTTTGAGCACCGCAAAAATCGGCACTGTCCAGGTCATTCCCGCCATGCAGCAAGGCGCGTTCTGCGAGATCGTCGCGCTGGCTTCCCGCAAGCGGGAACTGGCGGAAACCGTCGCCAGCGAACTGGGCATCCCGCGTGCCTACGGCTCTTATGAAGAACTGCTGGCTGACCCGGAAATCGACGCCATCTATAATCCACTGCCCAATCACCTGCATGTCCCCTGGTCGATAAAAGCCATCGAAGCCGGCAAACACGTGTTATGCGAGAAACCGATCGGGCTCTCTTCTGCCGAAGGCCAGCAACTGCTCGACTGCGCGACTGCTCATCCGGAAATCAAGGTGATGGAAGCCTTCATGTACCGCCATCATCCGCAATGGCAGCTGACGAAAAAACTGATACAGGAAGGAGCAATCGGCGACCTGCGCACGATCCAGTCTTTCTTCTCCTACTTCAACGACGACCCGGGCAACATCCGCAATCAGCGCGACATCGGAGGCGGCGGACTGATGGATATTGGCTGTTACCCGATTTCCCTCTCGCGCTTTATCTTTGCTGCGGAACCACAGCGGGTTTCCGGCATTGTGGAGTTCGACGAGCAACTGGGCACAGACCGCCTGGCATCTGCCACGCTGGATTTTGGCAGAGGGACCGCCACGTTCACCTGCTCGACACAGCTCAACCCCTATCAACGGGTCCACATTCATGGCACGACGGGGCGGATCGAGATTGAAATCCCGTTCAACGCCCCCATCGACCGTCCCTGTAAAATCTGGCATCAGACAGGGACGGATATCAAAGAGATCGAACTGGAAATCTGCAGCCAGTATACGATCCAGGGCGATCTGTTTTCGCAGGCGATCCTCAATTCATCACCGGTGCCGACTCTGTTGCCGGATGCCATCGCGAATATGAAAGTCATCGAGGCAGTACTGGAAAGCAATCGCAGTGGTTCCTGGATTTCAATATAAGCGATATCCAGAATGCCGCACTACATGACAAGCCGCGCGCACTGAGTACCTTCGAGGCCATTGCTTCATTCTTAAAACACCAGATTATTCCCGATCTCTGCGGATCGCGGGTCTGTTATGAACGGGGCGCCAGCACCATGATCATATTTCGTCCACTGGCCATCGTTGCGGCCTGCTCTACTTTGGCAATTTCGGAAAGCTGTTCCTGGATATCACCCAGGATGGTTCGACCAAGTTCATGGTGCGCGTTTTCGCGTCCCCGGAACATGATATTGAATTTGACCTTATCTTTCTGTTCCAGAAATTTGCGGGCACTTTTCAGTTTGAACTCAATATCGTGCTTCCCGATTTTCGGACGCATCCGAATTTCTTTCAGCTGCACCTGATGCTGTTTGGTATTTTTGCTGGTCTTCTTTTTACGCTCGTACTTCAGCTTACCATAATCCATAATCCGACAGACCGGGGGTTTGGCATCTGAGGCAACTTCAACCAGATCCAGGTTGGCCTCCATTGCTAACCTTAAAGCTTCAGCGGTAGGAATCACCCCTAACTGCTCCCCGTCTTGATCAATGACCCGTACCGGACTGATCCGAATCTGGTCATTAAGTCTCTGCGTTGTTTCGATTGCTTGTTTCTCCTTGTAATGAAAAAAAACCGGGTTCCGTGTCTCGAGGGTAAATTCACCTGAACTCGCGACACACGCCTTCTAGAGCGCATCACATTTAACCACAGCGTCTCTCAATCTATTATACTCGGCCCAAATGGACCTGGAGACGCGACAGTCAAACTGGACACAGTCTATTATAGCTCGTATGAAAAAAAGAACATCTCAAATGAGATGCTTTGATCACCAGCTCGTATCAAAATCAAAAACTGCCTTAACTATACTGTTCCATCTTAAGTTATATCAATACCGGTAAAGGGGCAAGTTACACTGATACACTATTTTTAGTGAAAATCTCAGGATTCACACAAACTTCCCGATTTACCAGGGTGAACAGATTGGGATAAAACCACGAAAATATGCCGCACTTTGCTCGACAGTTTGATCCGACCCGATTTGATCAAAGCGTATTTCGCTCTGTGAAATCCGGTCCTGCAGGCACGCGAGACACAAAAGGAATGCTGGACAGTGATCAGTTCGACTCTTTCAATGGAAATCGTTTCACTTCACCAGAAAAATCATTCAAATTTCGCTGTTTTGCCTCAGGAATGGGTACTGGTTCCCAGCGTGGCCCTGCGTTCCGGTAATTTTTAAAAGGATCCTGACTGCCAGAATGCTCTTTCAGGGGAAACTTCAGAGTCTGATTCTGCCGGGCAGATCGCAGTGTGGGTGTCGTATCAGGCACCACGCTTAAAGGCACACCTGCCTCAGGCTGGTTCTGAGTCGGTAGTCGTACGGCTCCCTCCTGCGGTTCTGTCGCTGTGAGAGCACTGGATCCGGCTGCACTCGCATTCGGCTGCAATCCCGATTCCGGACCAGGGGGAACCATGGATTGAGGTGTAAAATAGACCTCGCTTTCATTCTCCCGAACAGTTCCTTCCAGATTCTGAATGCTTTTTTCTGCACCGGGACCCTCATCAAAATCGATGGCTTGAATGAATTCCGGATTTCCTGACGTCCCCTGCGTTACGCCGGGAACAGGGGGAGGTGTGAAGTTGTCGGTCACTGGTTCCGGAGTCGGCTCTACTGTTTGCGGAGTCGGCTGCATCGGTTCTGTCGGCACTTCGCCGGGGGTCAACAATTGTGGATAAACACCCTGGGAGAGTGCACCCGTGTATTCAGGGGCATCCGCAATTTTCCGGACATGGCCTCGCAGACGTTCGCGTTCGGCGGCATCCATGTAGGCTTTTTCCGGCCAGCCCCCTTCGGCAAGATAAATATTGTTGTATGCCAGTAGAGAACCTTTTTCAAACTGGACGTTCTTGATGGCCAGTGAATATTCCACCAGCGAGCGGTAATAGCTGCCATCTGCTTCAGCCTGGCGGCGTTGCGCTTCAAGCAGCAGATCCAGTGTCGCATTATCAGATTCATAGGCAGCCTCAACGGCGGCAACTTCCTGACGCGCGGCATGACGACGGTTAAACGTGGTTTGCAAAACCGCGTAGGCACGATCCACATCGGAAATGGCGTTGCTTAAACTTTGTACGATGGCGCGTTCCTGTTCATGCAGAATCGCACGATCGCGGGCCAGCATCAGTTCAGCCTGTCGCATGGCGGCATGTGCCTGTCGTTTTCCCAGCGGGACAGACAGTTCAATCCCCATCTGCCATTCCTGCAGATTACCATCGAACAGAGAATTCAAGGCACCATCAAACTCACCTACGTTCGAACCCTCAGCCAGGAAGTTTTTACCAAATCCGCGCCAACGATAGCGACCGATCAGGTCCAGTTCCGGTTTCAGGAAGTTCTTGTTGGCTTCCAGTTCGAGTTCACGTTTTTTGATCTGCCAGCGTTGACGGCGAATTTCCGGACGACGCTCCAGGGATTCAACCAGCGTTTCTTCCCAGTTGAATTCGACCTTGGCCAGCGAAGGTTCATCCGCCGGTCGGATTAAACGTCCATCGTTAATCGGAAGCCCCATCAGCATGCGCAGACGACGTTCCGCAATATAGACACCATGGTTACTTTGAAAAGTACCCCCCTGGCTGCCATTATTCGTATGGGTTCCATTCAACAGTCGACCACTCAAGGCGTTTTCGACTTCAGCCTGGTAGCGGAAATACTGTTCGCGGGCCTGTGCTTCTTTTTCTGCTTCGCCGCCACGACGACCATTCACATACAACGCATGTATCCGACGCCAGGTTTCCAGCGCAGAATCACGGGCCATGATCTTGGCATCCAGATCACGATATCCGAAGTATAAATCCCAGTATGCGTTCTCTACATCACTCACCATATCGCGCACGGCGATTTCAAATTCTCCGAGGCTGATATCGGTATTAATGCGGGCGATAATCACACCATTGATCACACCCGGTGTGCCACTGGGACCTGCTATCTGGTTGAAACTGATTCCGCCCCCCTGCATCAGCGGGTGACGAAATTCCATTTCGATATTGTTCTGGTAGGCATGGGGAAACTGGTTACCAGGTGAATTGTTGGCATCGTAGTCAATGTAATCACGCAGAGTAAACTCGGTTCCGGTCATCGCACGTTTGGTCAACTGTGCCTGGACCACCATCGCGTCCTGTCGCAACAGTCGCGTTCCACCGCCGAAGAAGACGTTGTTTAATGCTTTATCATTTTTCTCGAAGTATGTACTCGCAGACAACGTGGTATCGTAGGCGCTCAACGCACCGGGAACACCATAACGGGGATCTGCTTCCGTAATCGCGGCATCGTATTTGGTATGAACCCCAGCGGGTGTATTCAATGCCACACCGCCGACATCACCCAGAACCTTTGAACTCTGCAACGCCATTTTGACTGCTTCCTGCAGAGACAGATCCCAATACTCAGGAGTACCAGGACTGGAAACAGTCGCGGGCATCTGTGTGCCTATCGTATCACCCTCATCAATGTCTTCCACATTCGGATACTCAATCTGAGTCAAGGCGCGCTGATACGTCTCATCGCTTTCCACAAACTCTTCCTGAAATGAGTTGCTCAGAAAACGACTGCACCCTGGGCCCAGCAACAGCACTACTGCAGCAAACAGAAGTATTATCCGGGCTTTGAAAAAGTTCATCGATTTTCCCTGGTCATAGGGGACCATTGATTATGAAGGCTAATCTCTCTCTCCACTCATCGGCACAGAAACACCTCCTCCCAAAGCGAATTTTCAGCATATTCGGAATATTCATCATAATCGGATTATCCGAAAGGCCGGCCACACCCACGCAATCACCCCTAGCACCCCAATTTGACAGGTGTTTTCATCACGCTTGTTCTGGAACCTGAACCAATCAGCGAAACTGCGCAACGATTTAAAGTTGTACACTAAATACTTTGGTGCGCCTGACTGCTTTTATAGAGAGAAGCAGAGTAGATCACGGTTTGCTGTGATAGGATGAAAACAACAGCGGGATCAGACCGACGCGGTTTGGCACTGATCGTAAAACAACTTCCCCTGACTCCCCACTTTAGCAGAACGCATGACGACTGAAGAATCTTCTTCAATTGAGAACCTCTGGCAGGAGATTGAAGAGCTGGTACTGGGACTGGCTCAACTCGCGCGCACGGATCTTTCGAGTCAGAAATTTTATTCAGAACTCCTGGATCGCGCTGTTCGTGGAATGTCTGCGCAGGGAGGTGTGCTCTGGGTAACTGACGCTGCGGGCCAACTGGTAGTACAACAACAGCGGGGCGCGCATCCGGAAACGAATGTCGGGGCGTCTCTGAATGAACAGGATATCGAACAGCATCGCCTGTTGCTGCGGGAAGCATTACACGAACGGCGCCCCCACACAATCGAGCCACACGGACGCTGGTCAGAGCAGCATCGGGGCGTCAATCCCCTGGATGAAAATCTGATTCTGTGCCCGGTCGCCATCGAAGCCCACCCGACTCCGCAGGTGGGGCTACTGGAAATCATACATCATCCTCCCCGCTCTTTTTCTGCGCAGGAAGGGTATGTCCGATTCATCAGCGCATTGTGTGAAATCTCTGAGGATTTCTGCCAGCACAGTCAGTTGCAGAAGCTGCGCGAACTGGAAGCGCTCTGGGAACAGTTTGAACGATTCTCCGAACACGTGCATTTGCACCTGAATACAGAGCAGACCGCGTTCATCATTGCCAATGAAGGGCGGATACTGATCGACTGCGACCGCCTGTCCGTTTTACAGAAAACCGGCAAGACATTTCAGCTGATTGCTGCCAGCGGAGTGGAAGGCATCGAACGCCGCTCGGAAACCGTCCAGCGACTGGAATCCCTGGTCACTGCGATTCAGTCCCTGAACCGTCCTTATTGGATCATGGAGGCCGAGGAAAAATACCCGCCCCAGATCGCAGAACCACTGCATGCATACCTGGATCTCGCCGGATCCCGGGCTCTGATGATTTTCCCGCTTTCACATATTATCCAGGAAACAACGGGCGATACTGACAGCGATGTCGCTGAAAGCCACTTGACCGTCGGGGCAATTGTGATCGAACAATTCCACGAAACTCCCTCCAGCCACACCATTCTGGAACGGGGGCTGGCGGTCTCTCGCCATGGCGGTACCGCTTTGTTTAATTCACTGCAGTTTGAGAGTTTTCCGTTTTTCCCTCTTCTGAAACACTGGTCGTATTCCCCGCTCCGAAAAAAACAGCTGACGGGCCGCAAACTGCTGACAGCGGCGTTGATCCTGGCTGCCCTCTCCGCGCTTCTGATTCTGACACCGGCCGACTTCAAAATTGAAGGGACGGGAAGCCTGCAACCCGTCGACCAGCAGAATGTCTTTGCCACAGCAGACGGCGTTGTGGATCAGATCCTGGTTCGGCAGGGAGAACAGGTTTCCGCAGAGACGACACTGATTACACTGCGCGACTCCGATCTGGAACTGGATTCCAGCCGGGTGCGTGGCGAAATCCAGACCTCGCTGAAAAGGCTGGCGGTCATCCAGGCCGCACGCCTGGGACTGAACCCGACCGATGCGAACGCACTGCAACAGGCCAATCGCCTGACGGCCGAGGAGGAAGAACTTAACGAACGCCTTAAAAGTCTGAACGAACAGGCGACGCTGCTGAAAAATCAGCAGGATGCACTCACGCTCAAGAGCCCGATCACCGGTGAAGTCCTTACCTGGGACCTGCAGGAGAAACTGCTCGCACGCCCGGTGCAACGCGGACAACGACTGTTGACCGTCGCCGACCTGAAAGGCCCCTGGGTCTTGAAAATGGAAGTCCCCGATTCCGAAATTGGACATGTGCTGGCAGCACAACGGGAGAACAAACAACCTTTGTCCGTCTCATTCCTGCTGCTGACCGATCCCGATCAGACCTACCAGGGAACGATTGAAAAAATCGCTGCAATCGCAGAACCTGACGCGGATGGCAAACCGGTTGTGCAGATCACGGTCCAGCTGGATCATGAAACCATCAAAGGACTCCGCCCCGGCGCTTCGGTCCTCCCCCAGATCGACTGTGGCACGCGCTCTCTGGGTTACGTCTGGCTCAGGCGACTGTTGGAAGCGGTCCAGCGTGAACTCTTTTTCTTTTAACGGGAAGCACTTTATTTGAGCGGATTCTCGTACCAGAACACTCCTAAACCTTTCTTCTGATCCCGTTCTTCACAGGAGAGCACATCCAGATCACCGTCCGCATCCAGATCGAGCAACTCGATGCGATCGTACTTGATTCCTCGGGGGCCACTGATTTCCTGTGGTTCCCAGCGGAACTGATTCCCATCGCGGGCGCCTCGCATCCAGACCACTCCTGATTTGGGTGGCTCTGCATGTTCGCAGCTGAGCACCAGATCCAGCAGACCATCTCCGTCCAGATCACCTGCCGCCACTCCTTTTCCGCTACCTGTATTGCCTGGAAAAGGAATGACCTGTTTTTCCCATTTCTGACCGCCCGTATCCAATCGACGAAACCAGAGCACTTCATCCGGTGCGCGTGTGACAACCAGAATGTCCTGCAGACCATCCTGATCCAGGTCAACCAGATGCGCGAACATCACTTCCCGATCCTGACCGCCAACCCAGTGATTTTTCCACGGTTTACCCATGATCGCAATGGGGCCTCCCGGATTTTCCAGCCAGCGACAGCCACGCAGTTTTCCCTTACGATCTGTTGTCAGCAGATCCTGATCTCCGTCTCCATCCATGTCGATTGCAAACAGAGACATGATCCAGCCTGCCTGTGAAAGAGTGATCCACTCGTACGTTGACAGATCGCGCGTGTCGGATTTTGACATAAACCAGCCAATTTCTGCCCCCGGCCCTTTGCCAGCTGCTACCAGTTCTTCTCCCCCACGCGAATCGAGACCAATCTTCGCGGGAACGGCAAACATCCACATCATCCGATCCTTTGATGCGGGCAGCACTTCCTGCTTCCACGAATTTTCGAACGGCTTCTCAGCCGGAGGCCAGTGCACGTAAATCGCACGCGTTTTCCCTTCGCAGCAGCTGACGACCGCCTTTCTCACGTGTTGCCGATCCAGATCAATCCAGGCGGCATCTTCTACCTGTCGAGTTTTTCCCAATGTGACTGCCGGCCAGAGTTTTTTCACCTGGGCAGGACCCGGATTGCGATAGATGCGGGTGATGCCTCCTTCTTCCCAGCCGGTCGTAATGTCGGGCAATCCGTCCCCGTCCGCATCAAACAGCTTCACGCCATCTGCTCCACGGGAAGACTGGTCTATTATATGACACTGCCAGGGAGCTCCCCGCTCCGCTGCTTCACCAGCCGCATATTCGCTGGAGAGAAACGTCGGGATCAACGCGATAGACAGAATCGTATTTGCAAACGTGCGCATGAAAATCTCCTGAAACCGGATGTGGCATTTTCTTCACCACCAGTATCACAGTCTCTTTCCCGGATCGCAAGAACCCTTCGTATCGCAAGGGATATTCCGCGAATTTGAGTCCCTCCGGCTCGAAATTCTCTGCAGACATTTACTCGTTTCCCCCTGTTTTTCAGGGGTTAAGTATACTGCCTGCCTGCATCACAGGGATAACCAGATCATTCGGAATAATCGATAAAGTTTCTCTTCAAAGATAGCCGATCATCCTTAGGTACAGGCGATTGTACGACCGGCGATGCGAGCCATCACTGGTACTATTGTGACACAGGATGGTCACATTCAAATGGGGGAGGAAACTGAGAATGCGCGCAGCTTTTGTCTGCATAGTCATGATTCAGCCGCTGATAGTATGCTCGGGCTGCCAGTGTTTCAAGGCCAGCAATGCGTACTATAACCTGATCGATGACATCAGCGATACACAGCTTTATGCAGACCGCTTCTATCGTCCCACCTGGGACCTGACGCGTATTGGCAAGCCAGACTGGTGCCAGTCTCGCTTCAACCGCTGGTGGTGTAAATGCTGCGATGACTGTCAGCCACAACACTATATCAGCGACACTCCAATCACCGATTACAGCAGCTCGCAGTCTTATGACGGCGAAGCTGTGGATGACCTGGTTCCTCTTCCCGAACCTTCCCTTTTTGTGCCCCCTGATCCGTTTCCCGATGAAACGGGTTTGGAGTCTGAACTCAAGGAGCCCGGCCCGGCGCTGGCACCTCCCGTGAATGCACCTCCAAACTGACTGCCACACAGACAGACGGGCATAAAACCAGACAACACAAGTTGAACGCGGAAAGAAAACAGGTTCTCACATGACGAAGATGAGCATGACAAAATTCATTCAGAAAATGACGATTCTGGTGATCGCTGTCACAAGTAGCGTAGCGGTCCCTGTCACCTCTGTTTCTGCACAACAACCACAGTCTAACGAACGCGATGGCCAGAGCCCGGCCCTGACGAAGTCGGCTGCCGATCAATATCTTTTACGAGACGATGATCGGCAGCTGACTGAATTCCAACAGAAAAATCAACATGTCGATCAGGAAATCCGCATTCCTGATGAAGAAGAACTGATCACCTTACTCACGAAAGGTTCTTCGTCCCGCTCCTCGAGAAAAGAGTGCCTGTCACAGATTCCGCTGGATCAAATGACGCAGGCTAACCGCACAAATGCCGAGCACGTGTTGAAAGATCTCAGCATGTTTCGCGTGCTGCCGAAAATTCACCTCGACGTCAATCATTCGGCCTATGCCTTTTTCATCGCACACCCGGATGTGGTTGTCAGTATCTGGCGTGAAATGAAACTGTCCGAGTTCCAGATGTGGCAGACCGGCCCTTATTCCTATGAAGTCGATGCCGGCGATGGCACGGTGGGAACCCTGGACGTGATTCATCAGACCCCGAAAGAGACGATTGTGCTCTGCTCGGGCGTCTACAAAAGTCCGCTGCTGGCCAAACCGATCTCGGCCAAAGCCCTGCTGCATCTGCAGACCGAATATTTTCCCGGCCAAGACAAGAAGATTGATTCGATCTCACACCAGGTATCGATGTACGTCTCCTTTCCTTCACAGACCGTCGAGATGGCTGCCAAGATCCTGGCGCCGGTCAGCAATGCAATCCTGGACCGCAACTTCAAAGAAGTCTCGATCTTCATGCATATGATGTCCCTGGCGATGGAGCGTCAGCCCGGCTGGGTGGAACGGATTGCCGGTCAACTGGAAGGGGTGCTGCCGGTCCGCCGTCCGCAACTGCTGAAAGTCGCTGCCCGGGTCTATATCGATGCCAAACAGCGGGAAGCAGCAGCGGCTGCACAAAAAGGCGAAGCGCCGAGTCGGTTCGTGCCACCCAAGCCCATCGATGTCATCTCGCAGACCGGAAACCAGGTACCGCGACCGCTGCCACGTAATCTTAAAGTACAGCCGGTGAGCCGCGGGCAGAGTCCGCAATAATCAAAACGATTCAGAAGTACGCTCCGGTCAGCGCCGCGAGCGTCTTTTGTTGCGCGGTCGCAGCACGAAGCCGAAGACAGCCATCACAATCAGCAGCGGTACCACAATCTTGGGGCGAACGGCAACTCCCACCACCGCCATGATGATCACCACGAAAACCCAGGGAGAGACATTCGCCCAGGCGGCATCCCGGTTTCTCGTCGGCAGTGCCAGCCAGAGCGCAAACATCAACAGCCCCACGCGCATGAACGCACCGGTGGCCACATCCTGCTGGGCAAACTGATCCGGTGGCGCCAGCCAGAACAGATAGGCGGCAATCCCCAGGCAGCCCAGAGAGATCAGGCCTGTCAGAGTCCGGTTGATTGGAATTTTTTCACCTGACATACGTTTGCTCTATCACTTTCGTCCGGGGCGTGTGCGTTGATTCAGGAAGGCACCAAGGGCTAAATGATACGCGTCCGTCGTCCGAAATTTCAGGTAATCCACGTTCACTGATCCACACTGCCGGGATAGCGTCGCGCAGAATTCCTGGTACTGCTCCAGGTAACGGGCCCGTAACTGATGCGGGTCCACCAGCTGATGATGGCCGCGACGCTCCAGGCTGCGAAACTGCGTTGGTTTGCTGAACGGGAACTCTTCTTCCTCCGGCGTCACCACCTGGAACAGCAGCACCTCATGTCGATCATGCCGTAACTGCTTGAGGGTTGTCGTCAGTGCCTCGGGTTCGTCGAAACAATCCGAAATCAGTACGACGAGGCTGCGACGTTTAATGAGCGGCTGCACTTCACGCAGAACAGTAGAAATTGCCGTTTCGTTTCGCGGCCGTGCCTCTTCGAGTATGTCCAGCATCTGCCCGAAGTTCTTCGGATTCGCTGACGGCTGAATAAAGTCGCGGCGTTTGCTGTCGAAAGTGATCAGACCAACGGCGTCCCGCTGACTCAACAACAGATAACCGAGTGCCGCGGCAAGCTGACGCGCGTAATCGAGCTTACTCAGCGTCTTACCGGCGTAGGCCATACTGCCCGAACAGTCGAGCAGCAGATAACAACGCAGGTTGGTCTCTTCTTCAAACTCTTTGACGTAATACTTACCGGTCTTCCCATAGGCCCGCCAGTCGATGTGACGGATTTCGTCGCCCGGATAATATTGACGATGCTCCACAAATTCGACGCTCGCCCCTTTGAAAGGGCTCTTATGCTGCCCCATCATAAACCCTTCGACCACCAGTCGCGTGACCACATCCAGCTTGCCAAAGCGGGCCAGTGCCGTCGGGTCATCCAATGGTGCATCGTGTGAAAGCATACGGTGAGATTTCGAAATCAGGTGGTTGGTAAAGAACAGAAAGCACAGAGAGCGGACTCCCCGTGCTTTCATTTTAGCCGGTTTTCACACGAATGTCGCTAATCAAGTTCTTTGATAAATACATTCCGGAAATAAAGTGTGTTGCCGTGATTCTGCAATTCGATCTGCCCGGTTTCGTAGATCGGCTTATCGCGTTCCCAGTAATTTTCCAGTGTGACGTTGTCAGTCACCAGTTTACCGTTCAACCAGACGCTGACCTTTTCACCGACCATCTTGATACGGAAGGTATTCCATTCACCAACGGGGTTGTCGGCAGTGACCAGTGGTTTATCGGGGTTCTTCTTGTTATTGTAGAGTCCACCTGATCCCACGCCGTTAGCCGCTTTTACGGCCGGATCCCAGATCTGAACCTGTGGTGAACCACGCAGGTAGATGCCGCTGTCGCCATCTTTTTTGATTTTCCAGTCGACCAGCATGTCGAAGTCACCGTAGTCTTTGGCAGTACACAGGCTCTTGCCTTTGCCATCAAACACAATCACGCCATCCACGACGTTCCAGTGTTCTTTCATTTCGTCGTCAGCTTTTTTCTGTGCTTCAGCCAACTCTTCGGGGCTCATTTTCGCGCGGGTTTTAGGGCTGCCAACCAGACCCTTCCAGCCAGTCAGATCTTTGCCGTTAAACAAGGCTTTGTAACCTTCGGGGGGCTGATTGAGCTTTTCTTCTTCGGCAGCCGCAAAATTGAGTGCAGAAACAGCCAGCAAAACAGCCAGCATCGTCGCGACGCGTTTCATGGTAGTCATAATCATTGCTTTCATTCTGATATCGGTCTGAAATCTTCCCGCGCGCTATACCAATGACAGCTCCGGGAAGGACGGTACTCGGGAGGAATTTCTTAATTATCGAAAGGAATTGAAGCCACTTCAAGCCAGTCCCCCCTGATTTCGTCCGTTTCCCGCAAAGTCCCCTGCTTTCCCGAATGTCGATTTGCGATTGCCTGCCGCGCCGATTAGAATGAAATCAAGATTTTAACGACTCTCCTGCAATTGATTCCCGCCTGTTACTCCAGCGAGAAAGCCACACCATGAATCGATGTCTGTTTGGAATCCTCAGTCTGCTGTTGTTGTTCGTCTCCGTTGAATCGGTCTCCGCTGCGGCGAAGCAGAAAAATGTCATTGTAATTGTGGTCGATGACCAGGGCTTTCAGGCAGGTTGCTACGGAAACAAGGTCATCAAAACGCCGGGCATCGACATGCTCGCAGAATCGGGAACCCGTTTCTCCCGCGCTCACTGCACGACCGCCAGTTGCTCGGCCAGCCGTTCGGTTATTTTGACCGGCTTGTATAACCATGCCACCGGACATTATGGCCACGCTCATTCATACAACCACTTCAGCACCTACGCGACCGTGAAGTCACTCCCTATTATTCTGGAAGAAGCCGGCTACCGCACCTGCTCAATCGGCAAGTATCATGTCGCTCCCGAATACGTTTACCAGTTTCAGGAGTACCGCAATAAAGGCGTCCAGGGGAACCGCAACTCCGCAGTGATGGCCGCCAACGCGAAAGAGTTCATCACCGAAGACGACGACCGCCCCTTCTTTCTGTACTACTGCAGCAACGACCCGCATCGTGGTGGCGGCCCCGACGGTTATGCCAATTTTAATGACAACCCCGATCGCTACCCTGGTGTCACGCCTGTCAAATACAAGCCCGAACAGATCCAGGTTCCACGCTGGCTGCCTGATCATCAGGAAGTCAAGGAAGAGCTGGCGGAATACTACCAGGCGATTTCGCGTCTCGACCAGGGCGTCGTTTCGCTGATCAACACACTCAAAGAAACCGGCCACTGGGAAGACACACTGGTGATGTTCCTCAGCGATAACGGCCCCCCGTTCCCCGGAGCCAAAACGAACCTGTATCAGCCAGGCATGAATTTGCCGTTGATCGTCCGCGATCCGACCGTCAAGAATCAGGGAATCGTCACCGATGCCCTTGTCACCTGGGCTGACCTGACACCGACAATTCTGGATTACTGCGATGTCACCCCGAAGAAAGTTCCCAAACTGCAAACGGTCGTAAACAACGGCAAGCGAGTGGAAGGCAAAGGCAAGCCGGTGCCTTACACATTCCACGGGCGTTCGTTCCTGGAGATCCTCGGCAAAGAACATGCTCCCGAATTCGATGAAAGTTACGCCTCACACACATTTCACGAGATCACCATGTATTACCCGATGCGTGTGATCCTGAGCGGCAACTACAAGTACATCTTCAACATTGCCCATGAACTCCCCTACCCGTTCGCCTCCGATTTATATCGGTCACCCACCTGGCAGGGTGTGTTGAAACGGGGTGACAAGATGTATGGACAGCGGACCGTTTATTCGTACCTGCACCGACCCCGGCACGAGTTGTACGACATCAAAGCCGACCCCTGGGAAGCGAAGAATCTGGCATTCGAGCCGGAACATCAGGAGACCCTGACTAAAATGCAGGAGAAACTGAAGGCCTGGCAGGAAAAAACCAAAGATCCCTGGGTTTTGAAGTGGGAATACGAGTAAAGCGGCGAAAATCAGGCTGACCAGAGCGTCTCTATGTCCGTTTCGAGCGAGTATAATAGCACGAGAGCCACTCAGGTGACTGGTGATACGCATTAGCGAAAGATTGACGGCTGATACGACAATCTTCGCAGGGAATTATGGGAATTTAGACAAAGTTACTCGACGCCAGCGGGGGACCTGTCTATAATGCCTCCGTACGGTAACGATATTCGCTTACTGTATTTAGGGCTTTTAATCATCTAAATAGTGCCTGTCACAGGCGTTATTTGTATCTGAAACTGCTCTTAGTCAGTCCATTTATGGACCCATAGCGCGGGGTGGAGCAGCCCGGTAGCTCGCGAGGCTCATAACCTCGAGGTCGCAGGTTCGAATCCTGTCCCCGCCACTTTTAAACCCCGATGTAGTGAACTTGTCACCGCATCGGGGTTTTTGTATTTCTCCCTTTCCAGTTGACTGACGTGCCTCCTACCTTGATCCCGTTGGAATGCTTAGACTGAGTCCAGCTTTACTTTAGCGTCTCCAGGACCATATGGAGCGAGTATTATTGTTCGAAAGACGCTCTGGTTAAATGTCATGCGTTCTAGATATTCGATGTAAATCATCCTCGGCGCGACTAAGTATCAATGAGTGAATAGAGCCCGCCGCCATCGTGCTTCAGTCTCCCTTGTTTCACCAGTTCCTGCCAAACGGCCTGGGAATACTGGTTTGGCGGTTCAATGGCAACGACCCTTGATCGTTGACCCGAGGATGTGGCACCGTAACCCATTCCGGATTCATCATCCAGGCAAGTCAGCTTGAGACGTTTGCGAAACGCCTTCATGGCCAATTTAAGTTCCTTATTCGAGGGCAGTTCGGGTGTGGCTTCGGAGTCGACCAAAATGTATTCCTTTGTAAATCCTGATGGAACGATTAATGACTGTCTGACGTACCCCCAAGTATGACACCAGTCACGTGACTTCATGTCCGATTGTACCAACGAGCGTGCTGCTGGTCTAAGGGCAGTATTTTTACATCAGACTAATGATCATTCCCTCCGAAAATTGAGCCCCCAGATTTGGTAGCGAGAGGGGAATGAAAACTATTTAACCAGAAATTTACTGGAATCTTTTCCGCGTGTTGTTTAGGATGCGTTCACTAGACTGTATCCGTTTTCCTGTAGCGTCTCCAAAGCCATTTGGATCGAGTATAATAGATCGGGACGCGCTACGGTTAAATGTGATGCGCTCTAGATTTTGAACGAAACGCCACTTAGCAGTCTCTTGCAGTCAACCTGTTGCCGGTAAGGCTGAAGCAGCTTTCATCTGGGAAATTTCGGCTCATCCTGTTGACGACATATTCACTATAGGAGCACACTGATGAGTCACCCGCATGAGGACTTTTCCAGACTCGGATTTGCCAAAACATTTTTTCTGCCTGCTCTGTTGATCTTTCTGATCCCTACCATTTCTCTCATCCTCTTTATCTACATTCAGGGGGCTTACGACAGAGAAGGCCGTGATGCCGCTCTTCAGCAGATTCGTGCCGATCAGAGTCTTACCGCAGAACAGAGAGCCAATGCCGAAGAGTTGTTCAGCAATGTTCCCTTTTCGCAGCTGATTACAATTCCCGGAAATGAGGACATGGTGAGCCCCCAGGCGGCCTTCGACTATACCACGTTTCGCTGGGCAATTCGCTTCTCGCTCTTTTCCATCATTGGCGGCATTGTGGTGATCTTGCTGAGCGCGTTCTGCGTCGTGGCATCGCTTCGATCGCAGTGGATCCAGTACGTGAGCCTGTCGGTCAGTTGGCATGTGCTGCGCATCTTTGGTGCCGCGCAGGTGCTGATCCAGGGAGTGTTGTTATTTGCCTTGTCCTTCTGGATCACCGCGTTCTTTTTAGAGAGATACGTCCCCAAGTTGATGGTCATCGTCGGCATCCTTGCGCTGGTGGCAATCGCGGCCGTCATCAAGTCGATGTTCATGAAGCTCAACAATGAAACCGTTGTCGAAGGGACCGTGATCGAGCGGGACGCTTCACCGGCGTTATGGCAGGAACTCAGCGCTATCTGCGCGAAAGTCGACACCGAGACGCCAGACCAGGTCATCGCTGGTATTGACGACAACTTCTTCGTCACAGAGCAGAGTTTGACAGTAGGAGAAAAGAACTACTACGGCCGGTCGCTGTTTGTCAGCCTCTCACTACTGAAACAATTGAATGGCAGGGAAGCCGACGCTGTGCTGGCCCATGAAATGGCCCACTTCAGTGGCAATGACACGCTGTATTCGCAGAAGATTTCCCCTTTACTGGTCCGCTATGACAATTACCTGCAAGGGCTCTACGAGGGGGGAGTGTCGCTGCCGGTCTTCTACTTCATGAACTGCTTCCGAGCTTTGTACGAAGTCTCTCTGAAGCGTTTGAGCCGTGCACGCGAATTCCGTGCGGATCGCATTGCCACGGAAGTGACGTCTCCGCGCGACATGGCTGGTGCGCTACTGAAAATTATTGCCTACTCGAGCTACCGCGTGAAAGTCGAACAGGACATTTTCCAGAAAGAAGAGGTTCTGGAAAATGCGAATGTGTCGCAGGAGATTGCGCAAGGTTTTGACAACTACGCTGGCAGCTTTATGTCAACTCCGGACATCTCGCATCTGCGAACCTCGCATCCTTTTGACACACACCCCTCTCTGGAAGACAGAATGAAGGCCGTTGGCTGTTCCCTGGAATCTCCTGATTCGCAAGTCATGCTGTCCGAACCAGGCGATGGACAGTGGTTTCAGAAAATCGATGGAGCAGAACAACTGGAAGATGAGCAGTGGAAAGAATATGAAGAGCGATTCCGCGCCTACCATGAGGAAACGCTACCCTATCGTTTCCTGCCCGAGACCGATTACGAACTGGCGATCGTTCTGAAAGCGTTTCCCGAAGTACAGTTGACAGGAGAGGAAGGTCTGCTGACGATTGATCACACAGGCATCAAGCACCATCCCTGGGAATCTCCCGTGCAATTCAGCGACATCCAGTCGTGTCAGATGGACGACAAAGGGAGGTTGAATTTCACTTCCACGGGGGGCGCTCCGAGTAAGATTAACCTCAAGAAGTTTAAGGATTCGGACCAGCAGAAAGTGATCGAGGCGGTCGAGCGTTACTACTCCCGCTACCTGGCCGCGAAAGAATATCAGGAACACGTCAAGCAACCTGGCAGTACCGATGACGAGTAAGCCTGCGATGCGGGAATACGATACCGTTTATTTACTACGGGGTGCTGCTTTTTTCTTTACAGGCCGCTGATTCCGCGGGCGGGGCCTGGGGTAGTTTGCCAGTTTTTGTTTTAGCGTTTTGATGACATCCGGGTGGTCGGCTGCCAGGTTTCTGGTTTCTAATGGGTCGGTCTGGTAGTCGTAGAGTTCGTAGACGGCAGGTGCTGTCGGGTTGTTAGAGGGACGCCATTCGACCAGGCGATAGCGTTCGGTGCGGATGGCGCGGCCCAGTTTCTGTTTGGGGTAGGCGTGATACGCATGGTCGCGCACCCGGGCTTCGGGGTTCTTCAGGACGGGAACCAGGCTGACGCCGTCGATGGGTTGTGGGACTGTGGGTGCGGGCAGGCCGGCGAGTTCGGCCAAGGTGGGAAACAGGTCGACGCTTTCAGCAAGTTGTTTCGTGGAGGAACCGGGCCGCGTGACTCCGGGAGCCGCGATGAGCAGCGGGATGCGGTTGGCCTGTTCGTAATTGGTGTGCTTGGTCCAGATGCCCAGGTCACCCAGATGGAAACCATGATCGCCCCATAACACAACGATGGTCTCGTCAGTCAGTTTAAGCTGATCCAGTTCGGTGAGCACTTTACCGATCTGAGCGTCGACGAAACTCATACTGGCGTAATAGCCGTGAATCAGTTGGCGTTTAAGTTCCTCGCTGAACTGCGCGTTCCGTTCGACTGGTACAGGGCTGTAATTGGTGATCTCCCCGCCACGCTTGCCGGCGACCGGAGGTGCGTTTGCGGGGAGTTCTTCAAACTGCGGCAGCGGCAGTTGTGATGGATCGTAGAGGTCCCAGTATTTCTGCGGTGCGCTGAAAGGGAGATGCGGTCGCGCGAAGCCAGCGACGATGAAAAACGGGGTGCCCTCTTGCTTGCGGCGTTGCTGTGCGGCTTTGAGCCTCAGCATGGTTTCCGCGGCCACGCGTCCGTCAGCATATTTGATGTCGGCCACATCGGGCGATTCATAGGCAGCGCCGCGAGGTAGTGATTTGATACGGTCAAGCTGCTGATTGGTGAAGTAGGCTTCTTCCCGCGTGAGCTTTCCGCCCTCGGTACTGGCGGGCTCAAGGTATTCGATCACCTTGTCGTGGAAATGAGGCACGCTGAACGACCGGGGATCTCCGTGGTTGCCATGCCCGATATGAAAGACTTTGCCCAGCGATTCGGTCCGGTAGCCGCCGTGCTGCGCGAAGTATTGAGGCAGCGTGACGGCGTCGGGAACGATTTGTCGCAACTGACTGCCGAGCCCATATAAACCGGTTGATGTTGAATGTGAGCCGAGCATCAACGTGAACCGCGACGGTGCGCAGACCGCCTGGTTGCAATAGGCCAGATCAAAACGCATCCCGCGTGCCGCAAGGGAATCAATGTTGGGTGTGCGGGCGACCGGATCGCCGTAACAGCCGAACGCGGGTTTCAAGTCATCGACGAGGATCAGCAGAATGTTGGGGCGTTCTGCAGCAGAAACACTGCTCAGTGAAAGCATTAACAGGGGAACAAAAATGAAACAGACGCGGCGCAGAAAATTCAAGTCCCACCTCCTGAACACTGGTAGTGATCGAACTTTGGATTTGATTCAAATTCCGATTCTACCCCAAACACAACGGGTAAGCGAAGCATTCCCCCAAACTGGCAATGCGTTTCAGGAGACACTCTGTTCCGCATCATCGGTCAGAGTGCTAAAGAACGCATCCGTCTCAGCTTCCCAGTCCATCAGGCGACGTTCGCTGGGGGCCAGACTTTCCTGCATGGCGCCGTCGTCTGCATGATCATATCCCAGCAGGTGCCCCAGTTCGTGCAGTATGACGGTCCAGAGATCAATTTTCCCGAGAACATTACTGGTAGCATAGGGCACTGATACCAGAGTGTAAGGCCCTGTCGCATAAAATTCACTATGGTCGTCGGGGGTGTCATCCACAAACCAGCCATAGCCGGCGGCATTGACGTCGATATAAATCGTACCATGGACGGTATTGCTTAACACGCCCTCGGGAAGATCAACAATCTCGATATCAACCTGCGCCAGTTTTGCATTTTGTGCTGCTGTCAGTTGCGGATCGAGAGATTCAACAACACTGCTTAACATCGTCTCCGCTGATGCCTGTTCGACGGGCCTGGCATTCAACTGTGGTAACAGTTTGGGAGCGACTGTTAAATGTTTGTTCCGGTTTTCGGGGAAACCCTGAGGATAATTGACCGTTGATTGATTGGTTTTATTCCTGCCGTAATTACTGACGAAGGAGATCAGATCGCGGTAGTTGACGTTGTGATTCTGATCCAGATCTGCGAACCAGGCATAGCCGGAATTCGTCTCTCTGGGATCAGAATTAAAGACATTGATAAACAGAAGCAGATCTCGATAGTCGATCTTGTCGTCATCGTTGAGATCATAGGGGTTCGCGAAGACCAGGGTTTCGGGCGCGGGTCCCTGTACCTCTTCGGTGGCGATGTTGCCCACCACCTGGACCTCGGTCTGGTGAACCGTGAATCCAGGACTTTGCGGAATCATGAGCTGACCTGCCAGATCAAGATCGATACCATCGCTGTCCGTTGATTCAAACCGGATGCGGGCAAACAGCACTCGTTGATCGTCTCCCACATCGGTCAGTCTTGTTTCAGCTGACAGGTTTTCAATCATGCCCGTCAGATCATTGATGATACCTGTCTGGTTGATGGTGAAACCGGGACCAAATTCAATACTGACAGCGGTGGCAATCGCGGTGTTGTAGCTCAGGTTCATGGCTGCAGACAACACTCCCAGGTCAGTCGCAGCGGGTGTGCTGATCCAGATTTCGAGCCAGTAGCCGGTCCATTCGTCGATCCAGGTGAGGTTGTCCGGAAGCGTAGTTTGCTCTCCATTGCTTTGAGTGGTTGTCTTTTCGTCGACTATCCGCAGCTCAACCTCGGCGAACGTGTGTTGAACTTCGAAAGCACCGATATCGATGGTCTCATCTACAATGCGTTCATATCCTTCCCCGCGCGGGTCCTGAGTGATGGATCTGCGATTGACGATGTTCAGGTTCGTATCATTCAGAGCGTTATTGTCTCCGCCATTGATCGCCGCACTGCCTGGTAACAGCGCGTGTGTTTTCGTAACGCCACCATTGTCTCTCAAAACGGGATCAAGCAAGCCTGCCACGCTGTCCTGGACGATGCTGTTTGTTTTTGTGACATAGTATAGAACTTGCGGAGCCGAAGCAGCCGTATTACCGGCAACAATCGAATTGGTGATCGTACCGCCCAGGCTGTTCATTACATAGATACCGCCCCCATTTCTGGCTGCAGCGTTGCCGGTTAAAGTAGAATTGATGATCTCCCAGGGATAATTCATATGATCAAAGGCGATGCCGCCACCGACCACGAGAGCAGTATTCCCGGAGAGGGTACTGTTTTGCAGCACCAGGGATCTCTTAGAATAAATCCCCCCTCCCCAGGCTTGTGAGGAATTTTTTTCGAACAGGCTGTTCTGGACCGTCAGGTTATCACAATAACTACTGATACCCCCTCCGTTTAAGCTTGCCGAATTCTTGAAAAAGGTGGAATCTGTGATGAGAACATTTTTTCCGCTTAAATACAGTGCGCCACCCGAGCTGCCGCTGTTTTCTGAGAAGTGACTGTTTTCAATGTAAGCAGTGTGATAGGCGCTGTAAAAAGTGAGCGCCGACGAATAATACACGGCCCCAGCGCTGGAGGTGGTCGTATTGCCCTGGAAGGTACAGTCCGTGATGCTCAATTCCGTAAAGACCGGAGGGAACGTCGACGATATCTGATGATAGATTGCACCTCCTGTGACTGAACTGTTTTCAGTAAAGACCGACTTGCTGACGGTTAAGACTCCCTGAGTGATGTAAATCCCTCCGCCTAAGGTATCACTGCTGTTTTGCGTGAAGGTGCTGGCAGAAACAGTCAGGTCACCGTTTTGAGCGACGATCGCTCCTCCCGCATAGGACGTTTGATTTTCAGAGAAATCGCATCCCGTGATCGTCAGCAAACCATCGGTACTGTAAATGGCGCCGCCATACCGGTCTGCGCTGTTGCGGACAAACGTGCTGTTCGTCACTGTCAGCTCACCGCCACTGTAGATTGCCCCGCCGTAGTTGCCGCCGTAAAGCGGACCATTTAAAACACTGGCCTGATTGTCTGCAAACACGACATCGGAAATGGACAAGGTTTCCAGACTGTGAATGGCGCCTCCGCTTGAGTAGTTGGCAAACCCGTTGGTCAGTGTGAATCCGCTTAACTCAACACTGATGGAAGCTTCGGCATTCTCATCATCAATGCGAAAGAGGCGGCGGGTTCCGTCGCCACTGAGAGTCAGGTGCTCTACTCCGTGGCCGATGATGGTCACGTCATCTGTAATCACCAGCTCATTAAAAAGCATGAGCGTCTGATCAAAGAGGCTGGCATCAAAGGTGATGGTATCCGTGGTCGCTGACTCATTCGACAGCTTGATGGCTTCCCGCAACGATAAGTTTCCGGTGGAATAGTCGCCGTCGTCGGTATCCGTGGCAGAGTCGACGAGAAAGTGTAACGGACCGGTATCTGTCGCTTCAAAGGCACCGATGTCAACGATGCCATAAATGATTCTAGCAAAACCGGCTCCGCGCTGATCAGTAGTGAGTTCCGCATCGATGGCGATATTGTTCGTACCAGCATTAATGGCAGCGCTACCAGGCAGTAAGGCATGAGTTTGAGTAAGGCCGCCGTTATCTTTCAATACCGGATCAATCAATCCTTCAATACTGTCTTGGATAATGCTTGCGTTACTTGTGAAACTACCTGAAACTTGAGCACCTTCATGAACTACAGTATTCCCGGCTATGATAGTATTCGAAACAGTAAGTGTTCCATACGAATCATTATATATACCCCCTCCGTAACTTGCTCTGTTCGCGGTGAGAGTGCTATTTACAATATCGAGTACACCACTGTTGTAGATTCCGCCTCCACGAAGTGTATTGGAACCATTCCCTGAAATCGTACTATTGATAATAGATAATACTCCAGAGTTATCGATTCCACTTCCATTACCGCTAGCAAAATTTGCTGATATGGTACTGTTTACGATTGTCAATTTCGCAAGGTTAGCAATTCCACCCCCTACTGAATTATTACCAGTGAAACGACTATCGATAATTAGCATCGAACCATTTAAATTATAAATAGCGCCGGTGGATACATCATTCTCTGAAATGTCACAGTCGGAAATAACTACATTAGTACCGTTAGTTGTACTGTTCGTGATAGCGCTTTTCTCACTATTTTCAGAGAAGACACTACGAGTCACTGTCATCTGGCCATCATTATAGATAGCACTACCTGAAGAGTGAGGGCCTGCCGAATTATTTGAAAAAAAACTGTCGGTGACACTGAGTGTCCCATAAAGAGTGCCAATTCCGCCACCATAACCCGATGCTGAGTTGCTAAGGAACGAACACTCGGTAATGGCGACAGAGCCATAGATTCCATAGATTCCCCCACCTTGCCCTTGAGTGGTCGTGGCCATATTCTCTGAGAACATGCTATTCATTACATTCACAGTACCAGTGGAGTTGTAGATTGCACCTCCATCTACAGCCAAGTTATTTGAAAATGTGGTGTTTGAGACTTCTAATGTACCAGCCACATTTTTAATTGCACCACCATTATTAAATCCTGCACTTTGAATCTGGACACTTGACACATCATTCTCAGAAAACAAACAGTCTTTGACGGTGAGATCCTCATAATTGGAGATAGCCCCTCCGTTATCTGAGAAACCATTGGTCAATGCCAGTCCTCTGATTTCGACGGTGAGCAAAGTTCCGAAACTTCCATCATTGATGTTAAAAATCCGACTGTCACTATTCCCGTCCAACGTGAGCTGATCTGAACCCAGCCCGGTAATCGTCAGGTCATCAGTTATCTGTAGCTCTGTAGTGAGTACAATCGTTTCACCTGCGAGCGCGGCGTCGAACGAAATCGAATCCGCGCCGGCACTGGCGTTGGCCTGTTCGATGGCATCGCGGAGACTGCCTGCGCCGGAGTCGTCCGTATTCACTACCGTGAACGCGGTCAGCAGTGTGCGGTCTTCCAGCGACTCTACTACTGCCTTGCGGGAAACGAGTGCCTGGGCGGAGGGAGTGCGGTCGCCGTGGTGCTGGTGGCGTCGCGAGTACCGGGAGCGGGAACATTGATTGCGGAGCCGGCGGTTCAGTGTAGTCAGCCAAAGAGAGCGAAACATATAAATAAATCCGGTCAGGGATCTGGATGTGATCAGATCCATCGTATCAGTGTGAGATTCTGTAATCGAAATATTTTGAGGCTATTGAAACAGATCCTGCGTTTGATGTCGGTCAAGGTCTGTCCCCGTCCAGTTAGAAGTCTGTCAGCTCTGTCCCTTGAGTCAGCTCTATGAAAAAATCGTCGGTGTCATCATTCCAGTCCGCCAGATGGCGTTCGCCGACAGACAGACTCTCCTGCATCACACCCTCGTCTGCATGTTCGTAACCCAGCAGATGCCCGAGTTCGTGCAGGATGACGGTCCAGAGGTCGACGTGCCCGGCAGCATCGCTGTCGGGTAATGCGATCAACGAGAGTTCGCTGGAAGAGGAAAACTCGCTGTTGTCCGTGGGAGTCGCATCGACAAACCAGCCATAACCGGCGGCGTTGACGTCGATGTAAATCGTACCGGGAACGGCGCGGCCCAGGGTGCCTGCTGCCAGATCGACGACCTGGACATCGACGTCCGACAGGATCTGCTGCTGTTCAGAATTCAGTTGCGGACTGAGTTCTTCTTTGGCGGATTCCAGTACGTTTTCGGCAGTAGCCTGCGTCACTGAATTCGCATTTTCCTGTGGTGGCAGTTGAGATTCCACCGTCAGCAGCTGGTTCCAGGCATCAGGAAAATTGACTGGATAATCGATGGGGAAGGCACCGTCTTTACTTTTGCCGAAGTTATAGACCATCGCGAGGAGATCCGGAAAATCGACCCGGCCATTCTGGTTATAGTCGGCTGCCCAGGCATGGCTGGCATGAGACAGACCAGGAATCGCACCGAAGACACGGATAAACTGGATCAAGTCACGGTAGTTAACCAGATCATCATCATTCAGGTCAAAGGGATTTGCGTAGATGGCAGTTTCAGGAGCAGATCCATGCACTTCTTCACTGACGGCAGTGCCTGAAAACAGAATTTCAGAATGATCTACCAAGATATCAGGGCTCTGTGGATTGAGTGTCTGGCCTTCGAAATCCAGGTCGACGGCATCAGCAGTGGTTGACTCAAAACGAATGCGGGCAAACAGCACAGGCTGGTCATCGCCTGCATCCGTCAAACTGGTTCCAGCAGACAAATTTTCGATGACACCGGTAAGATCATTAATGGTTCCTGCCTGACCGATGGTAAATGCCGCACCATATTCAATTGCCGTTGCTGTGGTGACAGCGGTGTTATAGTTCAGGTTCAGATTGACGGAACCGATTCCCTGGCTGATCGCCAGCGGCGAACTGATCCAGATTTCCAGCCAGTAGCCGCCCCATTCATCGATCCATTCCCGGTTTTGTGGAAGCTCACTGACTTCGCCATTGGCAGCAGTTGACGTTTTCGAATCGACGATGCGTAAATCTATCTGAGCAAAGGGGGCTTGAACTTCAAATGCACCGATGTCGACCGTTCCGCCGATGATCCGGGAGAAACCTTCCCCCCGCTGGTCGGTGATGAGATCGGCAGCGGTAGCTGCCGCGTTATCGCCGACATCAATGGCGACACTGCCGGGCAGCAGGGCATGCGTCTTTGTTGGTCCGCCGTTATCGCGGAGAACGGGGTCCAGCAGACCCGCAATGCTGTCCTGAATGATATTGTAACTGCCGGTAAAACTACCACTGACCTGTGCATCAAAAGTCGCTGTATTTCCGGCTATAATCGTATTCACGAAATACGAAATAGAATTGGTGGTTCTGACACCGCCTCCGTTATAGGACGAATTCCCAGTCACCGTAGAATTGATGAGCGTCAAAGGTTGGCTGCTATTGGAATAGATGGCACCGCCACCGGATTGAGATTGATTGCCGGAAAGAGTGCTGTTAGAAATTGTTGTTGTTCCAGCAGTCGAAACATAAACCCCTGCTCCAAAGTACTCGGCACTGTTATCAGCAATCGTACTTTCAGAGATAATCAGTGTCCCTGTGCTGTTGATGGCTGCACCGTTTGTGTCAGATGTATTTCCTGAAAACGTACTCTGTTGAACTGTCAGGTACCCCAGTGTGTTGTGAATCCCGCCTCCACTCTGTTGAACCGAGTTTCCGGTAAATACACTCTGTGTGACCGTCATGAAGCTGTAAGACAACTTGATGCCTGCAGCCCGGGTTCCGGAATAGTTATCTGTAAACACACTATTTGAGATGAATGCATCGTTTTCTCCCTGGGGAGTTGCCAGCTGAGAAGAATGAAACAGGGCTCCCCCTTCTGAAGACACGCTTGGATTTTCAGGGTCGATCAAAGCCTGGTTCCCGGTAAAACTGGAACCGTGTATCGTCATCGCTGAGCGGTTATTGTAGATCCCTCCTCCTGTCCGAGCCTGATTTTGATTAAAGGTGGAATCGGAAACAGACAGGTTACTATCAGTGCCTGAATAAACTCCGCCACCAATTAAAGCAGTGTTACTCGTAAAATCTGATGCTGTGATGGTGAGAGGACCATTGATGCTGTAAATGCCCCCTCCCCGACCTGTTGTGCTTTCTCCGATTGCCGCGTTTCCTGTGAAGTGAGAACCTTCAACTGACAGACCAATTCCATCAGCATAAATTCCTCCTCCGGATTCGACCTCGGTATTGTCAGAAAACGTGCTGTTGATGATTGAGATGTTTCCAGAATGACCATTGCTCTTGGAGTAGATCCCCCCTCCCAGAACAGCCTGATGTTCGGAAAACGTACTATCACTCACATTGATGATGCCTCCCGAATTATAAACTCCTCCACCATTGCCGGCAGCTGTATTCTCTACAAAGGTGCACTCTGTAATCGTCGAAGGATTCAGTTCCGGATATGGTATGTAGAAAATGTTATAAATGGCGGCGCCATCTCTCGTCACGGTATTCCCGGAGAATGTGGATGTATCCAGTGTCAGAATGCTGTTGATCGCAAAGATCCCTGCTCCGCGATCAGCGATGTTTGCAGACAGTCTACTCCCCGACATCGTCACACTACCCTGACCGGAATAAATGGCTGCCCCTTCATTGCTGGCGCTATTTTCCGTAATGAGTGTGTCTGTCAGTGAGATGTTTTCGTAATTATAAATTGCCCCGCCCTGCCTGGCAGATCCTTTCGTCAGTGTGAGACCACTGATTTCCACATCGATGAATGTACCAGCTTGACCATTATTTATATTGAAAATCCGGGTATTATTGTTACCACTGATCGTCAGCTGATCCGCCCCCAGACCGGTCATTATCAGGGCGTCAGTGATCGTCAATTCACTTCCCAGCGTGATCGTCTGACCTGCCAGCGATGCATCAAAGAAAATCGTATCGGTGGTGGAAGCAGCATTTGCCAGTTTGATTGCTTCCCGCAATGAGAGATTTCCGACCGAATAATCACCATCATCGAGATCTGAAATCGTATCCACGAGAAAGTTGTTTACATAACCTTCAAAGGCCCCGATGTCCACGATGTCGTCCAGGATCCGGGTAAATCCGGTTCCACGTTGGTCTGTGGTCAGTCCCGCATTTGACGCTGCGGTATTATCGCCGGCATTCAGCGCGGCACTACCTGTCAGCAGTGCATGCGTTTTAGTGGGGCCGCCATTATCGCGCAGGACTGGATCAATCAGTCCGGTGAGACTGTCCGTGATCATGCTGGCTGTTTCCGTGTAGCCGCTATCGATCTGAACATTATTGATGTCCGTATTTCCTGCAACAATCGTATTGGCAAGATGAATCACATTGGGCTTCGTTGAGTAAATTCCTCCCCCACTGGATCTGTAAGACGTTGCGTGATTCATTACGATCGTGCTGTTGACGATTTCCAGGGTGGTATTGCGATAGGTATAGATACCTCCGCCGAGGTAATCGGCACTGTTTTCTGACAGGGTGCTGTTCACAAGAAACAGTTCGTTGTCATTCGCAAGTGCGCCGCCGTTATAATTCGATCTGTTTTTATAAAACGTGGATGAATCGACGGTCATGAATCCAGAGTAATTATTCTGGATGGCTCCACCGTTCTCCTCTGCCGTATTCTCATCAAAAGTACTGTTCCGAACTGACGCGTCACCTTCAAAGAAATAGACGGCAGCGCCAGCGCCGTCCGTCGTGTTATGTGAGAAGGTACTTTCATTGACTGTGAAACCAGTACCTCCGGAGCGGAAATACATAACTCCCCCTCCACCTTGAAACTGTGATGCATTCCCGGTAATCAGACTGTGCTCTATGGTGAGTCCGGCAAGCGTGCTGTAGATCGCACCACCGCCCAAGCGGGCAGTATTGCCTGTCAAAGTACTGTTCCTGACAATCAGATCTTCATGCGTGAGAATGGCACCTCCGGTACTGAGTGTGGATCCATTCGCCAGAGTCAGGCCATCGATCTCGACGGTAATCGTTTTCGTATCGTCTCCATCATTAATATGAAAGACGCGACTGTTATTGCCGGCATCCAGTGTCAGTTGATCTACCCCCAGGCCGACAATGGTCAGGTCAGCCGTGATCAGCAACTCGCTGGTGAGGTAGATTGTCTGACCGGCGAGCGATTCGTCAAAGAGAATGGTATCAGCAGTGGAGTAAGCGTTTGCCAGTTGAATCGCTTCCCGCAGTGATAAATTCCCCGCCGAATAATCGCCGTCATCGAGATCAGAAATCGTATCCACCACGAAGTCGGACTCGTAAAATTCCACAGCGCCAATATCAATGGCTTCGTTAAAGATTCTGGGAAAACCGTTTCCGCGTTGATCCGTTACCAAACCTGCAGTCTCGGCCAGGCTGTTATCGCCGGCATCGATGGCCGCGCTGTCTGACAGTAACGCATGTGTCTGTGTCGAACCGCCGTTATCTTGAAGAACCGGATCAATCAGGCCTGTGATGTCGTCCTGCACAATACTGAATGACGCGTTGTACCCCCCCGCGATCTGTGGTGAACCGGCAGCGGTATTCCCTGCAATGATGCTGTTTTTGATCTCGAACGGGTTGGTAGCGCTGCTATAAATGGCTCCCCCCATAGAGACATCTGACGTGGCTTCATTCAACACGATCGTGCTGTTCAACACTTCCAGTGTAGCGGTCGAACCGGAATAGATGCCTCCGCCCAGCAGAAGCGTGCTGTTACCGGACAGCGTACTGTTTTGCACATGCATCTCAGCGGAATTCGCCAGCGCCCCGCCGTTATTAGCTGAGTGGTTCAGTGTAAACGCTGTATTGCTGATTGTGAGAGTTGCATCCGCGTGGTAGATGCCGCCACCGTCCAGGGTGGCTGTGTTGCCAGTCAGAAGCGAATCTTGCAGAGTCAGATTTTCCCTGTTGAGAATCGCGCCTCCGTTGTCATCGGAGCCATTCGTCAGAGTCAGGCCGCTGATGCTGACTGCAATTTCTGTAGCGCTGCTGCCATCATCAATCGTAAAAATACGACTGTTGCCGTTACCATCCAGGGTGAGCTGATCTGCACCCAATCCGATGATTGTCACGTCATCCGTGATCAACAACTCATCAGAGAGCGTAATCGTCTGACCGGCGAGTGCGTTGGAAAAGCTGATCGTATCCACCGCAGAAAAAGCGTTTGCCAGTTCAATTGCTTCCCGCAGTGACAGATTTCCTGCTGAATAATCGCCATCGTTGAGATCGGAAGTGGTATCTACAAGCAAATAAGCGGTCTGAAATTCAACAGCCCCGACATCAACCGTCTCATCAAAGACTCTGGGAAAACCTGCTCCCCGCTGATCTGAGATGAGACCGGCGTGCGTAGAAAAGCTATTGTCACCGGCATTGATGGCCGCACTGCCAGGGAGCAGAGCGTGCGTTTCTGTCTCGCCGCCATTGTCGCGCAGGACTGGATCAATCAGGCCGTCGATACTGTCCAGTATAATATTATTTTGATCCTCATAGAGCCCGCTGATTTGAACACTTTGCCCTGATGAGTTTTCTGCGATGATGCTGTTTGTGATACTGAACGAGTTGCTGTTGCTTCCATAGATGGCGGCGCCGCGAGATAACGCGGATCTTGTATAATTCAAAACAATCGTGCTGTTGACGATTTCGAAAGTGGCTGTAGTAGAAGAATAGATACCCGCACCTAAATCAAGTGCACTATTTTCAGAAATCGTACTATTCGCAACAAGTAGTTCACCAGAATTCGAAATCGCGCCACCATTACCCGATGTCACATTTTTCACAAAGGTAGAGGCATCAATGGTCATCGAACCGGAACTATTATTATAAACGCCTCCTCCGGAATCGACTGCAGTATTCACCGAGAACGTGCTGTTCAGGATGGAAGAGTTACCGGCTGAAATAAAGATGGCTCCGCCTCTGAGTCCAGTAGTGTTGAATGAGAAAGTGCTCTCACGGACAACTAAATCAGTGCCACCGGATCCTGCCACATACACTCCCCCCCCACCGTGAATCACTCCTGTATTTTCTGTAATGAAACTGTTTTCTATTGTCAGGGACCCATACTTACTATAGATCGCACCGCCGCCAAGCCGCGCCCGGTTCCCTCTCAAGGTACTGTTCTTCACGGTCAGGTATCCCTGATTCAGGATGGCTCCACCATATCCCGTGGTCGAAGTACCTGACTCATTCGAATTTCCATTCGTCAGTGTCAGCCCCTCGATTTCAACTGTAATCTTAGTCACACTAAAACCATCATCGATTTTGAAAATACGGGTATTATTGTCACCACTGATCGTCAGCTGATCGGCACCCAGGCCGGTAATCGTCAGATCATCTAAAATCAATAACTCATCAGTCAGCGTAATCGTCTGTCCTGCCAGCGCGGCATCGAACGAGATCGTATCTGCCCCTGAAGTTGTATTCGCCAGAGCAATTGCCTCACGTAAAGACAATTGGCCGGCTGAATAATTTCCATCGACGACATCGGAGGTCGTGCTGACGATCAGATCGATTGGTACCGCGACGGGCGATTCGAAAGCACCAATGTCAATGATGCCGGAAACGATTCTGGAAAAACCGGTTCCCCTCTGATCTGTGGTCAGTCCTGCATTGGTCGCAGCAATGTTATCCCCGGCGTTGATCGCGGCACTGTCTGACAACAGCGCGTGCGTTTTGGTGGGACCGCCGTTGTCTTTCAACTCCGCATCCAGCAGTCCAGCGATACTCTCCTGGATAATGTTGGCAGTGCCCGTGAAATCGCCAGCAATCTGCTGACCTGAGTCGGCTTGATTACCTGCAATGATCGTATTCATAATCAAGGTAGGGTCGGTGCTAAACAGATAGATTCCGCCTCCGTTGCTGATCCCACTTCCGGTAGCCACATTACCAACAATCGTGCTGTTAATGACAGTAACGGGCTTGCTGCCGAGTGCAAAAATCCCGCCTCCGTCGAACACGCTGCTGTTTCCGGAGAATGTACTGTTATGAATAGTGACGCTTTCCGCTCCCTGGCTGTAGATTCCCCCGCCATTGACATCCGCCGTGTTCCTGTCAAAAGTCGAACCGGAAACGAACAGCGTCCCCCCGTTTGCGATCGCCCCACCACTGAAATCGGTATGATTCTCGATAAAACTGCTGTCATTCACAGTCAGGTCGCCGAAGATATTTCGCAGGGCACCGCCGGGAAATTCTGCCGTGTTCTCAGTGAAGGTACTGCCATTGACGATACAGATTCCATCGCGCAGCAGAACCGCTCCCCCTGAGAACAGGGCATGATTGCCTATAAACTGAGAGTTTTCGATCAATAACCGTTCACCGTCTTCCGGGTAAGGGAACGTTTCTTTGTGATAGATGGCCCCTCCATCACTTTCTTCTGCCGTATTCCCGATAAACTGACTGCCTCGCACCGTTAAAGAACTGGCATCGTCATAGATAGCTCCACCCGATCCGGCAGTGTTGCCTGTGAAGATGCAATTCTCAATCGTCAGATTTTCGGTGCTGAAAATGGCGCCACCATTATCTGCCAACTCAGTATCAACGGTATTGGAATTCCCGTTTGTTAAGGTCAGACCACTAATCTCAACTGTGATTGTTGAAGAACTGGAATCATCATCAATATTAAAAATTCGAGTGTTGTTGTTGCCATCCAGTGTGAGTAGATTCGCCCCCAGGCCAGTAATCGTCAGATCATCTGAAATCAATAACTCGTCAGTCAGCACAATCGTCTTCCCCGCCAGCGCCAGCGAAGCATCGAACGTAATCGTATCTGCGCCGACATTTGCATTGGCGGCTTCGATGGCGTCGCGCAGACTGCCCGCGCCGGAATCATCCGTATTCAAAACCGTGAATACAGTCAGCAATGTACGGTCTTCCAGAGACTCGACAACATTGCGGGAAATCAGTGCCTGGGCGGACGGGGTTTTCAGCCGTTGATTCCGGGAATGACGTCCGCGTCGAGGGCGAGTCGAGCGTATACGGAGCTGGTTCTGCAACGAAGTGAGCCACTGTTGTATAAACATATTTAGAACAATCCGATTGTATTGCGGGAACTCGGTTCCGATTAACTGTCGTGTCATCACGACTGACTGGAATGAGTAGTGTGTGGTGAGTTTAAAATGAGAGATCTGAATTGAATTGAGGACATTTGAGTATTTTGTGTAGAGTAAGTCGTATACTACCATAGACTAAAGAGGATACAAACGTATTTATCCTGTCTTAGCGTTAGTTTCATCAAAAGAAGAATTCAAAAGGACACTAAAACGACGTTAATACTGATTCTGCGGGAAATTCCATGAAAAACTGATCCGTATTGTCATTCCAGTCCGCCAGGTGTCGTTCGCCTGGAAGCAGACTCTCCTGCATCACATCTTCCTCAGCGTGTTCGTAGCCCAGCAGGTGTCCGAGTTCATGCAGGATGACAGTCCAGAGGTCGACATGCCCGGCAGCTTCGCTGTCGGGTAAGGCGATCAATGAGAGTTCGCTGGCAGAGGAAAACTCGCTGTTGTCCGTGGGAGTCGCATCAACAAACCAGCCAAACCCGGCGGCGTTGACGTCAATATAAATCGTGCCTGGAACGGCGCGGCCTAGAGTATCACCCGCCAGATCGACGACTTCGATATTCACTGCCTCCAGTGTTTCACGTTGATCAGACGTCAGCGGGGGACTGATTTGCTCGACGACGGATTCCAGTACTGTCTCTGCAGCGTTCTGCGTGACCGTTCGTGTTTTCACCTGGGTTGATATTGCGGGAGCTTCTACGATTAACAGCTGATCTCCATTCACCGGAACAGTGCTCGACTCTGTTTCGTTTTTGGTCGTACCGTACTTCATGGCCAGGAGAATCAGATCGTTCAGATCGACACGTCCATTCTGGTTATAGTCTATGAACTGACTCAGATTATTATTTTGTGTGGCTGCTTGCGACCCGTAAGCGTTCATAAAGATCTGCAGGTCACGAAAATTAATCCGCTCATCATCATTCAAATCAAACGGGTTTGCCTGAATCTGGAAGTCAGATAAGGCATAAATAATTTCTTCACTTTCCGCGCCTCCCACAAAGCGGATCTCTGGTTGATCGATAGAGAATTCAGTACCGGCGACAGTCAGAAACGGTCTGGTGCTGTCCAGATCGATCCCATCCTCTGGCGTTGATTCAAACCGAATGCGGGCAAACAGAACGTATTGATCGTCGCCGACATCGGTCAGACTGCTCTCAGCGGACAACCCTGTGATCATTCCCAACTGGTCGTTGATGGTTCCCATCTGGTTCAGTGTGAAGGCTGAGCCGAATTCAAAACGAGTGGCGGTAGTAATCGCAGTGTTGTAATTGAAATTCAGAGAAACAGAGAATATGCCTGACTCTAACGTGGACGAACTGACCCAGATTTCCAGCCAGTATGGTTGCCACTCATCAATTACGCTAAGCCCCAGTGGAATCGATTCCGTCTCACCATTGCCTGCGACTGGAGTTTCTGTCTCCACAACACGTAAATCAAAATAGGTAAAAGGTCCCTGATATTCAAAAGCACCGATATCAACGATCCATTCGACAACTCGAGGAATCTCCGCATTGCTCCGTTGATCGATATGCAATCCTGTCAGCCATACAATCGAAGTGTTACCAGCATTGATGGCAGCACTGCCTGGCAGCAAGGCGTGCTCCATTGTCCGGCCGCCATGATCTCTCAATACCGGATCGAGCAGTCCCTGGATGCTGTCCTGAATAATATTACTGTCACTGAAAAATGGTCCTGAAACCTGGGAATCAGAGGCTGCAGTATTTCCGGCAACAATCGTGTTTGTAACCATGGGAGAAACCATGTTAGACGGCAGCTTGCCTTTGATGTTATAAATCGCAATCCCACCCCCCTTATTGGTCGCAGTATTTCCAACTATTGTGCAATTAATGATGGTCACTGGATAATTGCTTCTGGAATAAAAGCCGCCTCCCTGGTCGAATGCTGTGTTTCCGGAAAGTGTAGTATTGTAAATCGTAGTGGTTCCAAAGGAGTTGGCGTATACAGCACCACCGAAAGTGCCCGTTGTGTTTTCAGTAAATAAGCTGCGTTGGACCAGCAGATCTCCCTGGCTGAAGAGACCGCCACCGAACTCTGCTGCAGTATTCCCGATGAAGCGGATCGATTCCAGTTCCAGTTCCAGTCCCTGATGATTGATGCCTCCACCATTTTCCAAGGCAACATTCTCAATGAAAGAACTATCATAAATTGACAATGTATTTCCGGAATAATGAAGCCCGCCACCATACAAAGCGGAATTCCCGGAGAATTGCGTGTACCCGATGTCCGCCTCTCCGGAAAGATAGACTCCTCCCCCTTCCGATCTCGCTGTATTTGAGGAAAAGATCGAACCCCATATCTGCACTGAATATCCCGAATTATACAGGCCTCCACCTCCCCCCCAGTACGGGCTTCCTGTGGCAGCGTTGCCTGTAAAACTGGAATAATAGACTCTCAAACCGCTAGTCGCATTGTGGATGCCGCCACCAGATCTGAGCACCGTGTTATCAGTGAATCGACAATTATAAATCAGTGGTTTGTTGAATGCCCATTGAATAAAGATGCCACCTCCTGATTCGGCTGAATTGCGTGTGAAATCAGAATCATAGATCTCCATGCCATAGGCAGATACATAAAGGCCTCCCCCTTTATCGCTGGCAATATTCTCAGCAAAGATACTTGAGGAGATATTAAAGACGCTCGAAAAGACATTCGGTAGTCCGGCATCGCTGCTGATACCGCCGCCTCGTGAGGCTTGGTTTGCAGTAAAACTGGAATTGGAAATCGTCATAATACCGAAGTCGCTATCAATGCCTCCCCCGTTTTCCAGGGCAGTATTTCCGGTAATCGTCGAATCCACGATTGAAAGATTTTCGAGACAACTGATGGCACCACCATTTTCGGCGTAGCCATTCGTCAGTGTGAGGCCACTGATTTCGACCAGGATTCTGGTCTGCTGGACTCCGTCACTGATATTAAAAATGCGGCTGTCGCCGTTCCCGTCGAGGGTCAGTTGATCTCTGCCCAGTCCGATGATTTTCAGATCGTCAGTAATAGCAATTTCCTGACTGAAAATGATCGTATGCCCGGAAAGGGATTCGTCAAAGACAATCGTCTCTGTAAAAGGACTTTCATTAGCCAGACGGATCGCTTCTCTCAGAGATAGCTGACCGGTGGCATAGTTACCGTCATCTTCGTCGGACAGGGTATCGACAACCAGGGTATATCCGTTGAATTCATACGCCCCGATGTCAACGGTTCCCGAGTTGATTCGCGCGTAGCTTTCCCCCCGTTGATCCGTGTTAAGGCCGACCTGAGTGGCTGCATTATTTCTGCCCGCGTCAATCGCCGCACTGCCTGCCAGCAGGGCATGGGTGGGAGTTGCCCCTCCGTTGAAACGCAGGACGGGGTCGATCAGGTTTTCAACACTTTCCTGAAAGATATTTTTTACCCCGGTCACAGCTCCAAAGATCTGTGCACTCGTATTCGCAAGATTTCCGGCGATGATCGTGTTGGAAACCTGTGGTTTCGAACCTTGAACGTAAAGCCCGCCGCCTGAGGTTACAGCGGAATTACCCGTAATCGTGCTGTTGATAATCGTGACAGGGGACGAAGTGACTGAGTACAGACCACCCCCCAGAAATAAGGTGGTATTTCCGGAGAGCGTACTGTTAAAAATCGTCGCAGTCCCCTCCTGTATATTGGAAATGGCCCCACCAAAAGAGTCGGCGGTATTTTCAGAAAGCGTACTGCTGAGGAGTGTGAGAGTCCCTCTGTTGTCAATGCCACCACCGATATCCAGCGACTTATTGGCATGCAGGAAACTATGTTCCACGATCAGAGTTCCGTAATAATTGGCGATCCCTCCACCAGAATCTCCTGCCGAGTTCATAGAGAATGTACTGCCTGAAATCGTGGCCTGTGATCCTATGACAACGCTTTCATAAACATTAACAAATACAGCACCTCCGTTTTCGGTTGCCTGATTTTCCGTGAACGTACTCTCTGCCACATTCAGAAACGCTTCCAGACTACTGATTCCCCCACCACTCTGAGCCCTGTTCTGCAAGAAGACCGTGTTGGAAATCTGAGCGCTGCTGTACTGCGAATTATGGATCGCCCCCCCCAGTCGAGATGCAGTATTCTGAGAAAAAAATGAGTTGGTGACCCACATTGAACCAGCAATGTTAGTGATGGCTCCTCCTGTACCGTACCTGTTTCCAGTTACAGTATTGTCTGTAAAAGTGACACGATCCACGTTTAAAAAAACTGACTGACTATAAATCGCACCACCGGACCGGGATGTATTTCGCAGAAATTCTGAGTCACTGATTGAGAGGTGCCAGTCATCGGAGTATATGGCCCCTCCGCTAGAGGATCCTATGTTGTCTGAGAAAACCATCTCCGAAAGAGACAGTGATTCGTAACTGATAATCGCAGCCCCACTATCCGCGAATCCATTTGTCAGAGTCAGACCAGTTATTTCGACTATGATTGCCTCATCTGCAATCCCATTATTCAGGTTGAATATCCGACTGTCACCGTTTCCATCAATGGTTAATTGATCGGCCCCCAGGCCTGTGATCGTCAGATCATCTGAAATTAATAACTCATCTGTGAGCACAATCGTTTGACCGGCAAGTGCGGAGTCGAACGAGATGGTGTCGGCCCCGCCACCCGCATTGGCAGCTTCGATGGCAGCCCGCAGACTGCCTGCTCCAGAGTCGTTGGTGTTGACCACAGTGAAGGCAGTCAGCAGCGTGCGATCTTCCAGAACCTCGATTGTGCGGTGGGGCGGGGCGCTTGAAATTCGAGGGGCGCACTTGTACCGATTCCGGCTTAATCTCGCGCGGGCACTTCGTCTGAATCGGGTTCGGTACTGGCGCTGCAGGACAGTTAACCACGGAAATGAGAACATCGAAGAAATATCTGCTCCAGTAACAATTGGACACTGACTGTTTACGGACGTGTATACTACCCCCAGTCTGGAGCGTTTACAAAGATTACTTAAAGATCAGCCGGCAAACTAAAGGTGATTAATGTTCACATTTTATCCACGCATTTCATTTCGAATGCCTTGAAAACAAGGGGTTTACTGCTCATATCACTGCTGACCGGTGTTTATCTGCGGGTCTGTCCTGATTTTCGGGTAGACTGTGTCCAGTTTTACTGGAGCGTCTCCAGGGCTGTTTGGCCCGAGTAGATTAAATTGCGAGACGCTATATTTAAATGTGTTGCGATCTAGAATCGACTGAATTTGCTGCGACGGCCCCACCTGTTGTTCAGATCGGTGTAGCGCGGCGCGCGATACCTGTTCAAGGATGTGACTTTGATGCAGATCGGTACTTTGCTGTTGTGGTTTCTGGTTGTGAGATGCCTGAACGGAAGCTCTGCCTGGCGATGTTTACGAATTGAAGATTTTCGCGAACGGCGTTCACCAGTCAAGGCGATATGCTGCGATACTGGTGTGAAGCTGGCGGACAGCTTGCCACTGCAAAGCGATGTCGCGCCGAAAGGTGTCGACCCGCAGGTATTGGAACTGCTCATCGGGAACAGGTGGCAGCGCTGGCTGATTCCGGGGTGTTCAACCAAGGGACTTTTATGGGGCTCTGTCGCGCAGGTGCTGAATCATCCACTGCTCGTAGAACTGGACACGCGCGCGACACAGTTCAACGCAGTTTCGAGAATCGCGACAGCGCGTCAAGATATATTTATCGAACCGTTTTTATGCAGTGGGTCAGGAACCGTAAAGGGGAGTGTGAGTCAGCCGATGTTACGATTTTTCAGGTAATCTATGCGAATATATGAATTTTCAGTCAGCCAAACTGTCATACCCGTCGTTCTCCTGCTTTTCAGATTCGAGCGGATGTGTATAATCCGGTACGTTTTGAATTTCACCTTTACCGATTGGAGTGAGAATGTTTGAATGGCTGGCCAGCCCGGAAGCCTGGATAGCGCTGGCGACTCTGGCGTCGCTGGAGATCGTCCTGGGAATTGACAACATCATTTTCATCTCCATTCTCGTGGGAAGGCTGCCCGAAAAAGAACGGGATCTGGCCCGATCGCTGGGACTGGGCCTGGCGATGGTGGCGCGTCTGATTCTGCTGTTTTCGATCTCGTGGGTGATGGGTCTGACAGAACCCTGGTTTTCTGTATTCGCATGGGAATTTTCCGGACGCGATCTGATTCTGGTTGGAGGCGGCCTGTTTCTGCTGGCGAAAGCGACGCATGAAATTCATAACAGCCTGGAAGGTGGGGCGCATGAAGCAACGGCATCGAATGCAGCACAGGCCAGTTTTGGTTCGATCCTGGTGCAGATCGGCGTGCTGGACATTGTGTTTTCGCTGGATTCGGTGATTACCGCGGTCGGACTGTCGGACCATGTTTCACTGATGGCGGTCGCGATTATCCTGTCTGTCCTCGTGATGCTGTTCGCAGCCAGACCGATCGGCGATTTTGTGGATGATCATCCGACGATAAAAATTCTGGCGCTGTCGTTTCTGATTATGGTCGGCGTCACGCTGATGGTGGAAGGGTTCGGCGTGCATGTGCCCAAAGGCTATATCTATTTCGCAATGGCGTTTTCCGTGGCCGTCGAAATGCTGAATCTGCGGATGCGAAAAAATCAGGTGAAACCGGTACAGCTGCATAAACCAATTAGCGAAAGTGACGCCAGTGAGTAGCTTCACTCTCGCTTGAGAACACTCCTGCAACTTAAGGTTCTTGAACCGTTGGTTCGTGATCGTTCCACTTGACTTTGGGGAGGGGCTGTGTGACTTCACCTGTCGCCGCCCATTCCGTTCCCCGCTGTAACGTAATCTGGAAACCGGTTCCCTGGAGCGCCGTCACGTCGTGCCCCAGCGTGGTATGAAACACACGACCTTTACCGTAGTCGATGGTCATCATGATCGGTTCATGTTCGCCGGTGCCCCGCTGTTCGGGTTCGGAGTAGGCGGTTGCCAGGATGTCGACGTTTTTGGCAGGACCTCTGAGTTTGCCGTAAACTTCGTCAGCAGGATGCATCCACTCCTGGGGCAGCCCTTTCACGATGGGATGCTCGGGCTGGCGGACTTTGACGACGACCGGAATCCGCGTACCATGTGTGCCTCCCCGTCCGGCGGAGGTATCTTCGATCCACTCTCCCTCGCGGAGACGTAACATGGGACCCGATTTTTCATCGCGGCCTCCCCAGCCACCAACGGCGATCATTTCGTTGTAAGCGGGCCAGTCGGGGAATGCATTGTCGGCAGCATGCACGACGACGAAGCTGCCTCCCTCGCTGACATATTTTTCGAACGACTGTTTGACTTCCTCGGGCCAGCTTTCGCCGTTGTAGTTGCTGACAATGACATCATATTTGCCGAAGTCCGGGCGCCATTTCTTCCAGAGCGCCGGGTTTTCTTTCTGCAGTCTGGCGACTTCCGCTTCCCAGGCCTTCAGATATTCTGCGAACTGCTTTTCCTGTTCGGGTGTCAGTTTCTTATTGGCCGGCTTGCGAGCTTTACGGGGAAGGCCCGGCGGAGTGGTAGAAACTTCGACGGTGAACTTCCCCGAATTCTCGAGGATTTTTTTAAGGACCGGCGTCGTCTGCTGCCATTGATGATTGTTCTGTCCATCAATGAGCAGGACCGATAGTTTATCCTGCTGGTCCTGGCTTTGAGTCTGTTGTTCTTTCTGATCGGCCTGGTTGGAAGCCAGGCAGGAGACCAAGCTGCAGGTGAGCAAACAGAGTAATGATAATCGGACTAAAAAGGCTGAGCACTTCAACGGATTTCTCCTCAGTTGGGTCGGTTGCGAATCAGATTCTGATTATTTTAAGGTAGCAGCAGACAGGTCGAAAGTCACGTAAAAACGAAGCGATGAATTTCAGATTCACACTCAAACTGCGGGTTCCCAGCGACTTACCTCTCACCAGCGTGAACACGGATGTATTTAATTCTGGAGCGAGATCATTATAATTCATGGAAGCAGGCATGCCGACAGTGGAGTTTTCTTTTGCTAAAGTGAATGGATGAATCTATGAAACAGGTTGCCATCGTTACAGGCGGAAGTCGAGGGATTGGAGCGGCGACAGCCCGGCAGGCCGCGCAAAAAGGCTATGCTGTCTGTGTGAATTATCGCAGCGATGAAAAGTCAGCGGAAGCGGTGGTTTCACAGATTCAAGACGCGGGAGGTACTGCGATCGCGGTGCAGGCGGATGTATCTCAAGAAGCGGATGTGGAACGACTATTCAAGACGACAGACGAACAACTGGGAACGGTGACGGCGCTGGTGAATAACGCGGGAATTCTGGAACAGCAGATGCCTGTGACCGAGATGGACATAGCTCGCTGGCAGCGGATCTTCGCGACGAATGTGTTTGGCAGCTTCCTGTGTGCGCGGGCCGCGATCCAGCGGATGTCGACTTTCAACGGTGGGCCAGGCGGTGCGATTGTGAATGTCTCTTCACTGGCGGCACGGGCTGGTTCGCCCTTTGAATATGTGGATTATGCCGCTTCGAAAGGAGCCATCGATACATTTACGACAGGCTTGTCAAAGGAAGTCGCCGAGGCAGGGATTCGCGTGAATGCGGTGCGCCCCGGATTCATCGATACGGAAATGCACGCCAGTGGCGGGGAGCCGAACCGCATTGAGCGTGTGAAAGCCAACGTCCCTTTAAAACGAGGCGGCACGGCTGAGGAAGTCGCGTATGCGATTTTGTGGCTGCTGTCTGATGAAGCCGGCTATACCACAGGTGGCTTCATCGATATTGCCGGTGGGAGGTAATGAGACGGGCGATAAAAAAAGCAGGAGCCCCTGATGGGAGCCTCCTGCTTAAATTTCGCTAGACGAATGCCAGACGGCTTAGAGTGTCTTTTCGCCTTTTTTCCAGTTACAGGGAACGTTTTCGCCTGTCTGGAGGGCATCGAGAACACGCAGTACTTCTTCGACGTTTCGTCCGACGCTCAAACCGTGAATGGCCAGCCATGAGCAGACTCCGGTTGGGTCGATCAGGAAAATACCACGCAGCGCGATACCAGCGTCTTCTTTGAGCACGCCGTAATCGCGGGACAGCTTGTGAGTGCCATCGGCCAACATCGGGTATTTCAGGCCACCCAGTTGAGGATCAGCGTCGCACCAGCCTTTGTGGGAGTACTTGCTGTCGGTACTGGCGGTCAGCACCTGGCAGTTACGTGATTCGAATTCACCCAGTGACTCATTGAATGCAATCAACTCTGTAGGACAGACAAACGTGAAGTCCAGCGGATAGAAGAACAGGCAAACCCATTTGCCTTTGAAGTCTTCCAGTTTGTAGTCCTTGAATGAATCAGAGGCGCGATCGTAACCCTGCAGTGCAAAATCAGGAGCGGGTTGCATAACTTGAACTGTCATTAGTCTTTACTTACCTTCAAAATATTGGTGATAGAAATATTGTTTTCAACAGAACGCGGGTCGATCGAAGATCGAAACAACCCGCATTGTGAGCGTCTGTTTTAGAGACCAGCCTTAATGACTGCCAGTGAACCGGGAGATTTTTCAGGATCTTTCCCCTGAGTTCCGAAGACGGTCAGATACAGGTTACCTTCTTTGTCGAAAGCGATGGCCGCTGGCTTGTCCAGTGAGATCACTTTTTCAGCGGTCACTTTATCGCCATCGATTTTCAGTTCGAACAGTCCCCCTTTGGCAGCGTCGACCCAGGAGAAATCAGTGGCGTACAGCTTCTTGGTTTTGGGACTGTAAGCCAGGCCAGCGATATCGCTCAGACCGGTTTTCAGGCTCTTGGTGAGTTTACCTGTTTTGGGATCGTAGAAGGTCAGCAGGCTGTCGCCGGCGACATTGACTTCACCCATCTGGCCGATAACCAGTTCTTTTCCATCCAGAGAGAATGTGATGGCGACAGGAGCATCGACATTGGTTGCTTCTTTGGTCGCAATGCTGGGTTCGAGCGGACCAGCTTTACCGTCTTTGATCACAGACTTGGCAACCCAGCCTTTGGTGTCGTCACCGTTACAGGTGATATAAATAGCACCATCACCCACGGCAACGCCGTAGAAGTTTCCTTCGCCTTTGGCAGATTTATCGCCGGCTTTGATGGGACCCAGGGTCTGAACAGCGGTGTCTTCTTTGACCCATTTTTCCAGAGGTTTATCGCCGACCTTGTAGATGCGAACCAGTTCTTCAGCATCAGGACGGCTGCCATCACCTACGACGAGATGATCTTTATCCATGAAGGCAACGCCCAAAGGTCCGATGTTATATTTAGGGCCTTTGCCGTAGACGTCGGTCGGGTACCCGGCGATTTCGAGATCGACAGTTTTCCCTTTGGCGTCATAGCGATACACGCCATAGCGGCTGGCAACGAAGACGTGCCCGGTACCATCCTGGATGGCGATCCCGCTGGGGCTTTCAAGGTTAGTCACCAGAGTTTTTACAGTGACAGCCGGCTTTTTAGGCTCTTCCTTCTTGGGTTCCTCTTTTTTAGGCTCTTCCTTTTTAGGAGCAGGCTTGGTCTCTTTCTTAGGTTCTTCTTTCTTGGGCTCCTCTTTTTTAGGAGCTTCTTTTTTGGGCTCTTCCTTCTTGACTTCTTTTTTGTCATCGCCTTTTTTGTCACCTTTTTCATCGGCAACGACGTAAGAACTTCCAAGCATCAGGCAGGCTGCGGTCAGGCAGAATGCGGTTGCTTTCAAGATTCGTTGTAAATTCCACTGCATGGTGTTCATCTTCCTTTGAAAAGGGGATTTTCAATTAGTTTTGCGTCTCGTCTTCAGGTATGAGACATCCGCCGAGAGAGTTTCAATCAGGGTAGCTCAGGTTCTTTATGCTCAGGATAATTCGAACTGGTAAGGCCTTCCTTCATGAAGGTTACCAGGTCATCCACTTCCTGCGGGGTTAAATTCAGTTTGAAGATTTCTTCATCGAGAAATTCGTTCGGGATACCCCCTTTATTATAGTGTTCTACAACTTCTTTCAAAGTCTTCAGGCTGCCATCGTGCATATAAGGAGCAGATCGGGCGATATCACGCACGGTCGGCGTTTTAAAGCTGCCATGATCGCCACCCAGGTTACTGATGGCTTTGCGGCCGGCGTCCGGTTCTTTTGCATCCATGCCCACGCCGACATTATGAAAAGCGTGGTCAGTAAATGTGGGACCGGAATGACAGGAACTGCAGGCAGCTTTTCCGAAAAACAACTGCATGCCTCGCTGTGCAGATTCCGAAAGGGCTTTCTTGTCGCCCGCTTTAAAGCGATCGTAGGGGGCATCGCCACACAGAATGGTACGCTCATACGTGGCGATGGCTTTCGCGATATTTTCTTCTGTCGCATCGGAGCCAAAGATTTTCTGGAACTGTTTTTTGTAACCGGGAATCGAGTTGATCCGATCGACGGCTTCTTTGGTTGTCAAATTCATTTCAATGGGATTCGCGATCGGGCCCAGCGCCTGTTCTTCCAGCGATCCGGCACGGCCGTCCCAGAAATGAAATTTGTTGTAGGCGGCGTTGATCACTGTGGGTGAATTGCGGCCCCCCTTCTGGCCTTTGAAGCCGGTCGCAAACTGATCGGCGTTGCTGTAACCTTTCACCGGAGAATGACAGCTGGCACAGGAAATGGTATTGTCACGCGAGAGTCGTTTATCAAAATACAGCTGTTTGCCCAACGCGATTTTTTCGACAGTGGGCGGGTTGTCTTCCGGAAATTCGATCGGAGGCAGACCGAGGGGAACCTTGATGACCGGTTCTTCAGCCTGGCTCAGGGAAACAGTGAAACCGACAACCAGCGTGATCACGATCCCCGATGACAGGATCCTCGCAAATTTCCGATAGGTTGCAGACGCCATGATTTCTCCTCAATGGAACGACTCAGATAGCTGATACAGGATGACAGAAAGCCGTTTCAGGGGAGGAGGCATCCACAGTTTGAAATGTGCACGCTGACTGATCAGCCCTGAAACTGCCTGAACTGTTTATTTTTAGTTGCTCAGCTCAGGACTGCAAGTCACTATCGAGAGGGAATTGCGTTGAAAGTGAGAATTTCACAGGATTTAGGACGGCAAGACGGCTACGTAATCGTTTGTGAACAGTAGAGTTACCGATGCCGGTTCCATGACAGCGCCAGTGGAATCGTGGCAAACGGCGCAAAAGCAAGGGCAAACAGCGAGAGGAAAAAGATATACAAACTGAAAGTCAGCATCTCCTGCAATCCTGTCGGCGCAGGAAATTTCAGCCAGATCGCGGTTAGAGAACCGATCAGCCAGAGCCCGCCGGAGATCCCCGCGGTCGATAATTTGATAAATCCTTTTTGACAGGCGGTGACAAAAGCAGTCACCACGCCAGCAAAAATCAGGAACGCAAGCACCAGGAAAAACGCCATCTGGCAATAGAGATTGTTGGGGGAATGGGTAACACGATCTGTTGAATTGACAATAAAAACAAACAACCCGAAGCAGCCGAGAATGCTGCCGATCACCAGAAAATAAAACCAGGAACGCCCGGTCCATAACACAGAAATGACATTCGCGGCAATCGTCCAGAAACAGGCCAGGGTATACACGCTGAAAACGAACCAGTAGAGGGCCCCTCTGGATATTATAATCGAAGCCTGGTCTCCCTGAAGCATGCCGGGGGCGACGAACACCAGCATATTTAACATCAATCCCGCCTGTATCAGCAGACTGGAATAGAGCACTGTTTTGACCAGGTTTACGAATAATGCAATCGCGAAGTCACGGTCTGATAACGGAGTGACCGCCAGAAAGCTTTTCATTTCGGTTCTGCCTGGTCCGCATGTTCCTTCACCGGCGACCAGCCCGACTACGAGCGCAGCAATGATCGAGAACATCAGATAGATTTGCATAAAGCCCTCGGTGATATTAATCGGATGTGAACCATTGGCATTTCGCATCGTCGTATTGAGGACCAAAACGGCAATACCAAACAGTCCCCCACCCATGATGACCGCACGCTGGCAGCTGTCGCGCCAATGCAGGCGGCCCAGTGCCGCCCGATGCGACTCTAACGTCGTATGTCCGCTGGAGCTTGCGCCGGTGGTGAGGCTGTCCCACCAGTTGCGTGTCTGCGTCCATTGCGGACTGGGTAAAGCAGTACCGGAACGGACACTGGCAAAAGCACGCGTCCCCTGATACCAGGCAGCCAGACTGACCAGTTGCATCAACACGAATTCGCCAAGCGTCACGTGGCTCCAGGGAACGGCATCTGCTTTGAATCCATCGGGAAAGTATCGTGACAGGAACCACCAGAACAGGGCCACAATGATTCCCATGCTCAAAATGATGCGTGTATAACTGGGGGCGTTCAGAGTCCAGTAAATCGCGTGACCAGTCAGAACCAGCATCACCAGAAATAAGAGGGGCCCCAGCACGGGCCAATAATCGGCGAGCCAGCGTTCATCAAAAAACAGGGCCCGGTAGGCACCATTCGTTGCCAGCTGTAACACAACCACAAGTCCCACCATCGCCAGCATCAACCATGTCGCGATGGCGCGGGAAGAGATTGGTAACCCGCGACAATATTTCTGACTGCCGGCCAGTGCCCGCACCGTGATCGACAGGAAAATGACCCAGGAGATTCCCAGGTAAGTAAAATGCAGGCTGAAGATTTCCTGGTCATTATAAGGAATGCGGTACCCCTGCAAATGCATCAGAATCTTGATCATCAAAGGCACAATCACCAGCGTTGCCACGCCGATTGACGCGCCCGGCCAGGCACGTTTACAGAAACTTTTTGTCGTCGCAATCAAGGCAGAAGACATCAGGGTTACCTCAGTTTCTATTAATCAAAATCGTAGAAAGCTCATTGCTTTGTTATTCATTCAACTCTGAATTATCGATGCCGGTTCCACGAGAGCGCCAGTGGAATCGTCGCGAACGGCGCGAGGACCAGGGCACCCAGAACTGAAAAAACACAAAACTCCCCACACATCGTCCGAAACGGGTAATGTGGAGCCATGCTCAGCAAAGTCACCAGAACTCCCATGACAGCAAATGACCAGAGCAAACCCGCCCCAAGGAACCGGGTTTTTGAGATCAATTGCCTGCGACGGGCAGTCAAATAGGCGACAAGAGTGCCCCCCAGAATCAGAAAATATAAAATCAGCAACATACTGATGATAACCAGTTCCGCCAGATACTGACGAGGGAAAAATGCTTCCAGCAAGCTGATCATCATGCTGTAGAAAAACAGACCACCAAAGCAGACACCGATCGCAGAGACGATAAACCAGGTACGTCCTGTCCAGAGTACGGAAACAATATTCGCAGCGATGATCCAGAATCCGATCAATGTCACCAGCGTATGACATAAAAATCCATTTTCCCCGAATAAATACAACAGCATATCACTCAAGCTGTTTGATCCATTCCCCAGAAAACCGGTTACCTGCAGTACGCTCAACGTGTCTACTTCATATAGTACTGCAGTGACGATCAGACTCAGCAGCAGAGCCGATTGAATGATCAGGATGGACCAGCCCAACACTTTAACCATGTTCGCGAACAGTGTGGCATTAAAATCAGGATCCGTCAGCGGAGCCATTGCCAGACAGCGTTTCATTTCCGTGCGTCCCGTTCTGCAAATCCCCAGCCCCAATATCGCTCCTGCAGTGACAGCAGCGGCCAAGTTGAGAATAGTTGACATGGCTACAAAACCTTCCAAGACATCTCGCAGAGCCGTCGGTTCTGAATTCAGCCGTGTCCCAATCAAAAGGTTGAACATCAACGACAACAGGCCGAACACTCCTCCCCCGACAATAACAGACTGCTGACAGGATTCACGCCAGTGCAGGCGGGCCAGCGATGATCGCGGCGAGAAGGGAACCACTGACTGCTCGGGAATCGCTCCGGTGAGCAGCGCATTCCACCAGACCTTCATCCTTTCCCAGGCAGGGCTGGGAACCGCGGTGCCGGCACGGACCTCTGCAAAGGCACGTGTCCCCTGATACCAGGCCGCGAGGCAGGTCAGTTGCATGGTCACAAACTCGCCCAGCGTCACGCGATTCCAGGGAACGATATCTGACTTGAATCCGTTCGGGTAATACCGGGAAACAAACCAGGCCAGCATTCCGATCATCAAAGCACCCCCCAGAAATGTTTTCGTAAAGCTGGGTGCATGCACGCTCCAGAACAGGCAATGTCCGACCAGAATCAGGGTAACCATAAATAAGAGCGGTCCCAATAAAGGCCAATAATTGGTAAGCCAGTGCTCATCAAAAAACAGCAGACGATAGAGACCATTGGTCAGTAGTTGCAGCACCACCACGAACCCCGCCATTGCCAGCATCAACCAGGTGGCAATGGAAGCAGAAGAAACCGGCAGACCCAGACAGTATTTTTCGCTGCCGGAGAATGCATGCAGACAGACACCGAGAAAAAAGACCCAGGAGGCACCTAGATAGGCAAAATGAAAGTCAAAGTAATTCTGCTCCATCTGATCCGATTGTAATCCGTTGAACTTTAAAATAAGCACAATCAACAGGGGTCCCATCACCAGCGCCCCGACGGCGAGAACCGCGCCGAACCAGGCACGTTTACAAAACTGTTTGGTGGTCGCATAAAAGATGGATGACATCAGTGACACCTTATTTTTCAATGAATTTCACAGCTTAAGACAAGCTTCTTTTCTTAGCAGTGTGATCCTGTCTCACTCGGATTTACCGATGCCGGTTCCATGACAGTGCCAGTGGAATCGTCGCGAACGGCGCGAGAACCAAAGCTGCCAGCGTCGCGTAGATCAGCAACAACCCCCAGACAACACCGTGATAATATTGAGAGCGTTCCAGCATCCAGATCAGAACTCCAGTGACAGAGCACATCCAGAGCACCAGCGCCACAATTGAGCCTGTCTGTGAAATCAGTTTCCTGCGGCAGGCAACCATATACGCGGCGAAGGTTCCCGCACAAATCAACAGAGGCGGTAACAACAGCAGCACGATTGTCATGTAGTGATAGAGCATCGAATTGCGAAACAGAGTATCTCCGAGATTCATCAGAATGATATAAAAGACAATTCCCCCAAAGAAGACGCCGATCGCCATAAAATAAAACCAGGAACGACCGGTCCAGAAGACAGAAATCATATTGGCCGCGATGACCCAGAAACCGATGACCAGTAAAAACACAGGTAATATCGAACTTCCTCCCCGAATGACCGGAGAAAGCAGCACCTGAAACACCTCAGCTCCATGCCAGATTCCGGCGATGATCAGACTGAGCGTGAGCGCAACGACGATACCCATAAATGTCAGTCCCAGTGTTTTGAGCAGATTGCGGAACAGGGTCGAATTCAGATCGCGATCGACAAGCGGCGCTTTGGCAAGGAACTGCTTCATTTCAGTTCGTCCGCTACCCGTGGTCCCCTCTCCCATGAGGACGGCAACGATAATGGCTGCAACCAGACCAAAGAACATTGAGGAAATAAAAAAAACTTCTACCAGTTGACTGAAATTATTCTGGTTGGTTCGGGAGGGATCAAAGTTGGCGATGACCAGCACATTGATCACCAGCATGGTCAGTCCAAATCCCACTCCGGCAAGTAACGCTGCCCGCTGACAGGAATCGCGCCAATGCAATCGGGCCAGAGCCGCTTTCCGCGAGAGGGGAACAATCGGCTGCTCTGGGATGGAACCCGTCAATAACCCCTTCCACCAGACCTGAAGCTGTTCCCACTGGGGGCTGGGCAGCGCTGTCCCATTCCGCACATGGGCAAAGGCACGGGTCCCCTGGTACCAGGCAGCGACGCCGAGGCTCTGCATCAGAATAAATTCACCCAGCGTGACGGTACGCCAGGGTACGATTTCCTCGTTATATCCATTGGGGAAGTAGCGGGAAATAAACCACCAGAACAGCGCGACTACCACGGCTGACCAGAAAATGCATTTCGTCAGGCTGGGTGCGTGCAGGCTCCAGTAAACGGCGTGTCCCACCAGGATCAAGGTCACCATAAACAACAGTGGTCCCAATAGAGGCCAGTAGTCCGCCAGCCAGCGATCGTCGAAAAACAGAACGCGATACAGACCATTGGTCACCAGTTGTAATGCGACCACCAGCCCCACCATCGAGAGCATCATCCAGGTGGCAATCGAAGTCGAAGAGACAGGCAGACCCAGACAGAATTTCTCACTGCCGGTGAGCGCTTGCAGACAGACACCAATAAAAAAAATGTATGAAACACCCAGGTAAGCAAAATGGTAATCAAACACATTCTGCTCAAGATGTTCGAAACGCAATCCCTGCACTTGCATGATAATCCGGGAGACCAGGGGGCACAGTACCAGGGCACCTACCGCCAGCGAAGCTCCGAGGCGGGCTCGTTTACAGAAATTTCTGGTCGTCATTAAGAAGGCAGATGACATCAGGGACACCTCTTTATTTCATTAAGACTCAAACCAACAAACCACACACATCTCATTCCATTCAGAAAACAGTCAGCGATGCCGATTCCAGGAGATCGCTAAAGGAATCGTGGCGAAGGGCGCGAAGATCAATGCCAACAGAACCGTCAATCCTAAAAAACCGATCCAGTTATCCGGCATTGTCGGCTGTTGAGACATCCAGAGCTCGAACAGAACCAGTCCAGTCAGGCTGAAATACAATGCCACTTGTCTGGTTCGCTTTTGAATTAAACAACGTTTGCTGGCATCCAGGTAAGCGCCGATGGTGGCACTGATGATCACCAGCGAATAAACCAGGAAAATGATTGTTCCTAAAGCCTGCACGGCCTGATAGCTCCCGCTCGCTAGCAGCAATTGCTCGATTATCACGTAAGCAATATTGCCCACGATCACAACGCCCACAACCGTATTGCAGAGCCACTGGCGGCCGGTCCAGCAGAGTGAGAGTAAATTCGCAGCCAGAATCCAGAACCCAATCATCGCGACACTGGAATAAATCAGATTTTGTCTCAACCAGTCATTCAAGTCATAAGTGGAGTGAAATATCTCTGTCCCCTGTATCATCAAAAAACCGGCGTAACTGAGCAGCAGCGCCAGTTGAATCAGGACCACGACAAACAGGATTGTTTTCGCCATATTCCCGAACATCGTCGCGGACAACTCCCTGTCCGACAGCGGCGTCATCGCCAGAAAGCGATTCATTTCCGTATTACCGGTTCCGGCGAGGCTGCCTGCCAGCATAATCACCACACCAATCGCCGCGATGCCGGAGAGCACCAGCGTTGTGATCTGAAATGTTCCCGAAAGCTCCAGCAGGTTATTCAACTCAGGACTGCTGGAATCATACATCGCAACGGAAGCCAGATTCACAATCAGCACAGCCACACTAAACAGGATCCCACCCACAATGACCGCCCGCTGACAGGAGCCACTCCAGTGCAGGCGCGCGAGTGTCATTCTCCGTGAAAGCGGAACCGACAGCCGTTCGGGAATCCTGCCGGTGATCAATGCAGTCCACCAGAGTTGCGCCTGCTCCCATTGCGGCGTCGGCGTTGCGGCGCCATTACGAATGTTCGCAAAAGCGCGAACACCTCCCAGCCAGGCAACCAGACTGACCAGTTGCAGCGTGACAAATTCTGTCAGCGTCACATAGCTCCAGGGAACGATTCCTCTGGCAAAACCGTTTGGATAATAACGGGCGACGAACCAGAAAAACAGCAACCCAAAAGCCATCCCCCAGCCTGCGACTTTCAGAAAACCGGGCGCGTGCATACTCCAGAAACAGTGATAACCGACCATCACCAGCGTGCCAAGAAACAACAGTGGACCCAGCACGGGCCAATAGTCGGCGAGCCAGTGTTCGTCAAAAAAGACCAGTCGATACAGGCCATTTGTAACCAGACTGAGCAGCACCACAACTCCGACGGAAGAAAACATCAGACCGCTGGCAATCCTGGCAGAAGAAATCGGTAGCCCCCGAATCATCTGCTGCGACCCCTGCAGCGCCTGCAGACAGACGGCAATAAAGGTCACCCAGGAGGTCGCCAGAAACGCAAAATGAAAATTAAAAGGGTTCACGCTGCCGGAGTCCGTCGGCCCCTCCAGAAGGTAGATCAGTTCACGCAACGAGAGCGGCCCGAGCACGAGCAGACAAACCGCCAGCACCGCCGCCAGCCAGGCGCGTTTCGTAAATGTTTTTGTAACGACAAAGAGCAGATGTGTCATGATTTCACCACAAACTCATTGATCCATATTTACAAACAAAAAGTAATCCACAGGTCACCGATGCCGGTTCCACGACACAGCCAGCGGTATCGTCGCGAAGGGGAGCACTGTGAATACCAGCAAGGCAGACAATAAAACCCGGTCGAAAAACAGGTCTGAATCCCAGTAATTCCAGAAGGCGATGCAGAGCAGCAGATAAAACAGGGCCGCCCGCCAGATCGTCTTCCCGCCGATCAGAGAAGAGCGATACGCGTGTAGAAAAGCGAGAACTGTTATCCCCCAGATCAGGCAGGCATCCAGCAGAAACACGGGCGCTCGCAACAAAGGCAAACCACTGGCGGGGAGAGAAAGAAAGTAGACCGCCGCCAACGAAAGCACCACCCACCAGCCAAAGCAGGGTCGGGGAAACCAGCCGACTGCAGTGAAATTCAGCATGGTAGACCAGTAAAACAACATTCCAAAGACGATTAGATAGATCGCATCCGCAACCTGCTGATGTTCGACCAGAAACTGCCAGTCTGAACTGACAACACCCTGTCCCTGAATCAGGGCATACAGGAGATAGCTCCCTCCCAGTCCGACGGGAACGATCGCCAGCAGCACCAGCATCCCAGCCTTGAGAATGTTCTCCATCAACGCTGCCGCAAGTTCCCGATCTATGAGAGGGACGGTCCCCCAATAGTCCTTCATCTGCTGCTTCCCTTTGAATGTGAGCGTTCCCCCGATCTTGATCATCAGTGCCCCAACAGCAAATTGCAGAAACAGGCCGGTCAGGAACAACGCAGGCAGATAGGTCATGGGCCCCAGATCTGCACCGGGTTCCGCCCAGATGAAAAAGGCAGCCAGATTGCAGCAGAATGCCACCCCTGCCAGACCGAATCCGATCAGCACGCCACTGCGACAGGAGTTCCGCCAGTGCACCTGCTTCAGTGTGGCAATCGCGGTTTGCGAATGTGGGTCTGTCACTCTTTCAGAACTTGCTCCCACTGCCAGTACTTTCCATCTTTGATGCAGGATTTCCCAAGCGGGGCTGGGAACCGCAGTGCCGGAACGAATCTGAGCAAAGGCAATAGTTCCCAGGTACCAGGCTCCAACCGAGACAACAAGCATGGTTCCAAATTCACTCAGAGTCACCTGGGTCCAGGGAACCACAGCTCCGCTAAAGCCATCGGGATAAAACCGGGAAAGAAACCAGAACAGCATCCCGGCGATAAAACTGACCGAGGTACACAAACGCGTCAGACTGGGTGCCTGCAGCAACCAGAAAACAGCATACCCCACCAGTGTGAACGTCACGAGAAACAACAGGGTTCCCACCAACGGCCAGTAATCAGACAGCCAGTTCTGATCGAAGAACAGCAGGCGGTAGAATCCATTCGTCAGCAGCTGCATCGAGAGAAACAGCGTCACTGCCGTGAACATCATTCCGCTGGCAATCGTACGAGACGGAATAGGCAGCCTGAGAAAATATTTCTGAAAACCTATCGTCATGGCAACAGAGATCCCCAGAAAAGCGAAGCTGGACAGAAGCATATAAAATGCAAAGAGGAAGCCAAATTTGAAGATGTCGATGTGCACACGTCCCTCGAACTCTTCCGCAACCGCGATCACTTTCAAAACCACATACGAATACAGCACAAAGGCCACGACACAACACAGCGCCTGCGGCCAGGCACGCTTCCAGATCAGTCGAGTTGTCATGACAAATGCAGATGACATTCGTTACACCTAAAACAATTATCGATGCCGATTCCACGAAACCGCCAGCGGGATCGTCGCGAAGGGGGTGACCAGCGAAGTCAGTACAACGAAAACCAAAAATCGCATACTATTAATTCCCAATGCACGAAAGAAGAAATTTGAATTCCAGATTCGGTAAAACACGGAATGATATTCATCGCCTGTAAGTGAGCTGCAGAACCAGACTGCGGTCAGCAAAAACAAAACCGCCATCAGCACACCGGTTGCCGTAATCAATTTTTTTCGATATGCGACTAAATAAGCGGCAACCGTTCCTCCCAATATCGTAGAGGCTAATGTCATGGTCAATCCGTAAAGCAAGCCGGTAATGGCCTCAGATTGAATGCAGGCGCTGATCAGAATTAAAGCAAAACACAATCCGCCAAACAGGGAAAGCACCATTAGATAGAACCATGTGCGACCCGTCCAGAAAATCGATACCATGGTAGAGGAAACTCCCCATAAAATCATCGCAGAGAGAAAAAGAAAAGGCACGAGATTCTCTGACGTTGCGCTGACGTAAGCTTCTAAATACAGCATATTCAATGGGGATGCAGTGAAATCGAAATAATGAATAACGATAATATGACTAAGCAGACACCCCAGCATCAGACAGGACCAGACAATACAGACCGTCTTGACCAGATTTCGCATCAGAATGCCAGAAAAATCCTGATCTGACAGCGGAACAGCACTCAGATATCGTTTGAGTTCTATGCGACCGGGACGATGAATCCCGTCGCCCAGCAGAAACCCAATCAGAAGTGACGCAAGTAAAAATAAAGAACTGGTCACCACAGAGATACTTTGGATATAACTCCAGAAAGCGGCCGTCTGACCTCCTGGCAGATAAGAGAGTTTGAATAACAGAAAACTCAGTAACACTCCTGCCACGCTACAATAAAGCCCCCCGATGACCACCGCAGGGCGACAGGAGTCGCACCAATGCAATAGTACCAGTGAGCGATGCTGCGAACCGAATTCCACACGACGATTGATGAGCGTTCCCGATAAAAGTGCATTCCAGCAGTCCCTCAGCCGCGACCATTGCGGGCTGGGTACAGCAGTACCCGATCGGACTTTCTCAAACGCACGTGTTCCCTGATACCAGGCAACGCTGTTAACAACCAGCAAGGTGAACCAGTCCGCAAGAGTGACATGATTCCAGGGTGCAACCGGTTTTTGAAAACCGTTGGGAAAATAACGTGAGGCAAACCACCAGCAAAGCGCAGCGACGAAACTGATACAGAAGAGACTGCCGGTTACACTTGGGGCAAACCTGCTCCAGAACAAAAATTGGCCCACCAGAACGAGTGTCATTAAAAATAATAATGGCCCCAGTAATGGCCAATAATCGCTGAGCCAGTTTTGATCGAAAAAAAAGAATCGATACAGCCCGTTTGTTACCAGATTCAGGATCAAAACAAGACCGACCGTTAACAGTATCAATCCACTGAAAATCGCAGTTGAGGAAACCGGCAGCCTCACCACAATATTCTCACATCCCTGCAGGGCATGGACGCAAATTGCGATAAAAAAGATCCACGACAATCCCAGGAACGCGAAGTGGTATTGAAACGGATCTGTAGAGATACCGTAAGTCCCCAGTTCTTTGATCGACATCAATCCACGAAATACAAGCGGTACGAGTACAAGCACGCAAACCGCCAGCACCGCCGCCAGCCAGGCACGCTTCGTAAACGTTTTTGAAACAACAAAGAACTGATGAATCATCGTTTTACTCCTGGGCAGAAGCGCGTTGTGCCGACTTCATTCTGGCCACGAATATTTCTTCCAATGTCGGTGCGGTCTGATCGAGGATCTCGGCTTCCAGCTGTTCCAGCTCTGTTTCCAGTTCCTGTTTCTGACCGTTACAGACGATCTTCCACTCTCTGCCGGAACCCGACCACATCAGTGCGCCGGTGAGTTGCGGGAAAAAGGGCTGTGGCTCCAGGAAGCGGATTGTCAACTGGTAATGCGAGACGAGCACTTCATCCAGTGGGCTTGTGAGTAACAGTTTGCCCTGATCGAGAATCGCGATGCGATCGGAGACGCGCTGCACTTCGTCCAGCAGATGCGAGGAAAACAGCACCGTTCGACCTTCATCGACGACCGTGCGAATGATGGCGTCCAGAATGTCTTTGCGGACCACCGGATCCAGCCCGGACGAGGGTTCGTCCAGCACCAATAGCGGCGGTCGATGCGCCAGGGCGACAAGCAGGCCGGCCCGTGCCAGTTGGCCGCGTGACAACGTGGGCACTTTCTGATTCAGCGACAGCTCAAACATCATCCGCAGTTCTTCGGCGTAAACCGGATCCCACTTGGGATAGAAGGCCCGCGTGAATTCAATCAGTTCGCGTACCGTCATCCACGCAGGCAGATCGCGGTTTTCCGAGAGATGTCCGATCCTTCCCAGTACGCCAGGCGGGTCGGCCACCGGGTCCAGACCAAATACGCGTACGCTCCCCTGCTGTGGCTTCAGGAACCCCAGCACATGTTTCAACAGCGTGGTTTTGCCGGCCCCGTTTTCGCCGACCAGTCCGAACACACAGCCTTCAGGCACAGACAGACTGACGTCGGACAGCGCCTGTTTCTTGCCGAAGTGACGACTTAGATTGTTGACTTCAATGACATGTTCGCTCATTTTTCGACCTCTTGATGTGAATCAAATTTCTGGCTCCGCTGACGGAGTAATTTCAACAGGGTCTCTTCATCTACGCCCAGTTGACGCGATTCGGTCAGCAGGGCATCCATGCGTTCGTTGAGGATGCGGCGTTTTTCTTTATTGGACAGGGGGGAAACGCCGTTAGATATGAAAACGCCGGCACCGCGTTTCGAGATCACGACCCCTTCGGCTTCCAGCTCGCGATAGGCTCGCGCGACGGTATTGGGGGTGATCGTCAGCTGCTGTGCCAGCCCGCGGACGGACGGCAACTGCTCATGGGCCTCGAGACGACCGGAGGCCACCAGAAACTTGACCTGGTTCACAACCTGCTGGTAATAAGGCGTGCCATCCGCTTCTGATAATTGAATCTGCATTGGGAAAACCTCACTTAGAACTGTATCAACACAGTAATACAATTATCAGACACTGTCAAACAAATTATTTGTTTATTCTCTGCGTTGTTTTTTTACAAAATAAATTTATTCCGCAAATTTGAGCCTCTGCAAATCAATGCTTGCGGAATCGCTCTGCGGGCTGCAGAATGAAAACAGAGTCTCTTCTGATCGTTCTGAATTCTCACTCTGAAAGCCTGTGCTCATGATTTTTACTGGCAGACGTCGCTCTCCGCGGGTAGTTGTGTTACTCCTGATCTTCTGCTCTGCTCTCGGTTTAGAAGCTGAGGCAGTCGAAAAACCGAACGTGCTGTTTATCGGCACGGATGACCTGCGCTGCGATCTGGCCTGCTACGGTCACCCGCTGGTGAAGACGCCGAACCTTGACAAGCTGGCGACCCGGGGCGTTCTGTTCAAACGGGCTTATTGCCAGCAGGCACTGTGTAATCCTTCGCGGGCCTCCCTGATGACGGGCCGTCGGCCGGACACACTCGAGATTTGGGATCTGCCAACACACTTTCGCGAAGCTGACCCGAATATTGTCACACTGCCTCAACTGTTCAAGCAGCAGGGTTACTTCACCCAGAACATCGGCAAGATTTTTCATAACTGGCGGCAGAAGATCCAAGGGGACCCGGCTTCGTGGAGTGTACCTGCCGTCATGCATTTTGCGCGACACGATGATGATCAGCCAATGCTAAACGATAACCGGGAACTGCCGGTGAACCTGGCGAAAGCGCCGCGATCCGAAAGCCGCGACGTACCTGATTCCGCTTACTTTGATGGACGCATCGGCGATCTCGCCGTCAAAGCGTTGCAGGACCTCAAACAGAAACAGCAACCGTTCTTTTTAGCCGTTGGCTTCTGGAAACCGCATCTGCCGTTCAATCCGCCTAAGAAATACTGGGACCTGTATGACGACAGTCCGATTACGGTTCCCGATAATCCTCAGCCTCCGAAAAACGTACCGGATGTTGCGCTGCATGACAGTCGGGAAATTTTGAGAGCCGTGAAGGGCAAACTGACCGATGCGCAGATCATTGAACTGCGGACCGGTTACCTGGCGGGCATCAGTTACCTGGATGCGCAGCTTGGTAAAGTACTGGCGGAACTGGATCGCCTGGGACTGCGCGAGAAAACCATTATTGTGTTCTGGTCGGACCATGGTTTCCATCTGGGCGAACATGGTCTGTGGTGCAAAACGTCCAACTTCGAAAACGATGCACGCGTGCCTTTGATGATTTCGGTGCCACATATGAAGACGGCGGGAAAGACATCAGACGCACTGGTCGAACTGCTCGACATGTATCCGACGCTGGTCGAGTTATGTGGACTCGACTCCCCCGGAAAACTGGAGGGCACAAGTCTGGTCCCGGTATTGAAAGATCCGACGCAGTCAGTCAAACCAGCCGCCTTTACGCAGCATCCGCGGCCCGCGTATTACAGAAAACAACCTGAAAACATGGGCGTCTCTGTCCGCACGCCCCGCTATCGCTACACCGAATGGCGGAATTTCAAAACGGGTAAAGTCATCGCACGCGAACTGTACGATCACACCAGCGATCCGGAAGAGAATACGAACATCATCAACGAGCCTACCGATCGAGCCGATTTTCAGGCAGCGGTCAAACTGCTGGAAGCACAGTTTCCACGCAAAAAGCATAAGCTGCAATAAGAAAATAATCCACGTCGAACTTGTCAGAATCGAACCAGCATAGACTGCTACTTTACGAACAGTTAGAGTGAGTGTCAGCAATTCGCCCCTCCTGACCTGTTCTTCGGAAATTGTTCTTCAGAATTATGGGAAGCGATTTAGATGACCGAGATAGAACCAACCACTGAGACAACGGCCGCGACACCAGAAACCAGACACATGCTTGCCCCCCTGGTTCACTCGCTACCGGTTGCAAGTGTCGTGTATGTGTTTCTGATCCTGGGATTCGTTCTGTCAACAATTTTGTTTCTGGTTCAGCTTCGTTACGAAGTCGAACCGGGAATTCTCTTGATCGATTCCCGTAGCGGTCGCCTGGTCGTCTTTGCCCATTTAGCGCGGGCCTGTGCCTTTCTGCTATTATCACTCGCTCTGCACAAATACACTGACAGTCTGCTGCGTATCCGACGTAATACACCGGACGCTCTGGAGCGTTTCTTCAAAGCATCGCGATTCCTCTGGAACGTGCTCTTAATTAGTGCGCTGCTGGTGGTCGGATTCGGCATCTGGTCTTACGATGTGAGCAGAGACCCGTCCGCCGATTTTGCAGTGGGGTCAGAAAAATATCTCAGCAATCCAGAACCAGACGTTCAAGTAGAATTTTACCTGGCGGAAACCAGTCCCGGGGAGGGATTAGAAGAACACGTCATTCCTGCAACGGGGGATTCCATCTGGCTACCACAGGAACCAGTATTATCCAACGAACACTTTCTGGAAGCTCAGATCAATCTGGACCAATACCAAAATCCCACCATAAATGTGAAATTGAATCAAGAAGGCGCGGCGTTGATCTCGAAGGCAAGCCAGAAACATCGCTCGAAGCCTCTGGCAATTCTGGTCGATGGAAAAATTATCATGGCCCCGACCATACATGATGCCGTTGGGAGTGAGTTCACTATCTCTGGATCCATATCTCTCGAAGAAGCAGAACGGATCGCACGCTCTCTCTCCCGCAAGCAATAATCCCCCCGCATCAGCCCAGCTCAACAATTGGTTTTCCACTGGGAAGAATCGGCATGGGACGGCCGCTGTGGTCGAGAAATTCGTGGGCCTGGTCGATGCCCAGGAAACGATAGACGGTGGAAAGCAGATCGTTGGGATCGAGTTTATTGTCTTTCGCATAAGCACCATTGGCCGTGGTGGAACCAATGACCTGCCCCATCTGCATGCCGCCACCGGAGACCAGGACCGACATGGCACCGGGCCAGTGATCGCGTCCGGGCTGCATGACTTTGGAACGGGTCCCCTTCTGTGGATTGATGCGGGGCGTGCGACCGAATTCGCCGGAGACAATGACCATCACTTTTTCATCCAGGCCACGCTCGTAGATATCTTCAATCAGCGCAGACACGGCACGGTCGAAGACAGGCAGGCGTCCCCGCAGGTCATCATAGAGGTGTCCATTCACAGCGTGGATGTCCCAGTTACCCGCACAGCCTGTGATACCCGGATTTTGCATCTGCATCGTGACGAAACTGCTGCCGGCTTCGACCAGACGGCGGGCCAGCAGGGCGCGCTGTCCCCATTTGTGGCGGCCATATTTATCGCGGGTTGCTTCGCTTTCCTGAGTGATATCAAACGCATCGCGGGATTTATCACTGGTTAACATATCCAAAGCGCGGCTGTTAAATTTGTCGATGGACTGCAGCGAACCGTTCTGATCCAGATCGCGGCGCATGTTGTCGAAAGAAGCCAACAATGTGACGCGGTCATCCAGGCGATCTTTCAATTTATCGTCCAGGGTAATATTGGGGACACGATAGTTTTTCGCATTCGGGTCAGAGCCGACAACGAAAGGAAGCGCGGACTCGCCCAGGTAAGCACTGCCGCCGCCGTACACGTTGGGTTGGTTTCCGATATAATTCGGGATGCCGATATTCACATGATCGCGCATTCTGGAAACGATGGGGCCGATCGTGGGAAACTGTGAGGTACGTTCCAGTGGTCTTAAGGGATCGCGACCGGACAGAAAGCGACCAGCACCGCCGGCATGATTGGCGAAGCCATGTGAAATGGAACGGATCAACGTGAAGCGATCTGCCACCTTCGCATGCAGGGGAAGATACTCGCAGAGATCCATGCCCGGCACATTCGTATGAATCGGATTGAATTCACCCCGATATTCCACCGGCGCTTCGGGTTTCATATCATACGTTTCCATATGACTGGGACCGCCCTGCAGCCAGATCAGAATTACCGAGGTATCCGGAGTGGATCCTGAATTTGAAGCAGCTTCGGCTCTGAGCCGCAACAGATCCGCCAGACCCAGACCACCCAGAGTCAGAAATCCAGACTGGAGAAACGATCGTCGGGAAAGCGTCGCCTGCATCAGATTTGCTGGATCATTCATGTTCAACACCTCAGCTCGCTGATATCGGGAAGGAAGTTCAGGTGGGATCTGAGCAGACGCATGTCGCCGCTCTCTATTACTGGTCGGCTGTGTCAAATGACGAATTCACTTCAACATTCGCTTATATATCATATCAAATCAAATCCCACTCACAAACCTTTCCTGCGAAATCGGGTTCCCCTCTTGAATCCAGCAACAATAAATCTTCACAAACCACTAATATCAATACACTTAAATTTATTTTAGTTATCTCATCGCGCAGATGATTTGTCTGTCGTGGACGCAATTGCTGGATTGAACGCGTTAACCTGCACAATCGAAACAGTCTTTGTAACCTGTTTGCTGAGGCGGTTTAAGAGGCGTGTCTCTCGACGAATATTGGATTCTGGGCAGGAAATGACTCGTTATTGTCCCTGAGAGAAGATAGAATTGACCGCCAATCAAGTGATTGAAAACCAGAACGAACATTTGGCGTACGCGGTGCGTCTACGTATCTGTCTGTTGTGGTAACAGCGAAACAGCGATCTGCCAGAAGCCGGATTCGAACCGGTGACAGTGAAATCTGGTCGATCCCGTCATTTAATTTGAGACAATTAGAGATTATCGAAACAGAAGGGTGAAACAGTGGCCACTGCCAACGAAAAAAACACGCAAACGAAGACAATCAATGGCGCTGAGATTCTGGTTCAGGCATTGGTGCGGCAGGGCGTGAAAACCATCTTTGCTTATCCCGGTGGTTGCAGCATGCCGTTACACCAGGCTTTGATGAAATACAAAGACGATATCCGCACACTCCTGCCCCGCCACGAACAGGGGGGCGGCTTTGCTGCTCAGGGGATTGCCCGTACGACCGGCGAAGTCGGCGTCTGTATGGCAACCAGTGGTCCCGGTGCCACCAACCTGGTCACCGCTCTGGCAGATGCGAAACTGGATTCGATTCCCCTGGTGGCCATCACCGGCCAGGTGCCTCAAGCCGTCATTGGTAGTGACGCGTTCCAGGAAACTCCCATGGTGGAAATTTCCCGCGCGATCACCAAGCATCATTACATGGTGACCGACGTCAAAGACGTCGCCCGTATCGTGAAGGAAGCCTTCTTCATCGCGAATACAGGACGTCCCGGTCCCGTACTGATTGACTTCCCGAAAGACTGTCAGCTGGCGACACTGGATGAAGAACCCGATTACAATCCGGATACTTATCTGCCCGGCTATCGTCCTGAAATGCGTAAAGCGGCTCCCGAGCAGATCAAACAGATTCTGGCAGCCATCAAACGTTCCAAGAAACCAATTCTGTATGTTGGTGGCGGGGCGATTATTTCAGACGCCTCTGAAGAACTCGTCAAATTTGCCAGACGAACCAATATTCCTGTTACCACGACCGTGATGGGTCTGGGTGTATTCCCCGGCGAGGATCCCCTGAGCCTGGATATGCTGGGCATGCACGGAACCGTCTATGCGAACTACGCCGTCAACGAAGCTGATCTGCTGCTGGCATTTGGCGTACGCTTTGATGACCGCGTGACAGGGAAGCTTGAAGAGTTCGCCAAACATGGAAAAATCGTACACGTGGACATTGATCCTTCTGAGCTGCAGAAGAACAAAGAAGCGCATATTCCGATTAATGCAGACCTGAAACATGTTCTGACCGAGTTAAACGAAGCAATCACCGACGACGACCTGCCTCAGGTCGACAGCTGGCTCGCTCAGTGCAAAGAGTGGAAAGAGAAATTCCCGCTGAAATATCCTGAGCTGGGTGACGTCATGTCACAGCAGTACGCGATTCACGAACTCTGGCAGCAGAGCAAAGAGAGAGACCCTTACATCACCGTAGGCGTGGGTCAGCACCAGATGTGGGCAGCCCAGTTCTATAAATTCAACAAACCACGCCACTGGCTCAGCAGTTCGGGACTGGGAACGATGGGCTTCGGCCTGCCCGCTGCCATGGGTGTCCAGGCACAGTTCCCCAATGACCTCGTGGTCGACATCGACGGCGATGGCTCAATGCTGATGAATATTCAGGAACTGGCAACACTGCACACTGAGAATCTGCCGGTCAAAATCCTGTTGCTGAATAACCAGCATCTGGGTATGGTCGTGCAATGGGAAGATCGCTTCATGGAAGGGCGGCGTGCTCACACTTACCTGGGGCCCGTGCACCATCCGGAATGGGAAGGGAAAGGCTCCGGCGAACATGCTGAAGCCACCTATCCCGACTTTGTCTCCATCGCCAAAGGCTTTGGACTGCAGGCCAGACAGGTACGCTCCAAAGCAGAATATCCGGCCGCCCTGGCAGAGATGCTGGCCTCGGATCAACCTTACCTGCTGGATGTGATCTGCACCTACCAGGAACATGTGCTGCCGATGATTCCCAGTGGTGGAACTGTGAACGACATTATCACTGAATAACCAGTGACACTTGAATGAATTCTATTTCCGGGCCCCACAATCACAGATTGTCGGGGCTCGTGTTTTTACCAGAAATCTAAAACTACGACAGAATCTGATCTCACCCGGCAAGAAAAAGTCTGATTATTTCAGGAGGAATCCGAGCATGTTATTCGCAGCACAAATCCCGCAGGAATCAGGATATCTGGTCGGTTGGGGATCACTGGCTCTGATCAATGCCGGCCTGGCACAAGGAAAGAACCGCAGCGGCCTGGCCTGGTTTCTGCTGTCCCTCTTACTGGGCCCGGTTGCCACTTTTATCCTCGTCGCTTTCTGCAACAAATTGCCCGGGGACCCGTAAAGTCAAAAAAAATCTCTCCGGCGGGCTGGAGAAAGGATCTTGCAGGCCTATAAGATATCAAGTACAGAGTTTTTTTCTGCTTCATTGCGAGGAAACCATGAGCCAGCAGAGACAGATCGGCGTGACGGTTTTACCGGAGTACCTGCAGTACGAGGGAGTCGAAACGGTTCTCGACAATCTTATGAAGCGCGCAGGCGTCACGGCCGTTTCCACTTCGCCTTATGTCATGCAACTGGCTGACGAGCAGACAGGCGTGCGCGAGCCCCCCGCCGACGCTGGTGCCGGACAGGTCCGCCTGCTGGACCGACCGCTGTGGGAAGGTAAACGGGAACTGTGGGTCAAAACGTCGCCCAGCTTCGTCCCCGATGAATCACTTTATTCAGGCCTGCGCTATCAGCCAGCGAAAGCGGATGAACTGACTCACAGCGCAGGTCATGTCGTTGCAGAGTTCATTGAAGCTGCGCATGAACGGGGACTGGAAGTTTACTTCCAGGTCCAGGCAGCAATTCCCCCCGGGTATCGTGTGCAGTTTGGTGGACCGGTCGAAGAAGACATCCCCCGCCTGCCCGATGGATCACTGCCCCGCAGACGCGTCGCGAATAACGGCAGCCTGGCCAGCCCGCATATTATCGCATACCAGCATGCACTGATTCGCGATTTACTCAGTCAATATCCTGAGATCGACGGCCTGCGTTTTGACTGGCCCGAGTATCCGCCTTATTTTCTGGATTCTGCGTTTTTCGATTTCAGCGACCACGCCCGCCAGGCAGCAGATCGCCTGGGATACGATTTTGAACAAATGCAGTTAGACTCGCAGGGATTGTATCAGAAACTCAATGGAGGACTGACGAATTACGATCTGGAAAACTGGCTCTCGGAAGAGAACCAGGCCGCCAATTTCCCGCTCTGGCTGAACGATCATTATCCCGGAGCCTCTGAAATGCTGCTGATGAAAGCCCAGCTTTCCAAAGAATTGCTGGCGGGATTCCGGAACACAATGGATGACTGTGGTAAAGCCGGCGTCGAGCTGGCCCCCAGTGCGTTTCCTCCCCCCTGGTCCATATTATCAGGCATGAATTACTCACTGGCAGCAAAATACTGTAACTCGGTAAGTGTGAAACTGTATGGGATGCACTGGTCAATGATGTTGCGTTCGTACGGTGATCAGATTCTGGCGGCCAATCCCGGTTTGTCAGAAACGCTGCTGGTCCGCGCACTCTTCAAATTTCTTGATATCACCGACTGGGCTCACCCCACACGCCTGGCAGACGTCTCTTACCCGGGCCCCGATCAACCCCACATCGCAGGCCCGCTGGCACAGGAGCGTAAAATCCTGGCTGCCAGAAAGCTGGCACGTCCCATGCCTATCTATGCACTCGCGCACGGGTATGGTCCCACCGAAGATTTTCGGACGCGGATGCAGGTCGCGACTGACATCAGCCCGGACGGAGTCTGGATCAACCGCTATTGCTATCTGAACGATGACAAACTGGACATCATCGGCCAGTGCGCCGTCGGCTGCAATACATAAAATTTGCAGAAAAACAGATCCCTCTCCCGATCTTCATTCAAATCTCAGCGCCAGACAGTAGGATGGCAGTACACTCAACATTGAATCCGTACTGATCTACCAGGAGGGCACCTTTCATGCTGCACGGCCAGAACAATCTGCATCCATCTGACCCCGAATCCTTCATCACTCCCGCGTATGGAGGACGCTTCATTCAGGAGCCCGTTCCCAAATACAAAATGCCAGACGCAGGTCTGCCTCCCAAGGTGGCTTATAACCTGATTCGCGATGAACTGATTCTGGATGGTAACTCGCGGCTGAACCTGGCAACCTTCGTCACCACCTGGATGGAAGACGAAGCCCGGCAACTGATGTCAGAAACGTTCGATAAAAACATGATCGACAAGGATGAATATCCGCAGACAGCAGAGATCGAACTGCGCTGCACCAACATGCTGTCACAGCTCTGGAATTCCCCTGCCGAAGAAAACGCCGTTGGGTGCTCTACAATCGGGTCCAGTGAAGCAGCCATGCTGGGCGGGATGGCCCTCAAGTGGAACTGGCGGAAACGCAGAGAAGCGGCAGGCAAACCCGCTGATAAACCGAATATGGTCATGGGCATTAACGTGCAGGTCTGCTGGGAAAAATTCTGTCGTTACTGGGAAATCGAACCACGGTTCGTGCCTATGGAAGGGGACCGCTACTGCCTGACCGCTGAAGAAGCCTTGAAACTCGTCGACGAGAATACGATTGGCGTCGTCGTGATCATGGGGAGCACGTTTGATGGTCGCTATGAAAACGTTAAAGAAGTCAATGACGCGCTGGTCAAACTCAATTCCGAAACCGGCTGGGAAGTTCCCATTCATGTAGATGCCGCTTCGGGCGGATTTGTCGCGCCCTTTCTGCAACCGGATCTCGAATGGGATTTTCGGCTGCCGCTGGTGAAATCGATTAATACCTCCGGGCATAAATTCGGGCTGGTGTATCCCGGTGTTGGCTGGATTATCTGGCGTGAGAAAGCCGAACTGCCGGAAGAACTGATCTTTCACTGCAACTACCTGGGCGGGGACCTGCCTAACTTTGCATTGAATTTTTCCCGCCCCGGTAATCAGGTCGTGGCGCAATATTATAATTTCCTGCGGCTGGGTCACGAAGGCTATCGCGACATCCACCAGACATCGCAGGATGTCGCGTTGCACCTGTCTGCCGGCATCGCGAAACTGGGGCCATTTGATCTGATCTCAGATGGAAGTGATATTCCCGTGTTTGCGTTTACCACCAATGAAACCGCCAATTTCAGCGTGTTTGATATTTCAAATAAAGTACGTGAACGGGGCTGGCTGGTTCCCGCTTATACTTTCCCCAAAAACCGTGACGACCTCGCGGTATTACGGTGTGTCTGCAAAGAAGGTTTCACACGCGATATGGCAGAGATGCTGCTGAATGACCTGCAGCACGCGATAGACTATTTTGCTTCTCATCCTCAGCACACCCCCCAGACAGAAGGCAGTGGATTTCACCATTGACCTGTGTCCGGGTTGCCAAAAGCAGTTTCCTGTAAGAGCAAGGCAGGGGTTATCAGAATAACAGCTGACTTATTTTTTGAGGTCGAACGTTAATTCATTCGCGCCCGCTTTGACATCAGCTTTGAGTGGAGTATCTTTCATACTGCGGTATTTCTGGGGGATATTGGGGTAGTCTTTTTTCGGAGCCGGATTGTCGGGAGTCCCCTCCGGTGGGGTCACCGTCACGGTGTAACTGCCGAGCACGACATCAGAGAGTTCCGTCTGTCCCGCTTCGTTCAATACGCCCATGGCTCCCTCGCCTTTACCGTCCATCATCAACCGGAGTTCCGCTTCGGTGACAGGTGCACCATCGTGAGTCACGGTAACGGTAATGTGGGCACGCTGTTTGTCTTCTGCATTGCTTTTTCCACAGCCGACCAGCAACAAACTGGAACACAGCATCAGGGAGTACAGAAAAAATCGCTTCAAATAAATCTGTGTAAACATTTCAGAGTGATTCCAGATATCATTCAGATGATAAAATACAAAACAATGCACGGCCCCGTTGGCCTGACGAACGGAGACCGTGCCTTCATTCTCAGTTTAAGACTGCCATGCTGAGTGACGACTAAAACTCGCCCAAAACATTACCGTCATTTTTGGATGCCAGATTTGCCAGGGTACTGAAGTCAATATTTTCAGAAACAAAGCGGACAGCTCCATCAGTCAACAGAACATGGGTTCCGCCGGTATGAAAGGAGTTCAGAACCGTATTGGCCCCATAGGGAGCACTGGCTTCAGTTGGTGCACCGGAAGTCCAGAAGCTGTTGATGGAATACATCACAGTCGTTGTTCCTGAACCCCAGGCAGAACCGGAACCCAGTGAAGGCATTTTGGACGTCGTTCCGATTCCGCTCCAGCCGCCATAGTAGTTAGAGCGGCAGTCTTTCCCATTCACCTGGCCTGACTGCTCAGCCACGATCATCGTATTCGAAGTTCCGTCTTTGACATCACGGATTCGGAAACTTTCATTGGGAGCCAGCAATCCATTGTTACAGAAGGTACCGTTCCCATAGCCGGCCCCGGTAACAGAGCAGGAACCTGAACTGCTGCCCGGAGCGGGTGTCGCACCGGCAATCCCGACGTAGTCCATCGTCTGACCCTGGTCGTAATTGTTCATCCCGTTCTCGTTGGACGAATTGGAAAACGGACTCGACGGGCAGTTATACACGGGAACCCGCAACGTTTTTAATACTTCGTTCGTTCCGGCACCTGTGCCATAACCATACGAGCCGCCACTGTTCTCTGACATGAAACCACCCACGGTGGTACTGATATCAAAGTTCATCTGGTTGTAAGCGGGTGCCTGATCCAGGAAAGGTAGAATCGGTGCACGCCAGTTAGGTCGGATGCGTCCGAACTGCTCGCCAATCGGGAAGCGAAGATAGTTATCATGGTAGTTGTGAAGCGCCAGACCGATCTGTTTCAACTGATTTTTACAGGTGCTGCGGCGGGCGGCTTCCCGTGCCTGCTGCACTGCCGGTAAGAGTAACGCAATCAAAATGGCAATAATGGCTATCACCACCAGTAATTCAATCAACGTGAAACCACGTATACGTAATTTGTGCCTGCTCAACATGGACTTTTCCTTCAATAAATACGGGATGCGAGAGTTCGTTTCTTTAGCGGAAAACAGGTATGAAAGAGGGTGGGGTATTCAGGGATGCAGCCAGTCTCTTCTCAATCTATATCTCAACTCAAATTTTTCGACTCTCCAGCTTTCACAATGAAGTGAGAATAAAACCAGTGCTAACGATCATGCAGAAATTGCCATCGGACCAATTAGCTGACATATCAAATATGCGAATCTCATGCCTAATCAGCTTCCCCGGACGAAGCAACGATTCTGTTGAACAGTGAAAAACCAGATTGAATCCGCTACTTTGCAATCGAGGTTGTCGCTCTCCACTTTTTTTCAAGAACCAAAAACTGCTGAATTATTTCGACTTAGCGAAGACCCACTCTCACATCATAAATTGCTGATATGACTTACATTTCTTTTTAGAATTAAAAAATATCACGAATCGGCTCTGCCTGTTGAGTGTCTGTCTGGTCCAGACTGCCCAATAAAGCAGCAGCCTTAAACTGCAACTCAACTTTCGTTCAGAAACGCTTCAAATTGATTTCTCTGTTTGTGCTGTACTCAAAATTATCACATAATATAACTTTGATATCACACTTCCGGTTTCATGAGGATTCACCATGCGTTTCACAGCCTTGATTACGACTCTGTTTGCACTGATACTCCTGTCGCCCTGTTCGAGTGTACGGGCCGACGTCGGTCTTGGTGCCAAAGCCCCCACCGATGCAGAAATCCTGCTGGACGGCAGCCGGGAAATGCTGGATCAGAAATGGACTTACTGGGAGGGTCCCCGGTTCAGTTCCTCACTGCCCATCAAATGGAAAGTGGTGGAAGATCCCATCGATGCAGGTACAGTCGTCATGTCAGATGACCCGGCTGCAGCAGGTGGCAAATACGGAACCGCCGACATCGTGACAAAAAAGAAATTCCGCGACTTCCGTCTGCATGTGGAATTTCTGGTTTCCAAACCGGGGGGTAACAGCGGCGTCTATCTGCAGAATCGCTATGAAATTCAGGTTCTGGACGGCGACAAGACAAAACACGGCATGGCAGCCGTCATCAACGAAACCGAGTCACCCTACCATGCCTATAACGGCACAGGAAAATGGAACGCCTACGACATCACCTTTCGCGCGGCCCGGTTCAAAGACGGCAAGCTCGTCGAGAAGCCTTTAGTCTCGATGTACTTCAACGGGAAAAAAGTCCACGAAAACGTTACCATCAATAAAGTCTGGGGCGGCGCGAACTCCGGCCTGGATGGAGGCAATGATAACGGTTTCGGTATCACCGACACACCCGGCGGTATTAAGCTGCAGTGCGAAGGCCACGACGTCCGCTATCGCAATATCTGGATACAACCCCTCGATCTGAAAACTGCCGACACTGATTTCAAGGAATAGCCGCTCTTATTGCTCTGCCGGCTTTTCTCCACCTGAGGGGACATCATGCTGGTAGAGCAGCTTTCCTTTTTCATCGTGAAACAGAAAGGAGAGGGTCGCCGGATCCTTTTTATTCGACGGAGTGACCTTCACCAGCAGAAACCCACCAGAACGCGGCTCCTGCAGATAAGGCTGTTTGATCAGTCCCTCGGGGTCCGTTGATTTCGGATCACCTGCCTTGCGACCCAGCCGTGAATTGGCATCGACCAGTGCACCGCTGGAGAATTCTTCGAATCCACTCGGATCAATGGCATGATACTGCCAGTGACGATCACCACACACAATGAAAAAGTTCTGCTGATCCAACCCATTCTCCTTGAGCCAGTTGAAGAACTCATCCCGCTCATGACGGAATCCACCGATGTCACAGTGGTTGTCGGTCTTGCGCAGATCATCGGGGCCAATCATGGGTGTCGGCGAGACGAGCAGTTTGAATGTCGCATTACTTTCATTGAGTGTTTTCTTGAGCCACGCTTTCTGTTCTGCACCCCAGATCGTTTTTTCCGGCCCGTCTTCCATGGCATTGGGACTGCGATACATGCGGTTTTCCGGCAGCCAGATCTGCAGATTTTGATTCACACGATGCGTGCGATAGGTTTTTGCCCCGGTCTCTTGCATGGGGGCGACGGGCAGTTGTTCCAGCATCATCGCACGCCCTTCTGCCGGCGTGGGATGATGATCTCCTGTGTTATCACCGTCATCGATTCGGTAATCATGATCGTCAATTTCCCAGTAGGTGGGTACTGCGGCAAACAGATCCCGATAGCGGGGCTGCAGAAACTGTTCATGCCATTTCTGCCGCATTTCGGGAATGGTTTTCGCGCGGGGCTTATCGGGTGTGTCGTAATACACATTATCGCCGGTGCCAATAAAGAAGTCTGGTTTCAGTTTGAGAATGGTCTCCAACGCAGGATAGCCCAGGTGTTTGTCCGGGCCGGAATAGGGTTGCGGAAGCTTTGTGTTGTTTTCCTCGAGATGCTGTTTTTGATCGATTCGATCATCGCCGTGAAACTTGGCATAGTTCATCCCTGTCACCACCACAAAATCAACAGGCGTCGTTTTACTGGCACCAGGCAATGTTTTGAACCGCGCCGTGGGACCAGCGTGCATCTGCTCCTCTGTTTCACCGATCCGGGTTTTGCACTCGTATTCGGTGTCAGCCATCAGACCATTAAATGCGGCGCGCGCGATAAAATCATGCTCCGCAGCGGCCTTCACAACCTGGGTATCAACGTGCTTTGAAGCTGTCTTTTCGTTTTCGTATGGGCTGAGCGAAAAGATAACAACTCCCGGCATACCCGGTACATCGCGGTCAACGAGTTTGTCTGTTTTCGTCAAACGCACCTGTACCAGAGCCGTCTCAGAGGTGACCTCTCCGACCATGATACCCATCCCCGCCTGTAGGAGAACCGTTTTACTCTCACTGTGGATTGATGCTGATTCCCCCTGTTCCACGGCAGCCGTTGCGACTTCCGGCTTCGGTTTTTCACAGCCGAACACAATTAACAGACAACAGAGACAAAATATTCTCATGCGAGCACTCCCTTAAGTTCCGGATCTCGAACTGATGATGACTCCCATTCTATTGATTACCACTTCCCTTCCCAACTGAAATCTACTGCGAATTCCCGTATTACTGAGATGCCGGTTTTTTATGAATTCCTCAGCAAATCAACTTGCTGTTCTGATTGCGAACTCACCAGAATAGAACAGTAGTGACTGATTGACGTTCTTGCTGTTCCAGCCGATTATCCATTAATAAAAGAAGACGCATCATGAAATCCATCCTACTGCTTACGCTGTTCTCCGCCTGCCTGCTCGCGGGCACTCCTGTTGTATTCGCAGAAGAACAGGCGTCCGATGCCTGGAAAAAACTGGTTCGTTCTCCCCGCTTCAACAAGCGTCCCACCTTTCAGTTTGTCGAGAACGACCCCAAACTGCCCAATGTCTTTCTCTACGGCGATTCGATCTCCATTGCCTATACCGATGCCACTCGCGAAGCCCTCAAAGGCAAAGCCAACGTCTATCGCCTGTACTGTAATGGGGGAGATTCCTCTTCGGTCATCACCAAAATGAAAACCATGCACGACACGATGCGCAATCCCAAACTTGCCGACCACTGGGACTTCGACTGGGATGTGATTCATTTCAACGTCGGCCTGCATGACCTGAAATACATGAACGGCAAAAAACTGGATCGCGTTAACGGCAAGCAGGTGACCTCTACCGCAGACTATGAAAAAAACCTGCGCGCCATTATCGCCTATCTGAAAGAGCTGGCTCCCAAAGCGAAACTGATTTTTGTAACCACTACCCCGGTCCCCGAAGGAGAAGCAGGACGCATCGCCGGTGACGCTGCAAAGTACAACGAGGTCGCTCTGAAAGTCCTGAAAGATTATCCCGAGATCGGAGTCAACGATCTGTACGCCTTCACCAAACCGCATCACGCCGAATGGTGGACCAAACCGGGCAACGTGCATTTCAATGCGGAAGGCGCAACAGCGCAAGGCAAAGAATCCGCCCGCGCCATCGAACAGGAACTGAAGAAACGGGATTAACTCTTCACAAAGCGGACGCAATGGATCGGAGGCAGGTTGGTAGAGATCGTCTGCCAGCTGTCGCCTCCATCTTCGGTGATCCAGAAGTTGCCGGTCGTCGAACCGACGGCCAGACAGTCACCGGTTTCATCAATGTCCAATGCATGTCGATAAACAATGTCGTAGCTGTGTTCGCCCGGTAACCCGTTCGAAAGCACTTCGGAAGTCGCGCCTCCATCGGTCGTGCGGGCAATCACGAACCGTCCATCGACGGGGATGCGGCACTCGTCTTTCACGCCGGGTGCAAACCATGCCGTATCTGGAAGATGCGGATGGACGGCAACTGCAAAGCCGAACACGGAAGGCTGAATTCCGGTCACTTCCTGCCACGACTGCGCCCCATCGGTCGTTTTAAATACGCCGTTGTGATGCTGAATCCAGAAATGGTCCGGCTGCGTAGGTGACTGCACCATGCGATGTGCATCCTGAATATTGGGATCGTGCGCCAGATCCGGAGGCATATACTCGGCCCGCAATCCGTCCGCCTTGCAGGTCCAGCTGGCACCGTCATCTTCAGTAATCCACACTCCACCACAGGAAATTGCGACCGCAACATTCTGACTGTTCCGGGGATGCACGCAGATGGAATGGATGCCCGGATCATCCTTGCCGCCGCCAAACCATTTCAAGCGTTCGGGCAGATCCCATAATGAATCTACCAACTGCCAGCTGGAACCGCGGTCATCCGAACGAAACAGGCCACCGGGAATCGTTCCACACCAGAGACGATCGGGCTGATCGGCGCCCCCCGGTTCCAGTGACCAGATTTCGCTTAGACTGGCCGGTTTAGGCTCTGCATTTTCGGTAAACGGATCGGCTGCTTTTTTGGCTCCTTCCGGATAAACGGGTACGGCACACTCTTCCCAGTTTTTACCCCGATCCGAACTGCGGTGCAGCTTGACCCCGAAGTGACCATGATTCAACGCAGCGTACGTCGTGTCATCCCGCGAGTCATGCAGGATCATCGAAACATTTTCACCGGGAAAATCGTGACGTCGAATTTTCCAACCATCTGAATTGCGGTCGAGCTGAAACAGACCTTTACGGGTCGCAATCTGAACCTGAGAACTCATCGCGAATGCCTTTAGAAAGGTTGATGACAGAAATGTAACGAACGGAAAAACCGTTATCCGCCGGAAAGTGCCTGCATCACATAAATCTCACTGTCGGGTGAGATGGAATCACTTAAATGAACCCGGTCTACAATCGTCTGGCCATCCACGAAGATCACCATATGCTGACGCAGCCGGCTCTGATCATCGAGAATATAGCCGCGCAGCCGCTGCTGCGTTTCAAACACCGCTTCCAATGCCTCCCGCACCGTAGTGCCGGACACAGTCTCTTCCGGACAACTGAGATGACGTTCCAGGTTGGCAGTAAATACGACTCGGACCATATTCGTCATATCCTACACTGTACAAATTTCGGAGGCAATAAAAATCAGGTTTGCGATCAAAAGCAGACCATCGGGGTTTTTGAAATTACTGCCTGAAAATACCCGGAAGCATCGACATTCCCCAAGTGGTCTCGGTAAAATGGCATGTTCTACATCAAGTTTCTCTCCTGAAGATAAACCACCATCCTCATTCTCATAAAAGTTGACTCACATGAACAACTTCCTGCCCGAGACCATGCGTAGAAATCGTGTTTTTCTTATATTGACTGCCTGTCTGCTCTGCCTGCCGCTTACAACGGCTTACAGCGCCGACAAAGCAGCAACGGACGTGGAGAAAACGGAAACGAAATCCGCCGAGGAAACCCTGGCTGGTCACTCGTATCATGGCGAAGTTTTTAATGAAGGTCCCCGCCGTCAGGCCTACCTGATGGGGGGCACCGGTGATGTGCACTTTGATGTGACGGTGAAGAATCCGGCCGCACAGAAGTTTCTCGACCAGGCGCTGGGGCAGCTCCACGGTTTCTGGTACCTGGAAGCCGAACGCTCCTTCCGTCACGCCGCGAATTTAGACCCCGACTGTGCCATGGCATTCTGGGGCGCTGCGATGTGTAATCTGAAAAATGAAAAACGCGCCAAAGGATTTATCGAAGAAGCCAACAAACGGCTGGACAAAGCCAGCCCGCGCGAAAAGCAGTACATCAAAGCGCTCACAGCCTACATCAACGCGGATAAGAAAAAATCCAAAGAGCGTAACGAAGCTTATACCAAAGCGCTGGAAGACCTGATCCTCGCGTACCCCGATGATCTGGAAGCCAAGGCCTTTCTGGCCGTGCACCTGTATAACTCGCGTTCTGCCAGCACCAGCTACATCGCTGCTGAAGCACTGCTGCAGGACATCTTCGCAAAGAACCCGATGCACCCGGCTCATCACTACCGCATTCATTTGTGGGATCACCGCAAACCGGAACAGGCGCTGACGTCAGCGGCGAGCTGTGGACAGTCTTCCCCCGGCATCGCCCACATGTGGCATATGCCCGGTCATATCTATTCGCGATTAAACCGCTATGAAGATGCGGTCTGGCAGCAGGAAGCCTCGGCCCGCGTCGATCACGCACACATGATGCGCGACGCTGTCATGCCTGACCAGATTCACAACTACGCCCACAACAACGAATGGCTGATCCGCAACCTGATCTTTATCGGTCGCGTCCACGATGCCCTGGCGCTCGCCAAAAACATGACAGAACTGCCGCAGCATCCCAAATATAACACCTTCAAAAAACGGGGCAGTGCGAAGTACGGACGGATGCGTCTACTGCAGGTGCTGCGGACGTACGAACTGTGGGACGAATTGATCGCTTTGAGCCAGACCTCGTATTTAGAACCGACCGATGAGGAAGAAGAACAGATCAACCGCCTGCGCTACCTGGGACTGGCGTATTACCAGACAAAAAATATCAAACAGGGTGATGCCCAGTTGGCTCAACTGAAAAAGCGACTGGATGACGTCACCGCTGAACGCAAACGAACCGTTGAAAAAGCGGAAGCCAAAGCAAAATCCAGTCTGACCGCGGAACCACTGGTCGCACTCAGACCAGACGAAAGTCGTGCCTCTATCATTGATAAAGCGAAAAACACAGCAGCGAAACCGTACCTCTCACGCGTCCGCAAACTGGAACAGAGCATCAAAGCCCTGGAGGGACATCAGGCGATTGCACAGGGTGATCTGAAAGCGGGTTATGAGCTGCTGAAGAAAGCGGGGGGCGCGGATGAAGTTTATCTGCTCGCCGTTCAATGGAAATCTGGCGACCGTAAAAAAGCAGAGAAAGCGTTACGCAAACTGATTGGCTCACATAAGAATGAAGTTCACCCGCAGGCGACATTGGTGGAACTGCTCTGGGAATCCGGTGATAAAGCGGCTGCAAAAAAAGAATTCGAGAAGCTGCAGAAGATCTCAGCTTCCATCGATCTGGACATGCCACTCTTCACACGACTGGCACCGATCGCCGCCGAACTGAAATTCAAACCGGACTGGCGCATTGAAAAGACAGCCGCCACCGATGTAGGTAACCGTCCCGATCTGAGTACGCTAGGCCCCTTCCGCTGGAAACCCAGCCCGGCTCCCACCTGGGAACTGAAAGACGCCACCGGTAAAGTGCGCCGTTCCGACGAATTTCGCGGCAAGCCACACGTGCTGATCTTCTACCTGGGCTTCAGCTGTCTGCATTGTGCCGAGCAACTGCAGGCGTTCGCCCCCATGGTGCAGGAATTCGAGCAGGCCGGCTTCCCGCTGGTGGCCATCAGTACCGACAACCTCGAAGGTTTGAAAACGTCGATCAAAAACTACGACAAAGGGGATCTGCCTATCCCGCTGTTCTCGAATGACAAGCTTGACGTGTTCAAATCATTCCACGTCTACGACGATTTTGAAAAACAACCCCTGCATGGCACTTTCATCATCGACGGCAAAGGAAACGTCGTCTGGCAGGACATCAGCTACGAACCGTTCATGGATCCCAAATTCGTGTTGCAGGAAGCACAGAGGCTCCTGCCCAATACCGGTAACAAAGAAGTGGTCGGCGCCGTTTCGAAGAAGTAAAGGAGTGATCCTCGGGTGGTCGCGAATGTAATTCGGGATTGCCGCAGGCAACAGGAAACTGACGGTTCACTCCTGCGAAATATTAGTCACGCGACATATCTCAACAATATCTGGCAGACAGATTTTCCAGCAATCGTTCTGCTTCTCTGCCAATTTCCTGCTCGCTGCGCTCGGCCCGAATTGCATTCGGGCTTACCCATTTTTATTTGACTATCCTCCTTGATTCTGATCACTCTTCTTCCAGAATATGCGTCGGAATACCATCCAGGCTCTGCTGGTTTCTGTCGTACCAGTATTGATGGAGGCCGGCTTCTCCCTGTTTACTGGCCCAGGTTTTAAGCTGTTCGCGTTCCTCGACGTAATCAAAATAGGGAACCGCCATGCCGCAGGAGGTCTGTACCAGATCGACGCTCAGGTCGAATACCTGCCGGGCCCCGGGAATCGAGGGAAAGTGCGCGAACAGTTCGTCCCAGTCGGCATCATAAGGATGAATGACGCGTGCCTGTCCATAGAGTCGCAGGATCAAAGGCTTGCCGGTAAACGCGCAGAACATGACCGTCATGCGTCCGTCTTGCTGAATATGGGCCGATGTCTCATTGCCGCTGCCCGTCACGTTCAACCAGATCACACGATTCGGCCCCAGCACACGAAATGAATCCATTCCCTTCGGCGACACATTGATGCGACTGTCGGCGGTCGCGGTACCAACAAAGAACAGCTTTTGTGCGGCGATGAATTTGATATGCTGTTCTTCAAGTTCGGGTATTTGTTTTCCCATGTTCTGGATGCTCTTACTTTGAATACTAGATCAGAAAGTCGGCAGGCAGTTGAAACAGTCGCGGCAATCATAGCAGAGGGACAAGAACCGGGCAAAATCGGTTCGAGAAAATTAACGACATACAAACGGATCAGTGGCTATTGATACTTGCGGCGGTAAACGGTCGGGCTGACACCAGTCTGCGATTTGAAGACTTTAGAAAAATGACTGTGATCGTAAAATCCGGTCTGATTGGCGATTTGTGAAATCGTGTCAGTCGTCGATGTCAGCAGTCGACAGGCGGCCTGAACGCGAATGTGGCTGATATAACTGGCCGGGCTCGTATCAAACAGCTTGCGGAACCGGCGCTGAAACTGGCTGGTGGACAGTCCCATCAAGGCCGCCAGTTCGGTCACTGTGATTTCGCGCTGAAAATGATCGTTAATGAAATCAAAGACGCGCTGCATTTCCAGATAGGGAGCAATCGCCAGACCTGCGCGGCGGAAGTCACGCATCATCCCCACAATGCCCGCCACATTGCCGCGCACATCAAACAGCGGTTCTTTGATCACCTGAAACCAGGTCGTGGCCCCCTCGCCGCCGGTCACCGGATGCACGAGATCGACCAGCGGTTCCCCTGTTTCCATCACGCGACGATCTTCCCGACGATACGCTTCGGCCTGATCGGGGGCATGTATGTCATAATCCGTCTTGCCGATCAGCGTTTCACCCGAATCCACCTTGAGCCAGCTCAACAGCGCTGCATTATGGTTGATGAAACGTCCCCGTTCGTCTTTCACCACCAGATACACATCGGGCAGATGTTCGAACAGGCGACAGGTCTGCGCAATACCGGGGACTTTTTTGAAAAACTGCTGTTGTAACGAAACATTCATAGCAAATTATCGAGACCAGAAATGCGCCAAATATACACAAATTCGCCTCGAATTTCCAAGACGCACGTTGGCCCGTCGATTACAATTTACAAAACCAGGCAGACACTGGTTTCACCAACCCGCTATAATCATTGAATCATAGATCAGCCGACTCTTCCCCCCAGGCTAACGAGGAGAAACAGATGACGAAGAAAAGTGCTCTCAATCGTCGTGACTTCATGAAGACGGCAGCCGCCGCCAGTACCGTATTCACGGCCCCCACAATTATCCCGGCAACAGCACTCGGCCTGAACGGAACCGTGGCTCCCAGCGAACGGATTATTCTGGGAGGGATCGGCATTCGCAGACGTGGCGGATATGTATTGAGCCACATGCTTGAGCAGCCCGATGTCCGCTTCGTCGCTATCGCCGATGTTCGCGCTGATCAACGCAAGACCGTCAAAGAGATGGCCGACAAACAGAACGGCGACCAGAAATGCGACACCTATCGCGACTTCCGCGAACTGCTGGCCCGCGATGATATCGACGCCGTCCTGATTGCCACGGGTGACCGCTGGCATGCGACCGCTTCCATGATGGCAGCCGAAGCCGGCAAAGATGTCTACTCGGAAAAACCTTGTGCGATCTCCATTGAGCTGGCACGACGACTGCAGGAAACGATTCAGCGGACCGGTCGCGTCTTCCAGGCGGGTACACAACGCCGCAACGTTTCAAACTTTGGCCACGCCGCCAAACTCGCGCAGACCGGGCAGTTGGGAAAAATTCATACTGTCCACGCTTCGATCTACCAGTTGATCGATCGCCACGACTGGCTGCCTGCGGAACCAGAGCCCGATCCGGAAGTCGTTGACTGGAACATGTGGCTCGGCCCTGCACCGTGGCGTCCTTATAACCATGCGTATGTGGATGGTGCCTGGCGCGGACATTACGACTTTGACTCCGGTGCGAAGCTGCTCGACTGGGGTGCACACACGCTGGATATCTGCCAGTGGGCACTCGAAGCCGATAATACGATGCCCGTCACCTACGAACCCAAAGACGTTCCTGACGACAACGTCATAGAATGCGTCTACGAAAACGGGGTTAAGCTTGTTATGCGTCGCAATGGCTGGCTCGGTCTGGGAACCTGCCCCGTCCGTTTTGAAGGGGAAGCCGGCTGGGTCGAAACGGGTGACTCCGGACAGACTGCGGTCTCTTCGAATGAGTTGCGGGCTTCGTTGCCTTCCCCCAGTTCGATTCCGGGAACCTCACCCAAGTTTCATGTCCGCGACTTCTTTAACTGTGTGAAGACGCGTTCCAAGCCCGCGGCCAACGAAGATGTGATGGCCCGCTCACACATCGCCTGCCACGCGGCTGCGATTGCCTGGAAACTGGGACGCAAGGTGCAGTTCGATCCGGTAACGGAAGAATTTGTGAACGACGAGGAAGCCAACCGCATGCGAAGCCGTGCGATGCGCGAACCGTGGACCGTCTGATTCGCGACCTGCTTCAACAACCGAATTTGAATATTTCCGATAACGTCTTCTTCCCCTGAGGATTTTGTGCTCATGTTGATCTGTCGATTTTCCGTTTTCATGCTGTGTGTGACCAGCCTGCTGCTGACACCGACAATGAATTTTGCCGCTGATAAATCTACTGCTGATAAAAATGCTCCCGAAGCCGCCCGCCTGGTTAAAGTACTTAACTCCGACGCGGATACCTACGACAAAGCGATGGCCTGTCGTCGGCTGGCCGCTATTGGTGATGCTTCGTCGGCAACTGCCATCGCCAAATATCTGGGCGATGAAAAACTGGCGACCTACGCCCGCTCGGCTTTGGAAAACATCCCCGGTCCGGCAGCTGACAAAGCACTGCGGGATGCACTGAAAACCGTCAAAGGCAATCTGCTGGTCGGCGTGATCAATTCGATCGGAAAACGGAAGGACAGAGGAGCCGTCGACGATCTGACTCCGCTGCTCTCAGACAAGAACACAAACGTCGCAATCGCCGCCGCTCATGCGATCGGCGAAATTGGTACGTCGGAAGCTGCCAAGGCTCTGCTGCTGGCACTCGGTAAAGGAGATGCGAAACTGCAGCAGGAAGTTGGATTTGCCTGCCTGATGTGTGCAAAGTCGCTGGCAAATATCAAAGATAATCAGCTGGCACTGACACTGGTCAATACCGTACAGAAAATGGATCTGCCTGATAATATCCTGCTGGCAGCGACGCAACAGTCAATCGTATTGCAGGGCAAGGCAGGTCTGGGACTATTGGCAGAACAGCTTAAATCGGACGACCTGCAGCGATTCCGTGCCGGTCTGCAGGCGGCTCAGAAACTGGGAAAAATATCTTCGTCTACTCTCATTGAAACGTACCCGAGATTACCTGAAGAACGTAAAGCCTTATTGGTTGCTGCATTGGGGACATTACAAGCTCCATCTGCCCTGCCCACGGTGATTAAAGCGACCTCGGGCGATTCCCAGGAACTGAAACTGCAGGCGATTTTTGCAATTGGTGAACTGGCGCCTGTTGCGAATGACGAACAGAAAACTCAGGCTTTGAACTCCCTGTTCGCACTGGTCAAACAGAAAGACGCCGACCTCGCCGGTGCTGCGGAAACGGTGATCGTCAAACTGAATTCCAGTCAGCCTTCTGCAGAAATTGAAAAACGCATTGAGGCCAGTATCCGTAAGCTGCTGGAGAGTGAAACTCGCGAATCGCAACTGGCGGGCATCAAGCTGGCAGGTGGCTGTCGTCTCAGTTCAGCCACTCCGGTTCTGTTGCAACTGGTGAATCATTCGAACCCTGAAGTGAAGCAGGCCGCCATCTCTGCTTTAGGCGGCACCACTTCGCTCGATGATCTTCCGAAATTAATCAAGCTCACCCTTGCATCCAGTCCCGACTCTCCCGCAGGCCAGGCACTCGTCGCTGCCTGCTCGCGGCTGCCGCTGGAAGAGACTGCACAGGCACTGGCCGGCGGCATCGAAGGCGCGACCACTGATCAGAAGCTGATTCTGCTGGACCAGCTGGCGGCCATCGGAGGTGAGACCGCGCTAGAGACCGTCGTGGCAGCCGCTCGATCGAATGACGACGCACTGCAGAACAAAGCGACCGACCTGCTGGGAAAATGGGTGACCATCGACGTCGCGCCCCCCCTGCTGGAACTGGCGAAATCACTGGAGAACAACAAATACAAAATTCGCTCACTGCGTGGTTACATTCGCGTGGCCCGACAGCTGAACATGACCCCGGAAGAGCGTCTGGAAGTCTGCCGCAATACACTGGCGATTGCCGAACGTAACGATGAGAAGAAACTCGTGTTCGAAGTGCTCCGCCGTAACCCGACGCCTCAGGCCGTCAACTACACAGTTTCACTGCTCAAGGATAAATCATTGAACGTCCCTGCGAGTACGACGATTGTCTCTTGGGCCGAACGGGGAACTCCGATTGACGACGAACTGCTGGCTGATGCGTTACAGCGCGTCATCGCTTCCACATCGAATAATGGCCTCAAACAACGAGCCGCTCAGCAGCACGAACGGATCTCTGCACAGGCGAAACAGGGTGAGAAAGAACTAGGATTTCAGTCGTTGTTCAATGGCAAAACATTCGACGGCTGGCATGGTAATAAGAAGATCTTTCGCATCGAAGATGGCGAAATCATCGCCGGCAGCCTGACCGAGAAAGTCGAACGCAATGAGTTTCTTCGTTCCAACAAAGTGTACGATGATTTTGAGCTCAAGCTCGAATTCAAACTGCTGGGTGATAAAACCAATGCCGGCGTGCAGATTCGGACCGCGGAAATTCCCGATCATCACGAAGTCAGTGGCTACCAGGCAGACCTGGGAACCGGCTACTGGGGCTGCCTGTATGATGAATCCCGCCGCAAAAAGATCCTGGCAGGGCCTCCTGCAGAACTGCGTGATCTGCCTGTCCGCATGAACGACTGGAACAGCTATCGCATTCGCTGTGAAGGACCCCGCATTCGCATCTGGATTAACGATGTACAAACAGTCGACTTTACGGAAGCAGATCCCCAGATTCCATTGAAAGGCATCATCGCATTACAGATTCATGGAAATCTCGTGAACGAAGCACATTACCGCAATGTCCGCCTGCGGGAACTGTAATCACCCCTGAATTGAGGGAAAAACAGTCGTTCAGCAACATTTTTGATTTCCGCCCCTTGCGGTCGTCGTCTGTCTGGCGAAAATAGAAAGAAAGCAGATTCGCAATTCTTTCGACCTCGGCGAGGCATGGATGTCAGAAATCCCCCCACAACTGGAAGACCTTTTCAAACAGCTCAATCCGGAGCAGCAGGCAGCCGCCTGCCACGATACGGGCCCGCTGTTGATCATCGCCGGTGCGGGGACCGGTAAAACGACCACACTTTCGCATCGGGTCGCGTACCTGATTGCGCAAGGCATCGATCCCAGCCGGATCCTGCTGCTGACGTTTTCCCGCCGCGCAGCGAATGAAATGGTCCGGCGCGTCGATGCGCTGTTGCGGGCGATGAGCGCCGGCCGCGAGAATACCGCCTCGGCCCGATCGCGGAGTATCTGGGGGGGCACATTTCACTCAACGGCTGCGCGACTGCTCAGGCGTTACGGACAGGCCATCGGACTACCCGATGACTTTACCATCATCGACCGCAGCGATGCCGAAGACTTGATGAGCGCCCTCCGCAGTGAACTCGATCTGGGCAATAACGGCAAGAAGTTTCCTCGCAAAGGGACCCTGCTGGAAATCTACAGCCGCTGTGTGAATACGTGTTCCAAACTGGAACCGATCCTCGAGCGACATTATCCCTGGTGCCTGGAACATGCTGACGAGTTGAAGAAACTGTTTCAGGCGTTTGTGGATCGCAAAGAAAAGCAGAACATTCTCGATTACGACGACCTGCTTTTATTCTGGCATGCCCTCGCCGCTGATCCCGCGGGGGGCAAACTGTTGCGAGGCCAGTTCGAAGCAGTACTGGTAGACGAATACCAGGACACGAACATCCTGCAGTCGGGCATTCTGAAAAACATCTGTCCGGACGGTGAAGGACTGACCGTCGTCGGCGACGATGCACAGTCAATCTATTCCTTTCGGGCGGCGACCGTACGGAACATCCTGGACTTCCCCCAGGAATACGAGGGAACAACCGTCGTCACGCTGGAAGAAAATTACCGCAGCACGCAACCCATCCTGCAGGCGACGAATCAGATTATCGACGAAGCACACGAACGTTACGAGAAAAACCTGTGGTCGTCCAAGATCAGCGGGGAAGCGCCCTGCCTGGTCGACTGCAGTGACAATAACGAACAGGCGGACTTCGTCGTGCAGCAGGTGCTCGAACACCGGGAAGCCGGGATTCCCCTGAATCAGCAGGCGGTCCTGTTCCGGGCTTCACACCACAGTCTTTCGCTGGAAGTTGAACTGGCGCGACGCAATATCGCCTATCACAAATATGGCGGCTTAAAGTTTATTGAAACTGCGCACGTCAAAGACCTGATGGCGTATCTGCGTCTGGCTGAAAATCCCCGCGATGCCGTCTCGGGATTGCGAGTACTGACGTTACTGCCGGGCATTGGCCAGAAAAAAGCACAACAGCTGATCAACCTGCTGGCGGAATCGCAGTTTCGCTTTGATGCCTGGTCGGAATTCAAACCGCCGGCAGCGACGGTTGAGCACTGGCCTCTGTTTGTGCGGCTGATGAAAAACCTGAGTTCTCCCCAATCAGAAAAACGGGGCATCTCGGCGGAAGTGCATCAGGTGCGCACGTTTTACAGTCCCCTGCTCGACCAGCAATACGATAACGCGACATCGCGTCAACGGGATCTGGAACAGTTGGAACAGGTTGCCAGTCGCTTCAGCAGTCGCATGAGTTTTCTGGAAGAGATTACCCTTGACCCACCCAGTTCCACGCAGGATGTCTCAGCCGCCAGCGGCGCGGATGACGATGATTTCCTGGTACTGAGTACGATTCACTCGTCAAAAGGTCTGGAATGGGACGCAGTCTACGTGCTGCAGGCCGCCGATGGCAGTATTCCGTCAGAGATGTCACTGGAAAGCGAAGACGAAATCGACGAAGAACGCCGTCTGTTTTATGTCGCGTTGACGCGGGCGAAAAACTGGCTGTATGTCTGCTTTCCTCATCGGCAGTATTTCCAGAATCGTCGCTGGAACCAGGCACACAGTTATGCCCAGCTGACACGGTTTGTTTCACCAAAGACGATCTCGCTGTTTCAGCGACGACCGGCGTTCAGTGCCGATGCGCTGGATACTCCCCAGGAAGCCGAGATCGAAACGACAGCAGAAGACATCCGCAAGAACATCCGCAACATGTGGTCTGCCTGAAGCTACTCTTGCCTGTCTTCCGTTTCTTCATTCGATTTTTCATGTGTCGCAGAATCTTCAGCTGGAGTAGACTCTGTAGAAGCCGTCTCAATCGATTCTGCAGCTCCCGGGTTCTCGCTTGCCACTTCGGGTGGAGTCACGTTCGGCTCGGAAGCAACTTCTTCCTGCCGCGTTTCATCGGCGTCATCTGTTTCCTCAGCTGAATCGGATTGTGTCCCGACTGCCTGTTCCCAGGGTGACTTCTTCCGCGGCGGAGGAGGGCCGGGAAACTGATAGTAAATGCATTCTATCCGACCGTTATACAGTTTGCGGCGGCGGGCCTTTTGTTCGTAAATGCGTTCGAAGCCCGGATGCGAGGTAATTACATAAATTGACCACATCTTCAGTGGCGCAAATACCCGTTTCATTTCACGGTAAATGACTTCGGCGTCTGCTTTATCGCCCAGTCGTTCGCCGTACGGAGGGTTGGTAATGATACAGCCATACTTGCGGGGTGTGCTGAATTCGGAAAGTGGCTGATCCTGAAAATGAATGAATTCTTCCATGCCGGCCTGCTGCGCATGATAGCGGGCCATGCGAATCATGGCAGGATCAATATCGTAGCCTTGCAGTCGATAGTCGATATCAGTTCGTGCGAGCGCGCGCGCTTCCTCGCGGGCCGCTTCCCACATTTCGGGGGGCAACTGTTGCCAGCCTTCGGCGGCAAACTCACGGTTGAGGCCCGGCGCCGTGTTCGTACCAATCAGGGCGGCTTCGATGGCAATCGTACCCGTGCCACAACAGGGATCAACAAACGGCCGTTCGCGATTCCAATAGCTGAGCTGGACCAGACCTGCTGCCAGCGTCTCCTTAATCTGCGCGCCGGCGGCGAGCTTGCGATAACCGCGTTTATGCAGTCCTGGGCCGGTGGTGTCGATGCAGACGGAAGCCTTGTCTTTCAGAATCGACAGGCTGACCGAGTACAGCGGGCCATCTTCGGGAAACCAGTCTTTGATGTAATGATCCTTCAGGCGTTCGGCAATCGCTTTCTTAACCAGTTTCTGACAGTTCTTGGGACTGTTGATTTTGGAACGGACTGCGGTGGCTCGGACAGGAAACTGGGCGGAAGGGGGCAGCCAGCGTTCCCATTCGATGTCGCGGATTTCGTCGAACAGGTCATCAAAGTCGAGCGCCGTGAATTCCGCCAGGCTGAGCAGCACCCGGTCGGCACTACGGAGCCAGAGATTGCAGTGACAGATCGCAGCAAGATCGCCTTGAAAGGTGATGCGGCCATTTTCAATGGTCTGCTCTTCGTATCCCAGTTGTTTCAGTTCGCGCGAAACCACGGCTTCCAGGCCGAAAGCGGTAGTAGCAACGAGTGTGAGCGGCTCGGACATATTCAACGGGGATCTCTTTCGATTTCAGTAAATCAGGCAAATCTGGTAGAAAAAGGGTCGGTCTCAGTTCATACTACTATAAAATAGCTTTCCTCGAAATCTACAGGACAACGGATCATAAAGAAGGTTTTCAACATGCGGAATACTCCCTCCCCTTATAATCGGCTTCCCCGCCGTGATTTCCTGAAACAGACCGCCGCGCAGGTATTAACGGGTACAGCAGTCGCCGGTATCCTGCAGTCACAACACGGCTTACAGGCAGGCGAGGATTCCAAAGCGAAATCAAAGCCGGCCGCCGCCTATCAGCTGGGTGCCTTCACCAAGAGCTTCCAGGACATGCCGATCCCTGATGTCTGCCGGGCGTTCCAGTCCATCGGCCTGGATGGACTCGATCTGACCGTACGACCCAAAGGTCACATTCTGCCCGAAAACGCGGAGCAGGAACTGCCGCAGGCATGTGCGGCAGCGAAAGAGGCGGGCGTGAAAATCCTGTTTCTGACGACCATGATCGACGAGCCCGACAAAAACGCCGAACGTATTCTGGCGACCGCCCGGGAACAGGGCATCGACCGCGTCAAAATCGGTTATTACCGCTATAAAACGTTTGGCACACTGGCGCAGCAGTTGAAAGAGACCACAAAAAAGATCGGCAAGGTTGCGAAGCTGTGTCAGAAATATGAGATCCTGCCCTGCGTGCATGTGCACTCGAATGCGTTTCTGCCTTCGCATGGCACACAACTGTATCAGTTGATTCAGGATTACTCGCCTCAGGAAGTCGGTGCGTACGTGGATATGCTGCACATGGTCAAAGAGGGGAGTGGCGACGGCTGGCGGCAGGGACTCGATCTGCTGGCCCCCTGGATCGCGTTGTGCGCCGTCAAGAATTTCTCATGGGAACGGGGCGAAGGACGTGACAAGCACGGTCACCAGAAATGGGAAGTTAAAACGGTTCCCGTCGCTGATGGAATTTCTCCCATTCCCGACTATGTCGCCGCACTGCGGAAGCTGGGCTATGAAGGGACGTTCTCTTTACACAGTGAATACAAAGGACGTCACAGCTGGAAGGAACTGTCGACCCAGGAATGCCTGGATCAGACCGCCGTCGATGCGAAGTATTTCCGCTCGCTGTGGTCGTAATTAATTTGAGATCATCGTACTATAAAACGGTACGGTGCCAGCTGTCGGTATTTGCTGCGGGCCTGTAAAAAATACCGGTGGCTGGCGCCATTCCGTTTAAGATGGTGTTGATTATGATACACGTTGGGATGGGCCTGAATAAAAATCGGGCCAAGCGCAGCGAGCAGGGAACTGACAGTGAGATCTTCGAATTGTCAAAGGAAATAGCAACCCAGAATTTAACAGAGGTCGATAACGTCTTTCCCGTTTGCAATCGTGTTATGATAGATTCCTGCTGTCGATGACAACCGCGAATTGCATTCTCGGCCCCCCGCTCCGTGGACCTGATAATTTTCTGAGAAGGAGGGAGCGCTTGTTTATGATTCGGAAAATCTTAGCTTCTCTCACCTGCCTGGTCGTCTGCCTCGTCGCTTTCACCGCACAGGCCGCTGACCGACCCAATATCATTCTGATCATGGTCGATGACATGGGCTTCTCTGACATCGGCTGTTATGGCGGCGAAATTGAAACGCCGAATATCGATGCACTGGCCGCGGGTGGTGTGCGTTTTTCCCAGTTTTATAATTCGGGTCGCTGCTGTCCCACGCGGGCGACTTTGATGACGGGCCTGCATCCACAGCAGACGGGAATTGGCTGGATGACCAACCCGCCCGGCGATACTCGCGGTTATTCCAAACCACCGGCGTACCAGGGTTACCTGAATCGCAAGTGCGTCACGCTGGCGGAAGTCTTAAAGCCGGCTGGTTATGCGACGTTGATGACGGGCAAATGGCATCTGGGCTTTAACGCGCAGGATCGCTGGCCGTTGCAGCGCGGGTTCGATAAATTTTTCGGCTGTGTCTCGGGAGCGACCCGGTTCTTTCATCCCGTCGTACCGCGGGGTATGACATTCGGGAATGAAGACATCGAAACCCCTGCGAGTACCACAGACCGCCGCTTCTATACTACCGACGCGTACACAGACTATGCGATTCGTTTTCTCAACGAACATCAACAGGCAAAAGAGACGCAGGACAAACCCTTCTTTCTGTACCTCGCTTACACCGCGCCGCATTGGCCTTTACAGGCACATGAAGAGGAAATCAGGAAGTATCGCGGCAAGTACAAGATCGGCTGGGACGAACTCCGCAAACAGCGTCTCGCGAAACAGAAAGAACTGGGACTGCTGCCGGAAGATACACAGCTTTCACCCCGCGACAGTGAGGTACCCCCCTGGGAAACTCTGAGTGAGAAAAAGCAGGACGAGATGGACCTTAAAATGGCCATCTATGCGGCGATGGTAGATCGCGTGGATCAGAACATCGGCAAACTGGTCAGTTCCCTGAAGGCGAGCGGGCAGTATGAGAATACGTTGATTCTGTTTCTTTCAGACAATGGGGGCTGTGCCGAGGGGGGCGTGCTGGGACGCGGCGAATTCTACGATGTGGAAAAACGCAATCTCGACCACAGCAACAGTTACGGCAAAGCGTGGGCGAATGCATCGAATACGCCGTTTCGACTGTATAAACATTTCGCACATGAAGGGGGTACGTCGACACCGTTCATCATGCATTGGCCGGCGGGGATCATACCGGAGAAACGCTGGATCACGGAACCGGCCCAGCTGATTGATATTATGCCAACGCTGATTGATGTGGCGGAAACAAAGTATCCCGAGACATTTAATGGGAATCCAATCCCGGCGCTGGATGGTATTTCACTGCGACCGATAATGCAGGGAGATCCGCTGAACCGGACCGAGCCGATTTTCATCGAGCATGAAAGTAATGCCTTCGTCAGAGCCGGTAACTGGAAACTGGTGGGGCGCGGCGTCTCGCCGGCAAAAGGCTATCAGCCACAGAAATGGGAACTCTACGATGTGCAGCTCGACCGCACGGAACTGAATAACCTGGCGGAGCGCAGGCGGGCCATCGTAGATGATCTGGTTCAGAAGTGGGAAGTCTGGGCAAAACGCGTGGGCGTGTATCCGAAGTAAAAATGGAATACGATTTTTGCTACCACGAAAAACACGAAATATTTTTTATGGCTGACTTCCAATAGCAGCTGTTTACAGGTCGCTGAATTCAATTCTTACTTTGTGATTCTTTGTTGAATTCAAATTCTTCGGCGGGGACGAGGCCGTCGTGGTCCTGGATGAAGGCTTTGTTTTTGGTTCTGTCCAGCATGCGTTCGCCATACTGCAGATTGAATGATTTGATCTGGAACTGGTCCGGGTTAATGGGTTGATTCAGTTTTGAATCGAGTAACGTATAAGTGCGGCGTGAGGTCAGCTCACGCTTACCGGCTGGTCTAAACTGGAAGTACTCAGTAACAACTTTCTCAGGCAGAGAAATGCCATCGACGTTTTTATAAGAGAATGTCTGGATCTGATCCGCGACAGTACCGCGTAAATGCTCAGATCTCACTGGATTAAATCTAAATCGGGAATCGTAAGTCACTTGACTAAATCTGGGAACGCCATTGGGCTTCCAGGGATTGTACTCGATCGTGACGATCAACTGCTTCTGCCCGTGTTCCAGTTTTCTTTCCGCGATGGTAACTCGCGGGGAAAACTTCTCCTGCTTTTCTTTTCCCTCTGCGCCACTGAGTACATTTGCGTATAATTCAAGGGTACGGGCAAAGCTGCCCGAGCTATTCCCCAACACTTCTGTTCTGGGATCAAAGAACCGCCCGTCCCGCTCTAATTCAAATTTCCATTTTCGGTACAGAATTCTGCCTCCGCCGATCTGTTTCTGAACACCATCGGGAAAACCAAAGACGGAACCGAAGCGTTCCTCGCTCAATTCGAGGCACTCTTCCCCTTTGACGACAATCCATTGTGCATTTAAAGTACTTTCGATTTTGGCTGGTACCGGTTGCAACTGATCGAGCTCATCGGGTTTTTCTGTCAGATAATAATTGACACGCAGTTTATCCTGCCGTTGGTCCAGCCAGAAAGGGAGCAGTCGATAAGTGCTCTCCCAGCGAACACCGACCTGGCCTATGGTGTTCCGTTTGATTTGCATATCTCTGACGTACGTATAAGTTCCCTGCCAGGTATGAATGGCATCAAGATTTGAGGTGAGCTGCTTCGCCAGGAAAACGAGTGTCTGTTGGATTTCTTCCGGGTTCAGTTGACGCCGTTGATCGTCAACCGGTTCTGCTGCAGGAACTGGTGACCGTAAACAGAGACTGAGTAACAGCAGTAGTATTGTGAATGACAGACGATCGGCCATATTTCACTCCGCGCTGAATTTTTTCATGAGAAAGAAACAGATACATTCGTCGATGCAGTGTAGCAGAAATTGAACCGTCGTGACAAATTTTTCTACCACGAAAAACACGAAATGACTCGAACAAGACGAAGCGGAGATTAAAATTCGCAGGGTTACACTTTTACCACGTTTTCTCTGACAGTTTCCTGCTCGCTGCGCTCGGCCCGAATTGCATTCGGGCCTACCCATCTGTTTGCGTTCGCCGCTGTGAACGGCTCTATTTCATTTCTCGTTAATCCACCCAGTGCAGGACGTTGCGGATGATGGACCAGCGTGGGGGGGCGGGGTTGATGGTTTCGCCGAGAATCCAGTATTTGTAGAGCGTGTCGAAGACGCCTTCTTTCTTTTTGAGTTCGAGCCAGACTTCCATGAATTCTTCAAATTCGATGTCGTGAGCGCCCAGGTAATACATGGGGACGCGAATATTTTTCTTGAAGGGATTGATCACCGAAAATTTCGGATACAGCAGCGTCCAGGCGGCACCTGTTTCAGCACTGGTCACCAGCAGATCGGCGTGAGAGGCATTGCCTTCAAAGAAATCTTCTTCCGAGTTGATGGAAACAAAGCTCGCATTGGGAAAGAACTCGTGGGCTTTTTCGTCGTAGAAACTGTTGGCGACGACCGCGATTTTCAGATCGGCGGAATGGCGTAATTTGTCGAACTCCAGGAAATCGACTTTGCGGAAGTCAGGCAGGACCAGTGCCAGCGTCACATCCATGTAAGAATCGGCAACGGGGAACGCGGTGGCCCGTTCGATGGTGCCTTCCAGACCGGACATGGCCAGATCGAAATGATCCTGATTCAGCTGACTGACCAGTGTTTGCGGGGTAAAGGGAACGAATTCGATATCAACTCCCAGGTCGAGTGCCAGTCGATGGGCCATATCGATGTCGAGGCCGACCAGTTGTCCGCGATCATTGAAGTAGGAAAAGGGAAGCCGCTTGGCGTCGAAGCCCAGCCGAATGGTCCCGCGACGGCGGATGCGATCGATGCGGGTTTCGCCGGACTGAATAGGATCGGGGTTGGAAGCGGATTCTTCCAGTACGATCTCTTTAACGCCGGGAAAGAGCAGTTGACGATCGGCGATCAGTGCTTTGGACTGGTAGACATCCTTGAAAGTGTAGTTGAGTACCGCATGAATGCTGGCAATGACGACACCCGCGACACACAATGAAAACAGCGACCAGGAGATGAAACGTTTCCACTGAATTTTAAGCGTGCCGGAAAGCGAAGCAGCGGCGAGGATCGCGAAGGAAAACAGGTAAACTGAACGCAGGGCATCCCCCAGACGAGTGGTGTAAATGCCGACCGCCAGATAAAGCTGAAAGATATCGTGCGGGATGTGCATCAGGTCAAGCAGCCAGGGAATGGTGACCGCTGGTTTCGCAAAGGAACCGGCCATGCCCAGCGAAAGGAAGCGGGGATATTCTTCGGGCAACATACTGGTACCATAAAACCAGGCAGAAAAAGGAATGAAGATCAACCCGACGATGCGTCCGAGATCGGGGAAGGGAAAGACAAGCGGAATCAGGACATCGGGTGAACCGCCGGTATCTTTTTTCTCCAGGTGATAGCGATCCAGAATTTCACGGGCCGCTTCAACAATGAGAGGCAGAACGGCGAAGGTACTGCCCAGTACAAACGATGCAATAACCGCGGTCTGCGAAACTTTGAGGGCATCCCAGTAACGGACCGGGGTGCAGACAGAAATCAGCATCGGAAGAATGCCGATCGCCAGCAGGAGTGTGGCAGCGGAGAAGGTAATCAGATACGCCTGGAGCAGTCCAAATTTTTCAAAGGGGAGCGTGCCCATGGCATAGGAGACGATGGCAAATATTCCGATGGGCGAAACGTGGACGATCATACGATTGAGCCGCATCAAGGCGTTGACGGCGACGGACAACGGTTCCAGCAGGCGTTCGCGTTTGGGAATGCCACTGATGGCGATGCCCATGCCGATGGAAAACAGTACGACCGCAGGGACCGCGTTATTGGCGAGTGAGAAAAAGGGATTCGAGGGGATGAACAGGTCGTAGAGGCTTTCGGTCTTCGGCCCATCAATGATACTGGTACTGAAGAATGCGCCTTTCTGCCAGAAGGGAAAGGAAAGCGACATCAGGCAGACACTAAACAAGCCGATACACCAGAGAATCAGCAGCAGCACGATGACAGTCAACGCCATGTTGCGAGTCTGTCGGATTGAGATGCGGCCCAGATTTAAAATCAGTGAAAGCGTGATGTAAGGCAAAACCGTCATCTGCAGCAGACCGATAAAGACATCGCCGACCGCTTTGAGTGGCGAACATAAGTCACCAAAAAAGAGTCCACACATTATCCCCAGCACCAGACTCGTCAGAATCCAGGTGGTTAAGCCGGGCTTAAAATGTGACTGCTTGACTTTTCCCATTCGCCAGATCCTTGAGCACTCAGATATCAGCGGGTGAAATTAAACCTGTCTGACAGGAAAACTGATTCTTGCCGTGGATAATCTCTTGCCGGAAGTGTATGGTTCCCTTGAAGATACAGGTCATAACGTAATCTTCACAGTGAGTCCAGACAATCATCGAATCCCTGCGAATCTGGATTCTTAACAGAAAACCCTGTCAATCACCAGACTTATCGAATCTACATGAGCTTTTCCATTACCTCTCATAATCAGCAGTTCAGCTTTGAAACAACGCCCGAACTGTTCTCCCCCAGAGGCCTGGATCGGGGTACGGAAGCGATGCTCTCGACGGTGACGTTTGCGCCGGGCGAGCGAGTGCTGGACCTGGGCTGTGGATGTGGCGTGGTGGGAATTTTGGCAGCGAAGATCGTTGGTGCTGAAAATGTTGTGATGACCGACGTTGATGCAGACGCAGTTCGCATCTCAAAAAAAAATGCGGAACGTAATGCGGCTGCGGGAGTGACCGTTTTACAGAGCGATGGTTTTCGCGACCATCAGGAGACCGACTTCGAGTGGATTCTGTCCAACCCGCCTTACCATGAGGATTTTTCCGTCGCCAAGAATTTCATCATGAAGGGCTTCAATCGTCTGAAGATCGGCGGAAAGCTGGTGATGGTGACTCGTCGACGGCTGTGGTACCAGAAGAAACTGACCAGCATTTTCGGCGGAACCGAAGTGCACGAGATTGACGGTTACTTTGTGTTTCATGCCGAGAAACGTCGCGACAGTTATGCAGCACGGAAACGACGGAACCGGTAAATCGGGTCTGCCCTCATCTGGTGGAAATTCAGGGAACATCCTGAGAAGGACATTCCCTGAACCTCGTGAATCACATGTCTGCCATCCAGTCCTGCAGGGCACGAACCTGGGGAGTTGCATCTTCGGCGAGTGCTTCGAGCGCTTTGACAACCGCGAGACAGCCGGGGATGGTGGTCACACAGGTCACGCCGTACGAGACCGAAGCCGAACGGATTTTACCTTCGTCGGTTCGAGAACCTTTACCGCTGGGCGTATTGAAGATGAACTGGACTTCCTGGTTCGCCATCATGTCCAGCAGGTTGGGACGTCCTTCTTTCAGCTTCTTGATGGTGGCCACTTCGAGGCCTGCTTCTTTGAGGACACGTGCGGTCCCGGAGGTCGAAACAATTTTGAATCCCAGTTCGATCAACCGTCTTGCCGGTTCGATGATCATGTCTTTGTAGACATCAGCCATACTGATGAAGACGGTGCCCTCGGAAGGCAGGCTGGTACTGGCAGCGAGCTGACTTTTGGCAAATGCCATCGCGAAGCCGTCTGAGATGCCCATGACTTCGCCCGTCGAACGCATTTCAGGGCCGAGGATAATATCAACGCCAAGAAAGCGGGAGAACGGGAATACACTTTCTTTGACGGACGTATGTTTCGGTTCAGGCTCGCGTGTGATTTCCTGTTCGAGCAGCGAGACGCCTGCCATCACTTTAGCGGCGATGCGGGGCAGGGAAATTCCTGTCGCTTTGGAAACAAAGGGAGAAGTTCGGCTGGCACGGGGATTCACTTCCAGGATGTAGACTTTGTACTCATCGTCAGTCTGCTTGACGGCGAACTGGATATTCATCAGCCCTTTGACTTTGAGTTCGCGTGCCAGGGCGTGTGTCGCGCGTTTGATTTCATTGATGACCGACTCGGGGAGCGAGTGCGGCGGAAGCACACAGGCAGAGTCACCAGAATGAACGCCGGCCTCTTCGATGTGTTCCATTACGCCACCGACCAGCGTCGTAATCCCGTCTGAGATGGCGTCGACGTCAACTTCGATGGCATCTTCCAGGAAGCGATCGACGAGTACCGGATGATCGGGAGACGCATTGACGGCTTCGTTCATGTAGCGTACTAGGGATTCTTCATCGTAGCAGATTTCCATCGCGCGTCCGCCGAGCACGTAGCTGGGACGTACGAGGATGGGATAACCGATTTTGCTGGCGACGTTGCGTGCGCTTTCGGTATCCGTGGCGATGCCGTTCGGAGGCTGATGCAGTTCGAGCTTTTCGAGAATCGCCTGAAAGCGTTCCCGGTCTTCGGCCGCGTCGATCATTTCAGGACTGGTACCGATAATGTTGACGCCGGCGGCTTCCAGACCACGCGCCAGGTTGAGCGGCGTCTGTCCGCCAAATTGCACGATCACGCCATCGGGTTTCATGCGGTCGCAGATATTGAGGACGTCTTCGGTGGTCAATGGTTCGAAGAACAGATGGTCCGAAGTGTCATAGTCAGTCGAAACGGTTTCGGGATTCGAGTTGACCATGATGCTTTCGATGCCCAGTTCCTGCAGCGCGAAGGAAGCCTGACAGCAACAGTAATCGAATTCAATCCCCTGCCCGATGCGGTTCGGTCCGCCGCCCAGAATCATGATGCGGCGTTTGTGATCGGGATTGCCCGGCGTTTCGTCTTCCTGTTCGTAGGTCGAATAGAAGTATGGTGTAAAGGCTTCGAATTCGGCGGCACAGGTATCGACCTGTTTGAACGTCGCCTCAATGCCGAGCCCTTTGCGATACTGGCGGACATCCATTTCGGTCGAGTCGAGCCAGAAAGCCAGCTGTTTATCGGAGTAGCCGGACTGCTTGGCCTGTTTCATGGCGGTGTAGTCCATATCTTCCAGGCGGGAACGTGAGCGGATCTGATCTTCCAGTTCAACCAGTTGTCTGATGTGATTGAGGAACCAGGGATCAATATCACTCAGTTCGTGAATCTGCTCCGTTGTCATTCCCTGCTTGAATGCATAGCGAACGTAGAAAATCCGCTCTTCATTGGGAACCGAAAGTTTGGACTGGATCGTATCCTTGGAAGGCTGTTTGGCAGTTCCCCAGAGATCCTTCTTACCGCCACCCAGTCCGAAGTGACCAATTTCCAGGCCTCGCAGCGCTTTCTGCAGAGACTCTTTGAAAGTACGGCCGATAGACATGGTTTCGCCGACGGATTTCATCTGCACGGTCAGAACCGGGTCGGCATCTGGGAATTTTTCGAATGTCCAGCGGGGAATTTTGGTGACGACGTAGTCGATAGTTGGTTCAAAACAGGCAAACGTTTCGCGGGTGATGTCGTTTCGGATTTCATCGAGTCGATAACCGACGGCCAGCTTCGCGGCGATTTTTGCAATCGGGAATCCGGTCGCTTTGGAAGCCAGGGCACTGGAGCGACTGACGCGGGGATTCATTTCGATGATCGTCATGCGGCCCGTATCGGGATTGACGGCGAACTGAACGTTAGAGCCACCGGTTTCGACGCCGATCTCACGCATACAGGCGATAGTGGCATCGCGCATCCGCTGGTATTCTTTATCGGTGAGTGTCTGTGCCGGCGCGACGGTGATGGAATCACCGGTGTGTACGCCCATCGGATCGAAGTTTTCGATAGCGCAGATGATGACCACGTTATCGGCCTGATCGCGCATGACTTCCATCTCGTATTCTTTCCAGCCGAGAATAGATTCTTCCAGCAGGACTTCATTGACGGGAGAGAGGGCCAGACCGCTGCGGACTTTCTCTACAAACTCTTCGCGGTTGTAAGCCACGCCGCCACCAGTTCCCCCGAGGGTATAGCTGGCACGAATAATGATCGGCAGTCCGATGTCCTTCACTGCCGCATTGGCTTCCTCCATGTTGTGTACGACAGCACTGCGGGGACAGTCGAGCCCGATTTTGGTCATCGCTTCTTTAAACTGGTCACGGCTTTCTGCTTTGGCGATGACCGCTTCTTTGGCACCGATGAGTTCCACGCCCAGCTGGTCAAGGATGCCGCGACGGGCAAGATCCATCGCAGCGTTCAAGCCGGTCTGACCGCCGAGCGTCGGCAGCAGGGCATCGGGTTTTTCGATCTCGATGACTTTCTGAATATACTGCCAGGTGATCGGTTCGATATAAGTTCGATGTGCTGTTTCCGGATCGGTCATAATCGTAGCCGGATTGGAGTTTACCAGCACGACTTCATAACCATCTTCCCGCAGTGCCTTACAGGCCTGGGTTCCAGAATAGTCAAATTCACACGCCTGACCGATCACAATCGGACCGGAGCCAATGATTAAAATCTTACGAATGTCGTCTCGTCTGGGCACTTTCTCGGATCACTTTCACAGCTAATGTACACTATACTCTGGCTCGGAGACCTTTATCTGCGCAAATCTTCCCAACGTTAACAAGCACAGCAAAATAATCAAGCAAGGCAGACCAGAAAGTACCAGAACCGGCTTTGAAACGTCAGAGAACGGGAACCACTCCGATATCTACCATGCTTTACGGAAACATCCGGATGACTTTCAAGCCATCAACTCCAAATCAGACACTTTTGTACGGTAAGTATTTCGGGCCCGAATTACATTTAGCATCCAGTGCAGTGAGCTGCGGTTTTTTTTCCTTTGAGTGGTTCCTGTCAGAACAATTAAACCGAATTGATGTTTTAAGCCGTTAATAACAGACTGAAATAAACGCTTTGAATTTCTCTAAGTGGCTATATAGAAAACGCTTTTACTTAAGGAGGTATTTAATTCCTCAATTTCGTTCATCTATACAGGTTAAAACGTTCCCCTCCTTATGTATTAAGGGATTTCACGCAAATCAGACCGCAGAATGAACAGGTACTGCAATAATGTTGATCTAAGGCACATGTTGACAAAAAAAAACATAAGCTTTTTGTGAATGAAACAGCGATCTGTTTTATTTCTGAAAACTGAAACACTTCCTTGAGACAGTGTATGAGAGCACGTCTGGAATTTCGGGAAGCTTGTGATTAACTACTTCGCCAGATACATGAGTCGAAATCATGGAACTTCATCAACAAATTGACATTCTCTGGATTTTGGTCTGCAGTCTATTTGTCCTGTTTATGCAGGCTGGTTTCTGTTGTCTGGAATCTGGTCTTTCCCGCTCTAAAAACAGTATTCACGTCGCCATAAAAAATGTCGTCGACGTCAGTATTGTGGGGATCCTGTATTGGATATTCGGATTTGGCCTGATGTTTGGTACGACAACGGGTGGGTTAATCGGCACCACTCATTTCCCGTTCACGAATTCCGGTTCCGATATATTTCTATCCGCGTTTTTCCTGTTTCAACTGATGCTGTGTGTGACTGCCGCCACCATCGCTTCCGGCGCCTCAGCCGAACGGATGCGCTTTACCGCTTATCTGATTCTCTCAATCGTGCTGGGCGGGATCATCTATCCCGTGTTTGGACACTGGGCCTGGACCAGTCATTTCACCGGAAAAGCGCCCGGCTGGCTGGAGTCTTTGGGATTCCGGGATTTCAGTGGTTCGACAGTCGTCCATTCACTGGGAGCATGGGCAGCGCTGGCATCGATCATGATTATCGGACCTCGAATTGGAAAATTCGATAAACAATCCGGTTCAAAAAAATTGAAGGGGCACAATCTGACCCTCGCGACAACGGGTGTCTTTATCCTCTGGATGGGCTGGTTTGGATTTAACGGCGGAAGTGAGTTTGGTTTTACATCGCATGTACCGCAAATCTTTATTAATACTTTTCTGGCGTCTGCCTGTGGTGCCATCACAATGCTGGTGTGGCAATTCTATCAGAAGAAACAGATCGAAATCGAAAACATACTGAATGGTCTGCTGGCAGGCCTAGTCGCCAGCAGCGCCAGTTGTGATGCGGTCTCGCCTGCAGCTGCTGTGGTGATTGGAATTATCGCAGCGATCGTCATGGAAGCGGGTGTCTGGGTTCTGGAGCGTTTCCAGCTCGACGATACGATCGGCGTGATTCCCGTGCACGGTTTTGCGGGTGTCTGGGGTACTCTGGCGGTCGCATTGTTTATTCCCGCCGAGCTCCTGTCACATTCCCGATGGGAACAGTTTCTGATCCAGTTACTGGGATGTGGCGTCTGCTTCATCTGGTGTTTTTCTTTCTGCTGGGTCACTTTACGGATCATCAGTCATTTTGTTCGACTGCGTGCAACCAAAGATGAAGAAAAGCTGGGTCTGAATATGGCAGAGCATGGTGCCACTTCAGAAATGTATGACTTGTTGAATCTGATGGAACTGCATATCCAGGGAGATACCGAGCTGGGAGATGACATGGACGAATACAGCGATGTCAGCCTGATTGCAAAACAATACAACAGGGTTTCACAAGTACGGGATCTGGCTTTAAATGAACTGAAAGACCGGACGGAAAATCTGGAATTAACCCGTCGTGAACTGGAAGAAAAAGCCGAACGACTGAAACAGGCCAATACCGATGCGGAGGCTGCCTCGCGGGCGAAGAGTGAATTTCTGGCGAATATGAGTCATGAAATCCGGACGCCGATGACTGCCGTCCTGGGATACACCGATTTGCTGATTGAAGAAAGCTGGGGCCGCCCGGGCAGCATTCAGTTACTGGACGTGATTAAACGTAACGGGCATTACCTCCTGGAACTGATCAATGACATTCTCGACCTCTCCAAAATTGAATCGGGAAATCTGACGATCGAAACCATTCAATTTTCCCTGCTGGAAAAAATGAAAGAAATCCAGTCACTGATGAAAGTCAGGGCGGAACTCCGGGGATTGCACTTTAAGCTGTCATTTGAGGGTACCCTCCCGGTTGAGATTCAGAGTGATCCGACACGACTCAAACAGATTCTGATCAACCTGATTGGGAACGCGATCAAATTCTCACCCGATGGGGGAAAAGTTTCAGTGGAAACATCGTTTTTAAATTCTTCTGCTGATAATCCCCTGCTGGAATTTAAAATCAGTGACACGGGTATCGGCATGACAGCCGAGCAGATTGCCATGCTCTATCAACCGTTTGTCCAGGCGGACTCTTCCACCACGCGTAAGTTTGGTGGAACCGGCCTGGGACTGGCTATCAGCAAGCGACTGGCCGAGATGCTGGGTGGCGATCTGACGTGTGAAAGTGTGCCTGGTGAAGGTACCGTCTTCACGCTGACCATTGGCATTGGCAACCCGGAAACACTGAAGTTTCATGAAAATCCACAGGACAAATTCAGACAGATACCAGTGATCCAGCAAGATCCGGAATTGCCTGCAGGTGATTCAGAAACAATGAATCTGGGCCCCTGTACTGTCCTGCTGGCAGAAGATGGTGTTGATAACCAGCGTCTGATTTCCATGTTGCTGAAAAAAGAGAAAGCGCATGTGGTACTGGCTGAAAACGGCGACATCGCAGTCAGGCGGGCACTGAATGCCGAACAACAAGGCAAACCGTTTGATGTCATTCTGATGGATATGTCGATGCCGGTCCTGGATGGATATGGCGCCACCAGAAAACTGCGTGAACTGGGAATCGAGACTCCCATCATCGCCTTGACCGCGCATGCCATGACCGGGGATCGGCAGAAATGTATCGACGCCGGTTGCTCGGATTATGCAACCAAACCGGTCAACCGGGAGAAGCTCCGCAACATCATTCTGAAATATCGATCGCGTGCACAGGCAGAGCCGGTCACGTAAACATTCATCTCACAATGATTCAGAATTACGTCAGTTGATCGCGATTCAGTTCCAGAAACTGATCTGCCCAGTAATAACCTTCCAGCAGGCCGGTTGTATCCAGTCCCATCAGGTGATAAGCAATGTAGATGGCCTCAATGGTGGCAAGCCCGGCTGAAGGATCTGCAAACTGTTTAGAGACACGCGGGTATGCGGTCTTCCAGTCAGGCAGGCTGCGAACGGGAAGTTCCCGATAATCGGGTTCCATTTTCTCCGCCAGACGCCAGGTTCCGTCCAGGACCAGCAGGCCCGAGTCTGCATCCGCCGGACTGATGAGGGGGCCATCCAGTCCCAGACGCACATATCCCTGTATGCGGTCGGCTTCCTTACGGGGGAACTTCCAGAAGACAAAGTCTTCGCTGGTGCGCAAAGGCTGCACGGTGCATTTACTTTTGCGTTCTTTGGGATGTACCACAATCACTGTGGGAGGATGCGAGCCTGGCACTGCTTCAGTCTTTAAGTTTAAGTGCGTTCCATTCAATTTCAGTCGAACCTGGTGAATGGATCTGATATCTGCAGGACACTGTTCAGGAAGCTTCCTGGACTTTCTTGATCAGGTCTTCCTGTACGGCGATTTCCTGTTCAAGGTATTTGACTTCCTGGGGGTCATCCATCTGCTCTTTGGCGCCGGTCAGTCGCTGTCGCAGCTTTTGAATTTTCTGACGGGCCACGTCAATCTGTTTTTTCTGTTTTTTATTCAGGCTCATTACGAATTGCATTTCCTCATATTCTGGATACGAATCAACTTTTCGGACGGGTCAGTATATCACAGGCGTTGAGAAAATCACAGACTCCCTGACGGTCAACGCAGGAAAAACAGGCTCAGTCCGGAGATCAGCATCACTGCCAGAAACGTCAATGCACCAGCGGAAAATCGCCAGAGCAGCAACTGTTCAACCACGATCAGAGCCAGTACGGTCAGCAACAGGTTTTCCGCCAGTCCTGCCTGTGTACTGCGTTCTTCCGGCACTTCTGCCAGTTGACTTTGAGCTCCCTCGGGTCGACGAAAATACTGTGGTGGAATCACCTGGGGACCAATATGATTCAAATTACTTTCCTGTGACGAAACATTCACGGCATAGAGTGTATTTTCCATGGCCGCCGATCCCCAGTCCAGTTCGTAGATCCCAGAGAGCAAAGTCTGCGGGAAGGTAATTGTGCGGGACTCATCCTCACTGTCGAGAACGCTTCTGAGCGGATACTTCTCCTGATCGGGCGCGATCATCTGGGGAGAAAGTGTCAGCTGGTTTTCCCGGGTCATGATTTCCAGAGGCTGTCCCACCCGGGCTTCGCGACTGCCCCATTTACCCGTCGCAATATACAACACGAGTTCATTCACCATCGGCGGAAAGCTGGGCCAGATCGCCCATGTCCCCCAGAGCCGATCAAGTGATGTGGTAATCAGGACCACTTTTCCCCGTCCGAGTGACCCCTCGATGATTGCCGGATCATTCGTATCATAATTCAAAATCAGTCGCGTATTCGGATCGGCGGGAAGCTCTGTTTGAAAGTATTCGTAGATATGCGTGGTCTCCAGGCCGGCGTCAGGATTTCCCTTAAAGATTTCAATAACGGGATGCTGGTACTGGAGGGGATCAAATTCAAACAGTGTGGTATGCCTGCGGGCGTCGCCTCGACGGTCCAGCAATTTCAAGGATAACAGCCCCTGCCCTGGTTGAAAGATCGTCTGGTTATAATTCTTGACATTCACCTGCTCGCCGAGGCTGAAGATCAGCCCGCCTCCGCGACTGACATAATGTTTTAACAGATCGCGTTCGTGATCTGTAAACAGAGCAACATCACAGATGACAACCGCATCGTAGAGGCTCAGCTCGGTGGTCGCCAGTTCGCCTTCATTGATCACATGCGGCTTGATAATTCCCTGCCAGGGTTGTTCCTGCAATGAAGGCGAGAGTGCCAGTTCCAGAAAGTCTGTGGCGCGGCCCATCGCTTCCGTCGAGCGTCTGCCATTGACCAGCAGCACGTTGATTTCTTTTTTGACGGGCATGACCTTCCAGCGATGATTATCCAGCGGCAGTCGATCGTCGGCGAGTCGAACTTCCAGTCGATGATCGCCCACCCGGGTAAACTGATGGGTAAACTCCGCTTGAGTGTCAGTATTCGCCGGCAGGTCCACCTGCTTCTGATTGACCAGCTGTTGATCGACGTACAACTGCAGGTTGACCGCATCCTGGTTCAGAAGGCCAAAATTATGCAGAGTGACACTCAAACGCACCGGCTGATTTAACGTGGCAAATACGGACCTGCTGTTGAAATCGACGATGGCAAGATTCGATTCCTCCGTTACTCCGACATCTTTAAGAATCAGCGTCGCTTTTTTTGATAATGCATCCATTAATGACAGGATGCGTGAATTTCCCTGTTCGGCCTGCTGGGGAGCCCAACTCTCCGCCTGGAAATCGCTGATGATAATCACTTCTTTCTGCGCCAGTTCCTGAGCCTGTCCGAGAAATTCCAGCGCCGCCTGCAGCGCCTGCCCAGCATTACCGAACTCCTGTGTCGGTTGCAGTTTTGAAATTTCATCGAGCACATAGGTCTGTTGTCGAGAAGGGCGGGAAATCACTTTTTGTGGCGAAGCGCTGGAAATCTGAATCAGTTGAAACGCGTCTCCCTGTCGGGACGATGAGACAATCGACCGCGCGATTTCTCTGGCCTCTTCAAACAGGGTCTCTTCCTCTCCCTGCCAGCGCATACTGAAGGAAGTATCCACGACCAGAATCCGATGTACGGGCGCGGCGCTTTCAAAAAAGGCGCCTTGCAGAGACCAGTAAGGACGCGAAAATGCGACTGCCAGCAGCAGCAGAATCAGACACCTGACCAGCAGGATCAACAGTTGCTCAAACCGCACCCGCCGGGAATATTTCCGGGTCGCCGCCAGCAGAAACTTCATGGCCGCCCATTCGGTTTCGATGAATTTTCGCTTATGCAGCAGATGGATCAGGATGGGAATTCCAGCCGCCAGCAGTCCCATCAGCAGCCAGGGACTGGCAAAACCAAAAGCAAACAGAGGCTGAAAGGAAAAAGCGTTCATGAAAATTTGAATCAATACAACTTAAGAACCGACTCGTGACTGACGGTGTGAGAGGAATGTTGAGAGTGCCATATCCAGAGACTGATCGGTACGAACAAATCCATAGTCCATATTCAGATCGCGACAGCCGCGCTGCGCTGCTTTGAGAAATTTTTCAAACTCGGCCTGGTATGCTTTTTTGAGTGAGCGTGGTTCCGCCATCTGTTCCGGCAGGTTTTCCAGTCCGCGAAAGAGAACCGGCTCCTGGAAAGGGAAGTCCTGTTCCGCGGGATCAATCACCTGCAGCAGGCTGACATCATGTTTGCGATGGCGAAAATGTTTTAATCCCAGCATGACCGAATCGAGATCATCAAACAGATCGCTGATGATAATGATCAGGCTGCGACGGTTAATGCGTTCTGCCAGTTCGTGAAAGACTTTTCCCAGTCCCGATTCGCCTGCTGCTTCCGTGTGTTCCAGGGTATAATATATCTGTTTCAGATGGGTTGGCTGACTGGCCGGTCTGAGAAAATCGACCACGTGATCGTTGACCGTACACAGCCCGGCGGCATCCTGTTGTTTGAGAACCACATACGCCAGGGCAGCGGCCACCAGCCGCGCGTATTCCCACTTGGAAAGCGCGGTCCCTTCAGAGCGATACCGCATGGATTCACTGCAGTCAAGCAGCAGGTAGCAGGTAAAATTGGTCTCGGCTTCATACTGTTTCAGATAATATCGATCCGATTTGGCGTAGACCTTCCAGTCGACGTAGCGCAGGTCATCGCCGGTCGCGTATTCCCGATGCTGCGCAAACTCGGCGGAAAAACCATGAAAAGGGCTTTTGTGTGCCCCGGAAACATAGCCTTCCACAATCTGTCGCGCCGCCAGATCCAGATTTTGAACCTTAGCGAGCGTCTGCGGATCTAAATACTTGCGGTAATCGTCCATCAAGTTTTTCCTGAGAGGAGTCGACCGAGATGAGTTGAATCAGTCGATCCACGATTTTATCGGGAGTCATCCCCTCGGCTTCCGCATTGAAGTTAGTAATAATACGATGCCTGAGCACGGGATGTGCGACGGCCCGAATATCATCAGTACTCACATACATCCGCCCATGCAGAATCGCGCGGGCTTTTGCACCCAGTACCAGATTCTGGCTGGCACGCGGGCCGGCACCCCAACTGACAAACTCACGAATAAAGTCCGGGACTTCCTCCGCCTGCGTGTCACTGCCTGGGATGATGCGCGTCATGCGGGCAAACTGCATCGCATATCGAATCACATGGTCGGCGACGGGAACTTTGCGCACGAGTGACTGAAAAGACAACAGCTCATCCAGATCCAATACCTTCTTCACCGAATACGAGTCATCAGACGTCGTCTGTCTCACAATCGCAAATTCTTCTTCTTCGCTGGGATACTCGACTTTGATTTCGAACATGAATCGGTCGAGCTGCGCTTCCGGCAGGGGATAGGTGCCTTCCTGCTCAATCGGATTTTGAGTCGCCAGTACAAAAAATGGAACCGGGAGTTTGTGTTTTCGACCACCGGCCGTCACCTGGTGTTCCTGCATTGCCTCCAGGAGCGCGGCCTGTGTTTTGGGAGGCGTACGGTTGATTTCATCTGCCAGTACAACATTCGAAAATACAGGGCCGGGAAGAAACTTGAAATCGCGGCTGCCGGTACTCTTATCTTCCTGAATCACGTCGGTCCCGGTAATATCAGCCGGCATGAGATCGGGTGTGAATTGAACGCGGTTAAAGGAAAGATTGAGCGTATCTGCCAGCGTGTGCACGATCAGTGTTTTCGCCAGCCCGGGAACGCCGACCAGCAGGCTGTGTCCGCCTGCGAGCAGGGAAATCAATAATTCTTCCACCACCTGCTGCTGGCCGATAATCACACGGTTCACTTCCTGCAGAAGCCGCTGATATGCCTGGTGTAGTTTTTCAACGGATTCCAGATCGGAAGTTTCCATCTTAGGATCGCTGCTCACAATGATGCCAGTTTCTTGTTCAGAGAAAAGAGTGAAGCCCGCCGGTGTTAACTATCCTATTGTGACGGGCGTACCCGGGTAGATGCAAGGCTGTTGGCAGGAGTTCTCAGCTGTCAGCGCCTTTTGCCCCCCAGGGAGCAATTTGCGTAAGCCCTTTACTCGATTTCAGTTCAGCATAACAGTCTGGCATATCAAAGACGGTCAATACGTTCGGAACCAGTGTGGAAAGCGGCCACTCGTAATGCTCGGTTTCAGCGATATCGCTGAAGGAAGTCAGTGCATTTTTCAGAGTCACCTGTTTCACATGCGGCGAGAACAGGGCGGCAAACGTCGCCGGCAGGGCACCCCAGCCGCGACCGATCAGATGGATATCGGTATGTCCGTTGGCGGCCATCCAGTCGAGGACCCTCAGCACGTCGAATGTCTTCTGGCCGACATACGGGTCATCCAGCATGACCGCGTGGGCCGCATAAAAATAATCACTGCCATACGGAGTGAAGAAGGAATTCGCATTGGTCGTGTCGGGCATCGATTCCCCTACTCCGCGCACGTCACAGGTGTATAAAATGCGTTTTTTATCCTTACCGGCAGTTTTCAATAGAGGCTCTTCCCGCAATTCTGCATCGGCAGAGACATGGGAAATATACAGAGTCGCCTGTTTGCCGGCGTCCTGAGGGGGTCGGGAATAAAGTTTCTCGTCAGACACCCGGTACACGATAGCCTGAATGCCGGGTTCTGTTTCCACGGCATAAGCGATGGTATTTTTGAGCGGATAGTTTTTGCCACCCCGGTTTCTGAGGATGCGATAATCGGGTGTTCCTTCGATGTTTTTCAAGCGCAATGTTTCCGCGACCGCTGACTGCAGGGCAGCGCCCGACTTTGGTTTTCGCTCCGCCGCCAGTGCTTTCGATTGCTCTGCTGTAAAAACATGTAGTGGTTTAGAACCGATGTCTGCGACTGAACCTTTTGGGGTACACCAGAGTGTTTCATCTTTTTCGATGACCAGTTTTGGCTCTTGTGATTCACTGGAAATGCCGGTCGCCTGGTTAAACCATTCATACATGGCTTCTCGATTCTCCTGCGAATAGCCATGATAGGTAGGCCCTACGAACAGCGAGATATTGTCTTCGTGGCCCAGCAGTTTGTAGAGTCGCTTCAGCCGCAGATACGCTTCCCGCGCCCCCCGCACATCGAAAAAGTCGCGTTCCTTACTGAGGATGCGAACCGGTTTTGGTGCCTGCGCCGCCAGGAAGTCGGCGTGATCCAGTTCCAGCGCCAGAACTTTGGGCGGACACTGTTCGGTATCGGCGGGGAGTTCGTTCTCCATGTTGCGACGGAAGGTGGTGACGAAACAACTGGGAGCCGCCATCGTCCAGCGAGGCTCCACACCACACAGCCAGGTGGTCATGGTCCCGCCTCCCGAATTCCCGGTGACGCCGACCTGATTTGGATCAACTTCTTTACGCGTCTGCAGATAATCAAGAGCGCGGATTCCGTCCCAGGCGCGCCACATTGCCAGATTTTCACCGACCAGAAACTGCTGATTGCCGCCCTGCAGATGCTCGCGGACGCCGACACCTACCGTGGATTTGAGATCAGTGCCGCTGTATTGGACCCGTTCCCCCTGGCCAATGGGATCGAAGATTAAAACAACGTAGCCTTTGCGGGCGAGCCCTTGTGAGAATGACTGATATGCGGTCTCCGCTTTCCCGTTATGCGAATGTCCGCAGGTTCCCACAACACCCGGCGCGGGTCTGGTAATGCCTTTGGGAACATACAGGTTTGCCGTAACCAGAAATCCGGGACGGCTCTCGAAGATGACATTTTCAATCGTATAGGTATCGCGGTCTGTCGTTTTGGTAATCCGCGCATTGAGCGGAGTGCGTTCGGGTTCCGGGCCGAAAGATTCACGGATGCGTTTCTGCACAGAGGCCACATAATCTTCAGCGTCTGCTTTGGTTTTTAACGCATCGAGTCGCTGAATGGTTTTGGCTTCCTGTTCCCTGACCCGTTCGACAAAGTATTCCTGCACCATCCGCGGGAAGCGGTTTAAGGTTTCTACCTTTTGATCGGAAGAAGCAGGCGCCGCTACCAGTTCCTGGAGTACCAGGTGATCTAACAGACTCAGGCCAGCCAGGCTCATCCCTCCTGACTGTAGAAAAGACCGTCGTGTGAGAGAGGCGAACTGGTCGACCGACTGATTTGAGCCCGACATATAGTATAATCCTGATGAATCGAAATTTTATGATGACGTTGAAATGCAGGAGCGTGCGTGTTCATAGTCAGTAAACAAGGTCAGAACACTCAGATAATGCACCTGGATTTCGTAAATGATTGCTACGAGTAGCGATTGTTATCAAAATTTGGTTTTCTTTACAATTGGCTTCTCTATAATGGAAGTCTGTCAGACAATTGTACAGAATTATTTTCTCTGTTTTTATATAATTCCATATCCCCTCGAAACCAGTTAGACTGTCAGTTGAAATCAATGTGGGAATCCTGTATTTCTGAACGTTGATACTCCGACTGTGCTCTCCGTTGTATCAACATCAATGCTCAACAGAAAAATGGATCTTTAATGGAAGTCAGCTCCCAGCAAGAAACCGCCAGCCTGGTTAAGACACTGCATGACAACATTTCCAGCGTCCTCATTGGCAAACCGGATGTGGTCCAGCTGGCGATTGTCACTTTGCTGGCGGAAGGGCATGTTCTGATTGAAGATGCCCCCGGCGTCGGTAAAACGTCACTCGCGAAAGCAATTGCCAAGAGTCTCGACTGTAACTACACACGAGTGCAGTTCACCCCGGATATGCTCCCTTCTGATATCCTGGGCTCGAACGTCTTCCTGCCGAGTCTCGGTGAGTTCGAATTCCGTAAAGGCCCGATCTTCTCCAATATACTGCTGGCAGATGAAATCAACCGCACGCCCCCCCGTACTCAAAGCGCACTGCTGGAAGCGATGAATGAAGGTCAGGTCAGTGTGGAAGGCCAGACGATCACCCTGCAACCCCCCTTCTTCGTACTGGCTACACAAAACCCTTACGAATTTGAAGGCACCTATCCCCTGCCGGAAAACCAGCTCGACCGCTTCATGATGTGTATCGATATCGGTTATCCTGATCGGGCCATCGAACGTGAAGTTCTGATTCAGCATCGCAATGGTGAGCCCGTCGATACTCTGCAATCCGTCCTGTCGGTGAAACAACTGCGCGAGATGCAGCAGGCGGTTCGAAATGTCCGGGTCGATGATTCCCTGACCGACTATATATTGGAAATTGTGGATGTGACCCGCAATCACCCCGAGCTGACACTGGGCGTGAGCACACGCGGTGCGATTACGTTTTCGCATGCCGTGCAGGGGAAAGCATTCACCGAAGGGCGAGATTATGTCATTCCCGACGACATCAAACAGTTGGCAGTACCGGTGTTAGCACACCGCGTGATTACCCGTTCTCTGGTGCGTGAAAGCCAGCGGAACCGCGCCACGGAGATTATTCGCCAGATTCTTCAACAGATCACGGTGCCTGCCTGAAAATGATAATCTGGTTTCAGACATTGTCGCAGTAATGTGCTGAATCTCTTTTCTTCTGTTATTATATAGTCGACTGGACAGGTATCGGATAAGATATTGGTACCCACGGCTGGACCAGCTGCAGACCGGTTGACCGGCGCAGTCTGAAATGTAAAGTAAAACGGGCATTGATTATTCTGCCCGCCCCCCGAAGGAATTATAAAATGGATTTGCATAAAAATATGAAATGGTGGATTGTTCTCCTGCTGACCATCTTATTCTTTGTTTCCAACTGGCAACCAGCGAACCTGTCTGCCAGTGAGAAATCTGCCAGTGAAGATTCGGAAACCAAAGCAACCGAATCCGAAAAGACGAAACACAAAGCCATGTTTACCAACCGTCTTTCCAAAGAGACCAGCCCGTACCTGTTATTGCATCAGCACAACCCGGTCGACTGGTATCCCTGGGGACCGGCAGCATTTGAGAAAGCGAAGCAGGAAAACAAAATCATTTTTCTGTCGGTGGGCTACAGCAGCTGTTACTGGTGCCACGTAATGGAACGGCTGGTTTTCGAGAACCCCGAAATCGCGAAGTACATGAACGAAAACTTTGTGAATATCAAAGTCGATCGGGAAGAACGGCCCGACATCGATGATATCTATATGACATCCTTAAGCGTCTACTTTCATCTGATCGGTGCACCTGACAACGGCGGTTGGCCGCTTTCGATGTTTTTAACCCCCGATCGTGAACCTTTCGCTGGTGGCACCTATTTCCCGCCGACCGATCAGGGTGGGCAGATGAGCTTTCCCCGCGTGTTACAGAAAGTGAATGAATTGTGGAGCGGCGATAAAGCGAAGGTCCAACAGAGCGCCACGATCATCGCGAAAGAAGTCGCCCGGCTGCAGAAAGAAGAGGGAGCGACAGAAGCCATTCCAATTGAAGACAGGCTGGTTAAAGCAGGCGTGCGTTCGATCAATGCCAGTTTTGATTCGGAATATGGCGGAATCGATTTTTCAGAAGTCAGTCCGAACGGACCCAAGTTCCCCACGTCATCCAAGCTGGTATTACTGCAGTACGACATCGAATCAATGGATGCGGAGAGTACGTCGGCGGAATCGGCGAAAGTGCTGTATCAGACACTCGATGCCATGGCCAACGGCGGCATCTATGATCATCTGGGAGGCGGCTTTCACCGTTACAGCACCGACCGCTACTGGCATGTTCCCCACTTTGAAAAAATGCTGTATGACAACGGTCAGCTGGCATCGCTGTATGCGAAAGCCTACGGACAGACAGGCAACGAACAATACAAACAGGTCGCCGCAGGCATCATCGATTTTGTTCTGCGAGAGCTGACCGACACCCAGGGAGGATTTTATTCTGCACTGGATGCCGAAACCGATGGCGTGGAAGGCGAACATTATGCCTGGTCCCAGGAAGAACTGAAAGAGATCCTGGATGAAGGCTATCCCCTGTTCGCTGAATTTTATGGATTGAACGAACCGGTTCGCTTTGAACACGGATACGTACTGCATCGTGTGACGACACTCAAAGCACTGGCCGAAAAACAGAAGACGACACCGGAAGCGCTGGAATCGCAACTGGCGGCAATGCGCAAGAAACTGCATACAGTCCGCAATCAGCGACAGCCACTCTTGAAAGACGATAAAATTCTGACCAGCTGGAACGGGCTGATGATCACAGGCATGGCAAATGCCGGTCGGATCCTCAAACGTCCCGACTATACAGCTGCCGCCGAAAAAGCGGCCCAGTTTATTCTGGATCAGATGCGGGACAAGCAGGGGCACCTGTATCGCAGCTATCGCGCCGATCAGGCGCGGCTGAACGCGTACCTGGATGACTATGCCTTCCTGGTGCAGGGATTGCTCGCCCTGTATGAAGCGACCGGCAAACAGCAGTGGCTGGATCAGGCGCAGGCATTGACCGACCTGCAGATCAAACTGTTCTGGGATCAGAAAGAACACGGTTTTTTCTTCACCACACACGATCACGAACAATTGATTGCACGTACCAAAAATGCATACGACGCCGCAATTCCTTCTGGCAACAGCATCAGTACCCGGAACCTGATTCAGCTAACGCAACTCACAGGCGATCCCAAATATCGACAGCATGCAGATCAGACGCTGCAGCTGTTTGGACGTGTCATCAAACGCTATCCGAATCGCTGTGCCCAACTGGTACAGGCGGTGGGAGAGTTCCTGACAACGCCGCCAGCTCAGAAGCAATCTGCGTTGCTTGCCCCCACTTCAGATGCAGGCTTTGCACTTGGATCACTGGAACAGTTCGCAGCGAACTCAGAGCAACTGGCCAGCGTCACACCGGGACTGGAACTGCTGGCGGTAGCCGGGCTGGGCCAGGTGACCCCGAAGAAAAACCTGGTTGCTGCCAAGGCTTATCTTTCTGTTGATAAACTGCCCGCAGGAAAAACCTGCCGGGTAGCGATTGTGCTCACCATCGAAGATGGCTGGCACATCAATGCAAATCCTGCGAAACCCGATTTCATGGTACCCACAACTTTTACGGTGAAGTCGAATCAGCAGGTCACACTGTCTCAAGTCAAATATCCGGCCGGCCACGCATTTACTGTGGAGGGGTTCGATGAACCGCTGCAGGTTTATGAAAAACAGGCTATCATCCGCGGCACCTTGACGATTCCCGCTGCAGCAGCAGGTAAGGCAGAACAGCTGGAACTGAATGTGAAGTACCAGGCCTGTAATGATAAAACCTGTATTCGACCGACTACTGTCAGTCTCAAAGGCAGCTTTCAGATTGCCAAACCGGGAGAGCCGGTCAAACAGGTAAATCAGAAATGGTTTCAGACAAACTAAAATAACTGATCGTAGCTTCCAGAGCAGATAACATTTAACAGTAGCGACTTCAAACTATTATAGACCTGGAGACGTTTTAGTAAGACGGGACACAGGCTAAACAGCAAGTCAGTGCGCACACAACGACTTGTTAATGGAATATCTTTTTTTAAGGTTCATGATGAACGAAAAACACTACGCCGAACATCCGCTGGTAAAAACAAAAATTATTGCCACGGTCGGACCCGCTTCCGATTCGCGGGAAATGCTGCAGAAACTGATTATTGCCGGCGTGGATCTGTTTCGTCTGAACTTTGCCCACGGCAAACATGAATGGCTGTCGGAGATTGTGAAAAACATCCACGAGATCTCGGCTGAAATGGAAAAGCCGATTGGAATTTTAGGCGATCTGTCCGGCCCTAAGATTCGCCTGGGTGTACTCCCGGGTGATGAAATCACGTGTCGACAGGACATGCGCTTCCGCTTTATACAGGGATTGGATAGCGATAATCCACAGGAATTGACGTGCACTTACGAATCGCTCATCGGCGACCTGCGCGTGGGTGATCCCGTTCTGCTGGCAGACGGAATGGTCGCCATGCGGGTGGTTGAGAAATCAGCCGATGATGAATTTGTTGAGTGCGTGGTGGAACGGGAAGGGATTATCCGCAGTAAGCAGGGAGTAAATCTGCCCGGCGTGCAGTTGAGTACCCCCTGCCTGACAGAGAAGGATCTGAGCGATCTGGCTTGGGCTGTCGAACACGGCCTGGATTACATCGGCCTCAGTTTTGTGCGTTCCGCCGACGATATCAGACAGCTGAAAGAAGAGATTGAGAAGCTGAATCCGGAAGACGCGCCGCATGTCGTCGCCAAGATTGAAAAAATCGAAGCGGTCAGTGATATCGAACAGATACTCAAGTTGACCGATGCCGTCATGGTGGCACGTGGCGATCTGGGTGTGGAAGTCGATATCGAACGTGTGCCCATCATCCAGAAACGGATCATTCATCTCTGCAATCAATATCGCGTCCCTGTGATTACTGCCACGCAGATGCTGGACAGCATGCAGTTCAACACATTCCCGACCCGGGCAGAAGCCAGCGATGTAGCCAATGCGGTGCTGGACGGCAGCGATGCCGTGATGCTTTCGGGTGAAACGGCCGTGGGTGTGAGTCCACTGGCAGCGGTAGAAATGATGAGCCGCATCGTCCGCGAGGCGGCCCGCATTCTGTCTTCCAATCTGCATTCCGAAGAAGCCACCAGTAACCGTCGACTGTATGCCCGCGAAGTGACGGAAGCCGTGACGATGGGCGCCGGAATCACTGCGGAAAAACTCGACGCCGATCTGATGGTGACCTGCACCCATGAAGGTAAAACGGCAATGGCGTTATCGAAACAGAGACGAACCGTCCCGACGGTCGCACTGACTGATCGACCGGCAACGGCGCGGCGGATGACTTTATACTGGGGTGTGACTTCACTTTTGACCGATGTCGTCGAAAAGTCGCCGTCCAAAATCCTGGCGTTTATCGCCAGTTACGGCAAAAAACATGGTTTTCTGACAACGGGGAGCCAGATTGTCCTGATCTCCGGAACCGACTGGACCTCACAGGGACACGACATGCTTTTGGTCCATGAAGTGAAATAATTTGATCTGTTCAAACCTTGAGGCCATCATGAATATCTCACGCAGTCTGCTTGCGCTCGTACTCAGTTTCAGTTTCATATCGCAGCAGGGCTTCGGTGATGACTGGCCGCAATGGGGAGGACCAGGGCACGATCTGGTCTGGCGCGAAACCGGAATCGTCAAAACTCTACCCACGTCCGGTGTACTGCCCCGCGTCTGGTCCACGCCCATCGGTGAAGGTTACGCGGGACCGGCGGTCGCTGAAGTGAATTCCCGCTGGTGCGTGTTTGTAACCGATCGCATTTTCAAACAACGGGTCAGCTTTGAACGCGTTTTATGTCTTGATGCAGAGTCCGGAAAAATCATCTGGAAATATGAGTATCCGGTCGAGTACTCCGTCAGCTATCCGGCGGGTCCCCGTTCAACACCCGTTATTAACGATGGTCGCGTCTATACTGTTGGAGCGCAGGGACATCTGCTCTGCCTGGATGCGCAAAACGGTAACATTCTCTGGAGTAAGAATTTTGTTGCCGAATTTGGAACACGACTCCCGACCTGGGGCATGGTCGCTTCGCCGCTGGTCGAGGGAGAGCAACTCATCACCCTGGTCGGAGGCCAGCAGAATTCGCTGATTGTCAGTTTTGACAGGAAGACCGGAAAAGAGCTGTGGCGTTCGCTGGAAGATGCAGCCGTGGGATACGCGCCTCCCGTCATCTTTGAATTTGGCGGCCGGCGGGAATTGATCGTCTGGCATCCGACGGCGGTTTCGGCGATCAATCCCGAGAATGGGAAACTGATCTGGGAAGTCCCGTATGGCGTGCGCTATGGACTGAGCATTGCCACACCGCGCAAGGCAGGAAACCGGTTGTTTGTGGCCAGCTTTTATAATGGTCCGCGAATGATCGAAGTTTCGCCGGATGGCAGTCAGGCAAAAATCATCTGGGCAGGCAAAAGTGACAGCGAAATCAATACCGATGGGCTGCATCCAATGATGATGACGCCGGTCTTCAACGGAAAGAACATTTATGGCGTCGACAGTTACGGACAGTTAAGAGGCCTGGATGCGAGTAATGGAAAACGACTGTGGGAAACTGAACAGGCCACAGGCAAAGGCCGCTGGTGGAATGCATTTATCATTCCCCATGAAGACCGTTACTTTCTGCACAACGAACAGGGGGATCTGATCATCGCGAATCTGACTCCCGCGGGTTACGAAGAACTGAGCCGGGCCAGACTGATCGAACCGACGCGGCGGGTCCAGCGGCGAATGACGATCTGGTCACATCCTGCGTTCGCAATGAAAAGTGTATTCGCCCGCAACGACAAAGAAATCATTCGCGTCGATTTGTCTGCGAAATAATAGACACTTTTGTATCATTCAGCAGAATTCGTGCTGGTCCTCTCTCTGAGCTGTATTCTGGAAAATCCGCTGATACCCCGCCGGTTTCCCTGAAATCATCGTAACCGTTTCAGCAAATACACGGTCTATCAACGGTCTGAACTGAATCACTGCCGGTTCAGCGTCGTCGGGGACGGTGGGCTTCCGGGTGATGCTTCAGCCATTGGTCCGGCAGCAGTTCTTCCAGACGATCGGCGGCGTGATCGGTGATCCGTGCCAACACATCGCGCAGATAGGCAAACGGTTCTACCTCGTTTGCTTTGCAACTGGCCATCAGACTGTAGTGCACGGCGGCGGCTTGGCCGCCCCGGTCACTGCCGACGAACAGATAATTCTTCCGGCCGATAGCACAGGGACGCAAGGTGCGTTCGGCCAGATTGTTGTCAATCGACAGAATGCCCTCTGCACAATACCGCGTAAACCCGGACCAGCGGCTTAACAGATATTGCATCGCGACTGCCACCGGACTTTTCGGTAACAGACTGCGCGCGGTTTCCGTCAACCAGTCGCAAAACGTTTCCAAAATCGGTAACGCCTTGTCCTGTCGCAACTGTCGGCGGTGTTGCCACCAGCGTTCACAGTCCGCCGGCTGTGACAGATCCAATTTCAATTCGCCGGCTTCCCGTTCAATCGCGTATAACTGCTGGATAAACAATAATGCCCGGTGTGCGGCTTCCGGCTGCACGGTCCGCGCATCGTAAAACTTGCGTCGCGCATGTGCCCAACATAAAACCTGATGAATTCTGCCCGAGCGGTACAGCTCTTCGTAGCCGGCATACGCGTCAGCCTGCAGATAACCGCGAAAGTGTTTTAAAAACGCCTGGGGACCGGCGCGTTCCCGGTTCGGGGTGAAATCATAGACCGAATACGGGTGCGCGGCATCGCCGCAGTAAACCCAGAACCGGCCGGTCCGCGTGCGGGAAAGCCGTTGGTCCTGGACGGGAATCGTTGTATCGTCCGTATGCACGACACTGGATTGCAGAACGCGACTTTTCATCAGATCAGTCAGCGGTTGCAGTAATTCCGCAGTTTCCAGTACCCAGCGGCTCATCGTGCTTCGCGAAAGCTGTACGCCATTCCGGCTGAGAATGGATTCATGACGATACAGGGGGAGATGATCTGAGTATTTCCCCACCAGGATCGTCGAGAGCAAGCCGGGGCCGGCGAAGCTTTTGGCAATCGGCCGGGCAGGAACTGGAGCCAGCGCCACATGCTCTTCACACTCCCGGCACGCGTATTTGAAACGTACGTGCTCGATTACTTTCAGGCTGGCAGGTATGAATTCCAGCTGTTCGTGGCTGATTTCTCCGATCCGCTGTCGCGTCTGATTACAGCAGGGACAGAGTTTTTCCGATTCGGTCAGGTCATGTTCTACCCGTTCCCGGGGCAGATGATCGGGCAGCTTGTTACGGCCACCACCATGACGGCGATGTGCGGAAACCGCCGTGGGAGGAGGTTCATCGTCCTCGGGGTCGGTAGCTTCCTCGGCAGCCTCGGGTTCGTCAAACAGGCTCATTTGATTGGGAGCGATCTTTTCGGAACGAGCGCCAAAGCGTTGTCGCAGCAGCCGCTCAATGAAATGTTTGAGCTGCTCGACTTCCCGCTGTTGCTCTCCCACGGTCTCACCCAGCTGGTGAATCATGTCGTGACAGGACTGGACGTCGCTCGGCAGTGAAGATCGTTTCTGGTTCATGTCCCACGTCTTAACATAATCGTTGTCAGGCGGGAACTGTTTTTTTATTAAGTCGATACTTTTTGCGAAATCTGATAGCGTTTTCTGCGCTGCACGCTGGTCAGGTCGATGCCCTGCAGCAGTAGCGCCAGATCGGTAGATTTAAGAGATAGGCCGTGTGTGCCTTCCGGGCCGGAGAGACGCTGGTACGTGCCCGCTTCCAGGCGTTTGTACCAGATAGCCAGGCCATCGTGGTCCCAGTAGAGCAGCTTGATTCGATCCTGTTTTTTGTTGAGAAATACAAACAGTCCCCCGTCGAGTACGTTTTGCTGTAGGTAGGCTTCGGTCATCCGCATCAGCCCGTCAAAACTTTTACGCATATCAGTGGGCACCGTGCAGAAATAAATTCGGGCCGGGAGATTCAGCATGCGCGCTGCTCCAGCGCGGCGAGCACGGTTTCGAGCGTGGTTTGATCACAGCCGTTTCCAACGCGAACGGTGGTGCCGTGTGAGAACACGATTTCAATCGGTGTGGGAAGCGGCTGGCGAGGGACCTCGATGGGCAGGAAGGATGTTGCAACTGTGTTCTCGGCATCGCGTTTTTTCAGCTCCCGCCGCCAGTAGTGGTAAGTTGGTTCGCTCAATCCCTCACGCTCACAGAAGGCACGGATCGAAAGTCCGGACTGCAGCCTGTCTGAAATTGTTTGTCGCCAGAACGCTTCGCGGTCCGGGTTCCGCCGCTGATCGGCACGTTGTGTTGGCTGGGATATGGGCATCGCATTCGCTCCTGAATATGCTGGGGTTGAAACACATTCAGAATACGATACACGTCAAGGTGTATTTCGTGGGCCGGTTACAAATCATCGGTATGTATCTCATTTGTGTGATTCCGTTTAGCACTTTTCTTTCTCGAAAAGATTCCCCAAAAACGGCTCTGCTGCTCTGATTTGTTGTTGCCAGAACATAAGCCGTGGTTTATATTCTTAGTATTACTTATTAAGAATTATTAATTACTTTCCCCCCACGATCCACCACCGGGCTCCAGGCTCCCCACTGCATACCTTCCCAAGACACCAGACATGACAGGGAAATCCACTGGACTCTCCAGCATGTGATAATGATTTTATTTCCTTCCTTGCAACCACTCCTTTAATGAAGAGGCATCCTATGAACTCGCCAAACAAATCAAAACGAGGATTTACCTTAATTGAGCTGCTGGTCGTTATCGCTATTATCGCCATTCTGATCGCGCTGTTACTTCCTGCAGTGCAACAGGCCCGGGAAGCGGCAAGGCGGAGCACCTGTAAAAATAACATGAAGCAGATCGGACTCGCATTACATAATTATCACGAAACTTACAGTGCATTTCCCGTTGGCGCTCTTCATGGTAACCGTCCCAACTGGCGCTATGGCTTACTCCCCAGTATGGATCAGGCCCCTCTTTTCAATCAGTTGAATGTTTCCGGTCACTGGGCTTCCGGCTGTAATTCCTCGAGCTCATACGGCCAACAGGCCAGCAATACGAATCTGATTATTGTCGGAATGAAAATTCCTGTCTTTCAGTGTCCTTCCAGTCCACTGGACCCGAACAATCCCTCAGGCAGCATGTGCAATTACGATCGACTGCAGTGCCATGATTATGTCGGCATCAGCGGGGCAACCCCTGACCCCGCCGGTCGCTCCAATGTCTGTTCTACCGCTGCTGATTATGGCGTGTATTGCAATAACGGATTACTGGTCCCCGGCAAGAACTATCGTTTTCGCGATGTAACAGACGGCACATCGAACACGATCATCGTTGCAGAACAATCCGGAAGCGTTTCCGGAAATGACTGGCGTACCAACTATCATGGCGGCTGGCGCGGCTGGTCTTCTTCAGGCGATGTTGTAACCCGAACCGGTGCGCATCACGTGGCAGGTGTGACCACGGTTGCCTTTTCCATCAACGCGAAATCAGGCCAGGCCGGCGGCAGTACAGTCCCCCGCTCAAACAGTGCCTACTCCGGAAATACGATTCTCAACTCCTATCACACCGGCGGAATTCATGTACTGCTGGCAGATGGAGGTGTCCGCTTTGTCTCCGAGAATCTTGACTTTCTGACGCTGCGACAACTTTGTGTCCGTGATGATGGACAGGTCATCGGAGAATTCTAGAACGCGTCGCATTTAACCATAGCGTCTCCCTGGCTGACAGAATATGCTCCTGCAGACCAGGGACGCTGTTATGATCGAGGCGTCAGTTTGAAACACCATTCATCAGCACACTCATCACTTCTCTGCCGCCAGCACGCATCAGAGAGCGATGAACGATGTGTAATAACACCAGGTACAGTTGGCTAAGGTATTCATCATGAAGTCGAGTTTAAAATATTGCTGCGTTCTCTTGGGATTTGTGTTATTGGTTGCAGGATGCGGGGGGGAGCCAGAAATTCCCACGGGTCAGGTCCAAGGCACTGTGAGCTATGATGGTGCGCCTGTCACGGAGGGAGTCATCTCTTTTTATTCCTCCGAATTGGGCGTCGGCGCTTCGGCAGATCTCACAGAGGAAGGACTTTACTCTATTACGGATTCATTAAAAACGGGAACCTACGCTGTAACAATCCTCCCGCCTCCCGAAGCCCCTCCCCAGGATGCCATCCCGGTCTCAACCAAAAAAGAGTATAAAAACATTCCACTGAAATATCGTGATCCGAAAAAAAGCGAATTAACCGTCGATATCAGTGAAGGAGATAACTCGTTTGACGTAAATATGACGAATTAGGCTATTCCCATTTTTACTGTAGCGGCTCCTGGACCATTTGTACCGAGAATCACAGATCAGGAGACGCGATGCTTGATGATACGCAATCTAGATTCACCAGTACAGTAAATCCTGATTGATGCCGAACACCTGGGACTTCCGGGAAAACTCAGTAAGATCATTCCAGAAATTAAAAATCTTGCGGGCAAACGGCGGCGGTGGCGAATCAGGCTGGAATTGGTGAGTGGTTATTATATGATGAGGAATAAATCCCTTCCCGCGCTCACATAGCTGTGCGCGGGTTCTGCCTCTAACTTAAAGAACCACTATTATGTCGTCGGATCATTTTGCACCGCCTCAGGATCGATCCCAGGAAGTTCAGATTCCCCTGGGCCCCCTGAAAGAACTGCTAGTCAAGCTGTTTGTTCGCATGGGGATGTTTGAGGTCGAAGCGGAAATCGCTGCCGACCGGTTGATTGAAGCCGACCTGCGCGGCATTCATTCGCACGGCAGTCGTACAGCCGAACGCTATCTGGATTCGATGGACATGGGTGACATCGACCCCCGGGCCCAGATTCTGACCCTGAAAGAAACGCCGGCCATCGCAGTCCTGGACGGCAGCAAGTCGATGGGACACGTCGCAGCGACTCGGGCGATGGAACTGGCGATTAAAAAAGCGGGGGAAGTCGGCACGGGAACGGTTGTTGTTAAAAACAGCCATCATTTTGGAGCTGCCGCCGTGTATGTTCTAATGGCAGTGAAAGCAGGCATGATCGGATACTGCACTACCAACACAGGCAGAGCCACTGTGGCCGCCCACGGGAGTACGCAGGGCGCCACCGCCAACAATGCGATTGCCTGGGGCGTGCCGACACGTGAAGGCGCACCATTTGTCCTGGATATGGCCTGCGCAAAAACATCCTGGGGTAAACTGGAAACGCAGGCCATGTATGGTCTGCCGGTCCCCCCCGGCTATGCCCTGGACAACGAAGGTAAAGAAACGACCGACTCTTCGACTGTCAAAACCCTGCTGCCCGCAGCCGGTCCACGCGGTTATGGTCTGGCGATGGTCAGTTCAATTCTGACAGGCGCACTGGCCGGCGGGAAACTGCCGATCAATAAAACCAAACCGCCGGAAATCGAAGGCTCAGAACATTTCTTCTATGTGATCGACCTGAAACAATTTGTTGAGGAAGAGCATTTCCATGCTGAGCTGGATTCCGCGATTAAAGCGATTCATCAGCTGAGTACGGTCAACGAAAATGAGCCGGTCCGTCTGCCGGGAGAACTGGAATGGGAACAGACTCAGCGTTCCTTAAGTGAAGGACTGCTGGTACACCGCGACCATGCAAATCTGCTGAAGGAGCTGGCAGAGCGAGTTCGTTTCGACGTCCCCTGGTAAAACGGCGATTGACATTTTTCCCAGACTAATTTGAGGTTGAACTGATGTCTGCTTCACGACAGATCTATTTACTGCTGGCTCTCTCTGCCTGCTGTTTGTTGACAATGGCGTCTCCGCTCCATGCGGGAAAATATAATCCCGTACTGGACGCAGGTGATAAAGCGCCGACCTGGGACAAGCTGCCGGCGACGGATGGCAAATCGTACTCGAGTGCTTCTTTTCAGGATAAAGAGGTACTGGTCATCGCCTTCACCTGTAACAGCTGCCCTTATGCAGTGGATTATGAAGGTCGTCTCAACCAGTTGGCACAAAAGTATTCTGCCAAAGATTCTCCCGTGGCTGTGATCGCCGTGAATGTGAATCTGGTTCCCGCGGACAGCCTGGAAAAAATGAAAGAACAGGCGGCGGAAAAGAAATTCGTGTTTCCCTATCTGTTTGATGAAAGTCAGAAAATCGGGCAGGAATTCGGCGCCACACGGACACCGGAGTTTTTCGTATTAAACAAAGAGCGCAAGGTGATCTACATGGGCGCCATGGATGATTCCACCGATGCCAGTAAAGTCAAACAGGACTACGTTTCAGAGGCCATTGCAGCAGCGCTAAACGGGAAACAGCCGAAAACGTCGGAAACCATTGCGATCGGCTGTAATGTTCGTTACAAACGCATTCGCAGAAAAAAATGAATTCCCATTCTCTCCCGACCTCGATAACAGTTTCCCTATGACAAAAATCAATCAGATACACATTCAGGACTGCATCGCAGGCATGCAGGAACTGGAAGCGGAGTCGATCGATCTGGCATTTGCGGATCCTCCGTTCAACATCGGTTACGAATACGATCAGTACGAAGATCGGCTGGAGAGTGAACAGTATCTGGACTGGTGCAATCTCTGGCTGAAAGAAGTAGTAAGGCTGTTGAAGCCGGACGGCACATTCTGGCTGGCGATTGGGGATGAGTACGCCGCTGAGCTGAAAGTCATGATGCAGCGTGAACTGGGACTGACCTGTCGCAGCTGGGTGATCTGGTATTATACCTTTGGTGTGAACTGCAAAAACAAATTCAGCCGCTCACATGCACACCTGTTTTATATGGTAAAAGATCCAAAGCAGTTTACTTTCAATGCAGACGATCCGGCAATTCGTATTCCCTCTGCGCGACAGTTGGTCTACGGCGATAAACGTGCCAATCCGAAAGGCCGCCTGCCCGACGACACCTGGATCTTAAGGCCACAAGACATCCCCGAGAGTTTCCAGTCGGAGGAAGATACGTGGTACTTCCCCCGGATCAACGGGACGTTTAAAGAGCGACAGGGCTGGCATGGTTGCCAGATGCCCGAGCAACTGCTGGGACGAATTATTCGTGCCTGTTCTCATCCTGAAGAAGTTGTACTCGATCCCTTTTCGGGGAGTGGCACTACGCTGGCGGTTGCGAAGAAACTGGAGCGACAGTTTGTGGGCTTCGAACTTTCCGAAGAGTATGGTGCGCGGGCGCAGCAGCGACTGGCTGAGATCAAGCCCGGTCAGCCTCTGGACGGCACAGAAAACCCCCTGGTCAGTGCACCGACGACGAAAAATGGAAGACGTCTGAAAGACCGTCAGCAGAAATCATCCACATCCAAACAGGCCTCTCCCCGCAAATAAGACTCATCCCAGGGCGGATACTCCATCGGACTCTTTCCTGTCTGATTGGCTTTTCGCTATTGTTTCTGCCAACGGGGTCGTCCCCCCTGCATCCCTCTCTCGGAGTCGGCTCTTCGCTTTTCTGCCTGTCCCGCGGCATGAAAGATGCGTTTTTATGTAATTCACTCGAATTGAACTGAATTCGCACTTCAAATCCCTAAATTGTTTCCTGAACACCACATTGGTTCGATGCAACCGTTGCAAAAAAGAAACAGCGAGCCGGTTTTTGGACCTTCATTTCGCTGGTGGGATAAAAAGGATCGAATCAGTAGTGCAATTCAGTTAAAATAATCAGATCCATACTCTCTTTTTCATTGTCAGGATTGTAACAGTCATCGTGGCAAACTTTATCACCTCACTGACAAATCGAATTCGTGGTTTTCTGCTGACGGGCGAAAATGAAGTACCAGCTCTCTGGTGGGACATGATCGACCAGATCCAGAGCCTGCGGGACGCATACCATTCGCAGACTGATTCCCAGCTGTTTGATGAATGGCATTCCCTGCGTTACCGTGTTCAAAGTGGAGAATCACTGACGAATCTTCTACCGGAAGCATTTGCCATTGTCAGCGAACAGATGCAGCGGCACCTGGGGCTTACACCTTATCCAGTACAATATCTTGGTGCTTTCGCGATGCACGATGGTGCCATCGCTGAGATGCAGACCGGGGAAGGTAAAACTCTGACGGCGGCGCTGACACTCTGCCTGAATGCCTTACCCGAAGCAGGCATCCATATCGCGACGGCCAATGATTATCTGGCAGAACGCGATGCAGCCTGGCTGAGCCCCGTATATCACTCGCTGGGGATGACCGTGGGAGTGATCACTTCCAACTCATCTTCTGTCGAACGTCGTGATGCTTACGATTGTGACATCACTTATGGCACCGCGCGGGAATTCGGGTTTGATTACCTGCGCGATCTATTGAGTATTCCCGGCCAGAAAATGTCGATCAACACACGCCGCCAGCAGTTATTCGGGCGACAGAACGACAAAACAGCGAAGCTGCTGGTCAATCCGCGTGCACCCTATATGGTCATCATCGACGAAGCCGACAGTATTCTGATTGATGAAGCGCGAACGCCTCTGATTATCGGTCAGCAGGACAGTCGGGAAGAACGACAGATGAAGAGCGTCTGTCAATGGGGGGCTGCGCATGCATCGCGATTGACGGAAAACGAACACTACACCGACCATGGACCACAAAAGGGAATGGAACTGACAGAAGCAGGTCGACGTCTCGTCCGGGAAATGCTGATGCAGGAGGCTGCCCCCTCGTCGTTGGACACGGGTACCGCCTATCTTGCTTCTGAACGGGCACTGCGCGTGCAGAACTATTTCCATAATGGACGCGAATATGTCGTCCGGGATGGAAAGGTGTCAATCGTCGATGAATTCACCGGGCGTATCGCGGAAGGACGGATGTGGCAGAACGGGATCCACCAGGCAATTGAAGCCAAAGAAGGGCTGGAAATTACCACTCCCACCAAGGTCGGCGCCCAAACGACCGTGCAGGAACTGTTTGCCCGCTATCCTCGGATGGCAGGTATGACGGGTACTGCCGAATCCGCAGCCAGCGAACTGAAAAAAGTCTTCTCGACTCCCGTCATCAGCATTCCCACCAATCGCCCCTCCCGCCGTGAACTGTACCCGGAACAGATTTTTCTGACCGCGGAAGAAAAGTGGAACGCCATCGTACAGGAAACGACAGACATGCATCGCCAGGGCAGACCCGTCCTGATTGGAACACGCTCGGTGAATCTGTCGAATGAGCTTTCTGCACTGCTGCTGCAGGCCGGACTGGAGCATGAAGTACTCCATGCCTTAAATCATGAGAATGAGGCGGCTATTATCAAAGAGGCAGGCCAGCCGGGCCGGATCACTGTTGCGACCAACATGGCGGGACGCGGGACGGATATCCTGCTGGGTGAAGGTGTTTCCGAACGCGGTGGGCTGCATGTCATCTGTTCCGAGTTCCATGAATCGGCGCGAATTGACCGGCAGCTAACGGGCCGGGCCGCACGCCAGGGAGATCCGGGCAGTGCACGGGTTTTTCTTTCACTGGAAGATGACATTCTGAAGAACGGTCTGATACCAGAAGATTTCTCAGAATTTGTTGCAAAGTACAAAGCTGGCAATCTGGATCAGAAATCCTTACTGCGTGCATTTTACCAGGCACAGCGACGTATTGAAAAACGCCATGAACAGCAGCGAATTGAACTGGTCAAACGAATCCAGGAACGCCGCGAGATGCTGCATAAAATGGGGCAGCATGCGAACCTGGATGCACTTTAAGAATGAACTCCGAGTTCACTCTGTGGAATAAGTGGTCGCTCTGATTTCCATTCCTTTGGGAAATCGCTCTCTGGCAAACTGCAGGTGTTTCACAAATGGCTGCACCAGCATGGCCGGCAGGAAGAGCAAATCACCAATCAATGCCGTCGTGAGCAGAGCCAGCATCATCCAGGCAAAGCGTTGAGTCGGAATGAAATCGCTGAAGGCAAACACCAGTAGACCCAGTCCACAGATAAAAGTGGTATGAATCATCGCGCGTCCGCAGTGCTTCATCGCTGAGCGAACAGCCTGTTCGCTGCTTTGATTCAGTCCTTTTTCACGACGGAACCATGAGAGGAAATGCAGTGTGTCGTCGATGGCAATTCCCAGCGCGACACTGGCTGTCATGACGGCACCAATATCGAGGGGAATATCCATCCAGCCCATGATTCCGAACACAACCACGATCGGGAAAATGTTAGGCAGCATGCTGAGCAGGCCGGTCACGATACTGCGCTGGACAATGATAATCATCAGTGCCACCAGCACAAACGCAGTCAGAAAGCTCCAGGTAAGATCCTGTAAGATCAACTGTTGTACGGTGTGGATCAGCGGCATGATTCCCGTGTAGTACGCAGTCAGGTGCACGCCATCCGCTTCATACTCCTGCAATGCAGGCTGTAATGTTGATTTGAGTTGCGCCAGGGCGGCCCCGTAATCAATTTTTCCCAATGCGGGAACACGCGCGCTGATGCGCCATGATTCTCGTCCGCCGTTATCAGACAGATAGACGGAACTGATTACCGCTTCGCGATTTTCCTTTAATTTTTTATTTGTCACCACTTTTCGAAAGATCGATTCGAAGCCGTTATGCTCAACCGGATTGGGTCCAAATGTCGCTGCCGACATGGTACCGGTATAACCGTCGATATTATCAATGGTCTGTTCAATCTCATCAATGATCCGCAAACGCTGCAGAAATGTTTTTTTGCAGTCTTTATCAAACTCAATGATCACTTCGACCGGAATCAGCGGTCCCATGCGTTCTTCGTTAAACTTATAATCGCTGAGCACCTGGCTGCCGGGTGGAAACAGGGAGGGGACATCGACTGAGGAGCGAATCGACAGCAGTCCATATGCTGAAACTGCCATCAACAGCACCAGTGAGAGAAAGACCGGGGCGGAATATTGTTCTAACAGGCGAGGAATGTTTTCCAGCCAGGCTGAGATACGAGTAAAGTAGCGGGGAGTGTGGCCGGTCTGTCCTTCGCGATTCATTTTCAAGATCTGTTGTGGCGGCCAGAGCTGCATGGCTCCCGGGAGCAACAGTAACAGAACTCCCAGCGTGATCAGTAATCCGACGGAGGCGATCAGACCAAACAGTGCGATCGGACTGATCTGGCTGACCATCAGGGATCCCAGACCCACTGCGGTCGTTACTGCTGCCAGCAGGCACGGATACCAGCCTTTGGAAAATCCATTGCGGACGGCAGCTTCTGCTTCCTCTTTTGATTTGGCGTTCGTGGAGAATAATTCGTCATAGTAGTAATTCACCAGGTGCACGCCGGCAGAAATGGTGAGCACAAAGACCAGTGAAGGCGTAATGATCAGCACGGCATCCAATGAATACCCCATGTAATAGACCATCGCCAGTACCAGACCCTGACCGAAGAGACCGGCCAGCAGAATCGTGCCTGTCAACATCCACGAACGAATACAGAACCAGCAAAGTACCGTGGCCAATACTGCTGATAAGGCGCCAAACAGGTTGACGCTATGGATACTTGCCTGATCAATGGCGACCCCGTCCACAGGAGGTCCGGTAATATGAAATTCTTCTCGGGGGATCTGGCAGACTTCTTCCGCCACATCCAGAACATGATTAATCGACTGGGCCCGTAATTCGTTCCCCCGATAAGTTAAAATAATGACGGCACAACTGTCTTTGAGATTTTTCCCGACGAGTACACCCTGCAACCGCTCCAGCGCTTCTTCGCGCGGCAGTTTGAGAGGAGGCGCCGTCAGCGAATTGAGTGTCCCGGCACCACTGACGATGCGGTCGAAGAGCGTTTCATGGGTTTCGCCGAACTCGGTCGTCCGCGATGCGTTAATCTGTTTTTCAAATTCGATTAATCGCGGATCATCAACGGTACAACCGGGCCAGCTGATGAGAATCAGATCGTTACTCTCAAAATCTTTGGAGAACCGATCGTAATTCTGCCTGGACTGCATGAAGTCGGGAGCCCACTTTTCCGGGGCAATCGACATGCTTTCCACGCTTTTGTGGGCACCATAAATCAGAAATGGCGTAATGAGAACGAGTAAGACAACCGTTACGAGGTAACGACGGATATAGTGCGGTTTTGAAGCTGTCATGGCGACGATCTTTGTGTAAGGGGCAAAACACGATCACAGGTACTCAAGGGCATCCCAGCCCATTCGTACACAGCAAGTCTAGCTCACGACTTTGCACTCGTCATAAAAAATGACAACCTTTTTGCAGACTTCTTCGTCTACATAACCACTACAACCCACACAAAGAAATGATTCTCAATTCAAACCGTCGATCGATTGCGTCGCACATCAATATAAACGGCAATAAGAATCACTGCCCCTTTTACTATGTATTGCAGTGAGTAATGAATGCCAGCCTGATTAAGACCTTTATCAAGTATACCGATAATAACAGCGCCAATCAAGGTGCCAAATATGGTTCCGCGTCCTCCCGTAAAGCTGGTTCCCCCCACAACGACCGCCGCAATCGCAGTCAACTCGAACATTTCTCCTGAGCCGGGCTCTGCAGAGTACAGTTGGGAAGTGTGAATCATGCCCGCGATCCCCGCCAGAACCGAACAGATCAGGTAAACCATTACCTCTACACGGACTACTGGAATACCTGTATAGAGGGCAGCTTCACGATTGCCTCCCAGCGCATAGACATGCTGACCAAAGCGGGTGCGATGCAGAAGCAGCGCCATCAGCACAAACAGCGTAAGCATGATGACCACAGGAACGGGCACTACGTCAAAAAGTCGCCCATTGCCAATTGCCAGTAAAAAGGTCTGCTGATCTCCAATCGATATCGGCAGGCCGCTGTTAAAACGCAGTGCGCAGCCGCGGGCAATCAGCATGGAAGCCAGGGTAATAATAAAAGGAGGCATTGCAGTTTTCGCAGCCGCAATGCCATGAAAGATTCCAAAGAGCGATGCCACCCCCAGACCGGCCAGGATGGAAAGCAGGAGATAGCCTGCATTTTGTGTATCCCCGGAAATAGCCGAGAGGCAGTACACGGTAGTGGTTCCCACCAGCGCCACCATCGCACCGACGGAGAGATCGATCCCGCCGATCAGAATGACCAGCGTCATGCCCAGCGCAAGGATTGTATTAACGGAAATCTGCTGCGTCAGGTCCAGCATATTTTCCGGCGATAAAAATGTGGGAACCCAGATGCGGAACAGCAGCAGCAAAATAATAATTGCCGCCAGCAGAGGCACCATTTGTCTGACTACTTTCACGCTTCTTCTCCTGTCAGCTTCTGCATGATCTGTGCTGCGGTGACTTTCTCAGCCGGATAAATGCCCGTCAGTCGTCCCCCCTGAAAGGTGCCGACCTGATGCGAAATATTCAGAACCTCATCCAGGTCAGACGAAATCAGAATCAGCGCCATGCCCTGCCTGACCAGTTCACCAATCAGGCGGTACAGGTCTTCGCGGGCACCAACATCAATGCCTCGCGTGGGTTCATCGAGTATCAGAATTTCCGGCGGTTCTTCCATCCAGCGACCGACGAGCACCTTCTGCTGATTGCCGCCGGAAAGATCGCGGATGGGCTGTTGAGGGTCAGACAGACGCACGCCAAAACCCTCAATCGTGCGGGCCACGATTTCACTGCGACTCTGATTATCAAAGCGAAAACCGTGAATCCATTTCTTCAGCCAGGGGAGTGTGATATTAAACGCCACTGACTGTTCTGTGATGAGTCCCTGATGTTTACGGTCTTCGGGAACCAGGACCAGCCCCTGCCTTAAGGCATCGCGGGGGTTGTTGATCTGCACCGTTTTTCCATTAATGGAAACAGTCCCCGCCAGAACGCGATCCACGCCAAACAGAGCGCGGGCCAACTCGGTGCGACCTGCCCCCACGAGGCCAGACAGCCCCAGCACTTCCCCATAACGGACTTCGAACGAGACATTCTGCACGTAAGCCGAACAGAGCCCCTCCACTTTCAATGCGATCTCACCCGGCTCGTATGGGGGGCGGGGAAAATGCTCTTTGATGTCGCGTCCCACCATCCACTCAATCAGGGTCGCCGGTTCGATCTCTCCGGTTTTCGCAGTGCCTGCGGTTTTGCCATCACGCAGCACTGTGATCCGATCTGAGAGGCGCGTGACTTCTTCCATACGATGCGAAATATAAATGATGCCGACACCCTGCGTTTTCAGTTGTTGCAGCGTGGTGAAGAGTGCTTCGACTTCCGTTTCCGACAGTGACGAAGTTGGTTCATCCAGAATCAAAACCCGCGCCTCCTGGGAGAGTGCCCGGGCAATTTCGACTAACTGCTGTTGTGCGGTGCTGAGTTGTGATACGACGGCTGTCACATCGCTGATTTCGGTGAGCCCGAGTCGCGTCAGTAATGCTTCAGCCTGTCGGTTCATTTCCCTGCGCTGCAGTAAGCCGCATCGGACGGGTTCGCGACCGAGGAATATATTTTCGGCAACCGTGAGATTGGGGGCCAGCGAGAGTTCCTGATGAATCAACCGGATCTTGAGCTGGTCGGCATCGGTGACCTGGCGGAGTTGAACCTGTTTTTCACCCGACCAGATTTCACCGGCATCAGGTTGATAGATGCCTCCCAGAATTTTGATCAGCGTGCTTTTCCCGGCACCGTTTTCTCCCAGCAGGGTATGTATCTCACCAGCTTCTACAGCAAAGCTGACATCATCCAGAGCCGTTACGTTTCCGAAGCGTCTGGTAATTCCCTGGAGTCGAAGGAGAGGCGCGGCGCTGGCGACGGACATGATTTACTGGGGCTCCAGATATTGCTCCGCATTTTCTGCTGTGATCAGTTCCACACGTACTTTTACATCTTTTTCTACCGGTTCCCCTTTGAGATGTGCCAGCATTTTTTCTGCAGCGATCTTGCCGATCTCCCGGGGAAACTGCGCCGAAGTCGAATGCAGTTTTCCCGCCTGGATGGCCTTGATCCCGGCCTGAGAACCATCGACGGTTACGATCGTCACCTGATCCAGTTTGTTGGCCGAGTCGAGCGCAGAAATCACGCCGAGTGCATTGGGATCATTAATCGCAAAGACGGCATCCAGATCGGGATAGCGGCCGATCAGGTCGCGCATCACAGGGCGGGCACCTTCTGTCGTTCCCTGGGCTTCCTGGACATCGAGAATTTTCATCTCCGGATGTTTTTCCAGTTCCGTTTTGAACCCTGCAACGCGATCAATACAGGCTTTGTTGACCGACAGGTGCAATACGACAAGCCTGGCTTTGGGATTCACTTTGGCAAGTGCCTGTGCCGCCAGTTCGCCAGCGCGAACATTATCGGATGCGACCGTGCAGACAATCAGTTCTTCATCCGCTTTTTTCACGGGCGCATCAACGATGATGATGGGCACTTTTTTTCGGTTGGCTTCGAGCAACGATCCCTTCAGGCCTTCCCAGTTGACCGGGTTCACAAAAATGCCGGCGACATTTTGCAGAATCAGATCGGAGAGATCGTTCTTCTGTTTGAGAGAATTGAACTGTGCATCCAGGATGACCAGGCGATCGCCGTTCGCCTCGAGTTCTTTTTTCAAACCTTCGCCCAGATCGACAAAGAACGGATTGTTCATGGTCTGAAAGGAGGCACCGAACAGCCTGCCTGAGTCTGCTGTAGAATCCGACTGCGGTGAATGGGAATCGGAACCGTTACTGCAACCGATGCTGCCGATTGCGAGCAGGGTAAGCGGGATAAGAAACCGTAGCGCACTGTTCATAACCAACCTTCGTTTCCGTGGAAGACTGAAATTTCTCCATAAAACGATCACTTCTCATCATCTTATAACTAACAAATTCCCTCGGCGATGAAAAGCGCAGGCGGCAAAACAGGCAATGTACTGCATCCGTACAAGACGCAGGATGCTGTCAGGCGGCGCGTTTGAGCGTATCCGGAACCGGCTTGAGTGAAGAAGGCTGAAACTCAGGCAGAATGCGTTGAATCTCGGCCAGGATCAGAGGTGAAGGTTGTTCCGTAAGACGGGAAAGCCTCTCGTAGGCTTCCAGAATAAACTGTTCGCTGAAACTGACTTTTTCAGCAACCATAATTTTGGGATGGCATGTGGGCAGATGCTTTTCGCCGTCGACATGCAGTTCTTCGTAGAGTTTTTCTCCTGGTCTGAGCCCCGTGAATTCGATCTCAATATCTTCGCCCAGTTTGAGGCCGGAGAGATGTACCAGGTCAGTTGCCAGGTCGGTAATCCTGACCGGTTCACCCATGTCGAGAACAAAGATCTCACCGCCGCGGCCCATGGCACCTGCCTGAATCACCAGTTGCGAGGCTTCCGGAATGGTCATGAAGAAACGCTGCATGCGTTCGTCGGTAACCGTAATCGGGCCGCCATTCTGAATCTGCTGAGTGAAGATCGGCACGACGCTGCCAGCTGAGCCCAGCACGTTTCCAAAGCGAACTGTGACGAAGTGGCATTTCGAACGTGCGGCCAGCGATTGCACATACAGTTCGGCAATCCGTTTGTTGGCCCCCATGACATTGGTCGGGTTAACGGCTTTGTCAGAAGAAATCATCACAAACGAATCGACTTCGAATTCTTCAGCCAGATCTGCCAGATGCTTGGTTGCCAGGGCTATATTTTTAACAGCTTCGCCCGGATTACTTTCCATCAACGGGACATGTTTGTAGGCGGCTGCATGGAATAGAATATCGGGTTGGAACTCCTGCATGACAGATCGAATTCGCCTGGAATCATTGATATCAGCGATCACCACATCAAAACGACCGGCATATCCCAGCTTGTGTAATTCGCGTTCCAGATAAAACTGACTGTTTTCGGAACGGTCGACCAGAATCAGTTTTCGTGGAGAAAACTGCAGGAGTTGACGACAGATTTCTGAGCCAATACTTCCTGCACTGCCGGTCACCATTAAAACTCTGTCGTCCATCCAGTTGCGGATGCTGGGCATATCAAGTTCAACCGGTTCTCTGCCCAGCAGGTCTTCAATACAGACGGGCCGCGGCTTCATCTCGACTTTGCCCGAAAGCAGTTGCTGGTAACTGGGTAGAACCTGTACTTTGATCTCGGCAGAGTTTCCCGCCTCGACCAGACTTCGAATCGTTTTGCCCGGGAATTCATCCGCCGGCAACAGGATCTCTGATACTTCATATTTTTCCGCCAGGGCACACATTTCCTGAAGTGACCCGAGGACAGGAACGTTATTAATCCGTGTGCCTATACGACTGGCATGATCATCCAGAAAACCCACAACCCGCAGACAGGAATTTTTATTGCGTTCAATCATGCGGAGCAAAGCGGCCCCGGATTCATTGGCCCCGATGATAAAGGTTGGCTTACAGTTTTCCTGCTGTCGCAGGATGCGGCCACTGTCCTGCACCATGCGAATGACTGCGCAGAAGCCACAGACCACCAGGATGGTGGAACCCCAGTCGATCAGAAATACGGAACGGGGCAGCATAAATTGAGGAAAGACAAGATAGTCAACTATGACCAAAGCCGCGGAACTGATGGTCGCCGCACGTGCCAGATTGAAGACGTCCCGCGTCGTGATATAACGGCTGCGGATTTTATAAACGCCCGTGCTCCAGAAGGTAAAAGTTTTCAACCCGACCGCCCACAGGACCGTGGAACGAAACATGCGAAATCCATTTTCGCCCAGCACACCGTCGGTGTTGAGTGAGCCTTCGAAGCGCAGCCAGAAAGCCAGGTAGTAGATCGCGCAAAAAATTGGCAAAAATACCACCATCCAAAAGAGCTGGCGTCGCGTGACGGAATAATTCCGCAGCCATTTCAATTTCGGTATGGAGTTCAACGTTAACCCCCAAAGAATCCCCTTCTGACTACGCATGAACACAGCCAGAAACAATATACATAAAACCACGATCTGAGTTAATTTGATCACATAAGGAGTGGGGTCATAACAATTTTCGCCATTTTTCGTCAACATCAAAATTCTTAAGAACAAAGCAGTTACCCGCTTGTCTACATTAACGACAGAGATGCCCTAACTGCAGGCTCAGATGAAACCTCGGACTCAATTCGCTTTTCCCCAGACAGTTGATTATGATAAGTGCGAGTCGAGCCGATTTACCGCCGGGGAGTTCTCTGAATCCTGTTTCCGACAGAAAACCCAGTTCACCCCGATGAAGCGGGGCACGGCTGCGACGATACTGTAAATACTTTACTAATAAGGTGTAACGTGATATTCGTTCTCGATAACTACGATTCATTTACCTATAATCTGGTACAACGGTTCGGCGAAATCGATCCCAGCCTGAAGATGGAGGTGGCACGGAACGATCAGACCACAATCGCCGAAATCGAAGCGGCTGCTCCGGAAAAAATCATCATTTCCCCGGGTCCCTGCACACCGGGCGAAGCCGGGCTTTCCAAAGAGGTCATTAAGTATTTCGCAGGTAAGATCCCGATTCTGGGTGTCTGCCTGGGGCACCAGTGTATTGCGGAGGTCTTCGGAGCCCAGGTGGTTCGCGCTCCGCGTCTGATGCATGGAAAAGTCTCTCTGGTCCACCACAATGGAACGGGGGTTTTTCAGAATCTTCCCTCTCCCTTCCAGGCAACCCGCTACCACAGTCTGATTGTTCCGGAAGAATCCTGTCCGGAGGAACTGGAAATCTGTGCCTGGGTGGAGGAAGAAGGTCATCCCAAAGAGGTCATGGGGCTGAGGCATCGCGATTTTTCAGTACATGGCGTCCAGTTTCATCCCGAAAGCTTTTTGACTCTGGAAGGGCTGACCTTACTGAAAAACTTCCTGCAGCTACCGGCAGAACAACTCAGTACCACTTAAAACAGGAGAGGGAACACCCCCGCATGCTGTCAGTTCAAGAAGCATTTCAACTGATTCTGGAAACCGTGAAACCGGCGTCTCCCGAACAGCGTACATTATTCGAAGCCTGGCATTGTGTACTGGCGGAGGGCACGGTCAGCGATCTGAACATCCCGCCGTTTGATAAAGCGCTGATGGACGGATTTGCCGTGAAAAGCAGTGATTGTCAGAATGGGAAAGCCACTCTGCAGATCCAGGAAATCATTTACGCCGGTTCGGTTCCCACCATTTCGCTGCAGTCGGGTCAGACATCGCAGATCATGACGGGCGCGCCTCTGCCCGAAGGCGCAGATGCCGTTGTGCAGATTGAGCATTGCCAGATTGATGATGCAGCCCGCTCAGTGAAGATCGACACGGGACCGGTTTCGCCGGGCAAAAACATGCTCCCCCAATCGTCGGTACTCGAAGCGGGTGCGCCTGTCCTTGCCGCTGGCACTTTACTGCGACCGCAGGAGATCGGTGCGCTGGCGGAGACCGGTAGTCCGACAGTGAAGGTAAGACGTGCCCCCACAGTCGCGATCCTGGCGACAGGAGATGAACTGGTGGCTCCTGAAGAGAGTCCAGAGCCGGGACAGATCCGCAATTCCAATGAGGTCATGTTGCACGCACAGATACTGCAGACGGATGCAAAACCGCAGCCACTGGGCATTGCCCGCGATGAACGGAACCATCTGCGTTCTAAAATACAGGAAGGCTTGAAAAGTGATTTTCTGCTACTGTCCGGAGGAGTTTCCGCGGGCGAACGGGACCTGGTTCCATCCGAACTGGAGCAGGCGGGAGTGAAACAGGTATTTCATATGGTGAACCTGAAACCAGGAAAACCACTCTGGTTTGGTATTCTGGAACGGTCCGACGGAGATCCCTGTTACATCTTTGGATTGCCCGGAAACCCTGTCAGCAGCATGGTTTGCTTCGAATTATTCGTCCGAACCGCGATCCGTCAATTTATGGGATTCCCTTCACCCAGACCTCAAGTGCAGCAGGCGCGACTCAAGAACGACTATCACACCAGCGGCAACCGGCCCACCTATCAGCCGGCGCGACTGGAATGGGAAGCCGGAGAATCTACTGTATCCCCTTTGATAACAATGGGTTCTGCTGATTTAAACTCCACTGTGAAAGCCAATGCGGTGGCGTTGTTCCCCACGGGAAATCAACATTATCAGGCAGGATTGAAAGTTGACGTCTTTTTATGGTAGCAGCGAGACTTTCCGCCCTGATTGCTCTACTCTTAAATCGCTGATTTCATTAAAAACCACGCCAATCAGACCGATCCGTTGGGTATTTAACGTCATTGCCTCCCATCAGGATCAGGAAATAAACGTAGTAAGTCACGTAGTATGAACTAAAAAAACCGGAACGGTTTCGCGGGAACAGGATGTTTCCCTGGCCGGGGGATTTCGAAATCTCCCGTTGGCAGTCACCGAATTCCAAGGATGGAAATCATGAGTTTAACGACTTCAACCTTCGAACAATCTTCCTCTGATGAACCTGTGCTGGAACCGCATCCTGTGTCTGAGCCACTCCCCTCACAACCGAAAGAGCAAAACAATCAGCCCCTGGGTGAGGACGTACAAAATATCATCAACACCGCGCGAACTTCTCCGGCTCCGGCGCGGGGCGCGTTTTTTGTTTCATTCCTGTCAGCCGTTCTGATGTGGGCCAGTTTCACTCCGGTCGACTTTGGTCCGCTGGGCTGGGTCTGTCTGATCCCGTTGCTGCTGCTGGTGCGCATTCCGAGAAGAACGCGTTTGATGTACACGGCCATTTATTCCGGCGGTCTGCTGTTTACCGTCGCAGCCTTTCAATGGATGCGACTGGGTCACCCGACGATGTATGTCGCCTGGATCGCGCTGGCGATTTATGTGGCGTGTTACTTCCCATTGTTTGTCATGCTGTCGCGCATCGCCGTCCATCAGTTTCGCATTCCCCTGCCTGCCGCAGCGCCGGTTGTGTGGGTCGGACTGGAATACATCCGGGCTTATCTGCTGACGGGGTTCTCCTGGTACTATATCGGCCACACACAATATCGCTGGATCGAAATGATTCAGATCAGTGATCTCACCGGCGCTTATGGCGTCAGCTTTATCGTGGTCATGATGGCTGCCTGCTTTGCCTGCCTGTTACCCAATTCACTGCTGATCCGCCTGAAACTGTTTCCGATGAAGCTGACGGAAGAAGATCAGAAACTGAATGAGATCGGCGGAAAGCAGATCCTGCAGACAGCCTTATGCCTGGGCCTGTTCTTTGCGGTCCTCGGCTATGGTTATGTCCGACGTTCGCAGGCCGAATTTCAGGATGGGCCGCGAACCGCTTTAATTCAGGCGAATTTTCCATCTACCGTTAAACATAACCCGAACGAATGGCGTGCCATCTACCTGAAACATATCGAGTTGATGGGCGCCGCCGTTCGTGATCAGCCAGACCTGGTTGTCTGGCCGGAAACAATGTTCCGCTGGCCGTTGCTGGAGAGCAATGGGAAAACGGCTGAAGAACTGGGTGAGGTCGCGCCGGAAGTTCCACTTGAGAAATGGAAAGATCCCTCGGTTCGCAAGGTCCTGGCAAACATGAGCCAGGAAGCGAATGCGGCACTGGTGATCGGGATGGATGTCATCGCCGCCGGTGATGAAAAAATAGAGCAATACAACTCTGCGGTTTTTGTCCGACCTGATTATGGCATCCACGGTCGTTATAATAAAATTCACCGTGTGCCGTTTGGTGAATACATGCCTCTGAAAGAAACACTCCCTTTCCTGCAGATCTTCTCGCCCTATGGTGCCTCGTTTGGAATCGAACCAGGCAAACATGCTGCCAACTTTGCATACAAGGACTGGAACTTCGCACCGCTGATCTGTTTTGAGGATACGGTGCCGCACCTGGTTCGCTTCATGCTGAAACCAGGGGCTACTCCGGATGCAACAGCCAGACCCATCGACTGCCTGGTCAATCTGACCAACGATGGGTGGTTTCATGGTTCAAGCGAACTGGATCAGCACCTGATTACATCTGCGTTCCGTTGTGTGGAGAACCGGACTCCCATGGTCCGCGCCGTGAACACGGGGATCTCGGCAGTCATCGATGGTGACGGCATGATTCGCGAGCCGGATTTATTCCTCGACTGGGATAACCAGAAACGGACCACACTGGTGAATCCGAAAACAGGACGCTGGAACAAATCATTGAATGCCGTGATCGTCGATTCGGTTCCCTTGGATCATCGCAGCAGTCTTTACACCCGGTTCGGTGACTGGTTTGCAGGCGTCTGTTGTTTCTGTGTCCTGTTTCTGTTCTTCATGTCCGCACTTTCCTGGAAACGAAACGCGGCTGAAATGAAATCGTAGGCCTGGTTCAACGTTGATCTCACGGGGGCCGATATGATCGTTCGTTGCCTCGGAAGACGACATTTGCACGCAATCTGCAATCCAGGGCCGGTGAATCAGGGTGCTTCCCGGTCTGAATAGACCAATCCGCATGGTTCTGGCTGGTATTTGCCGGTTTTTAGAAAAATACGGTGGAAAACGATAGATAAGCGCCCTACCCTGACCGCTAAAATAAGAGGCAGGGCGCGTCCGTCAACGCGTATCCCTACCTGTATTTGAATACACCCTCTCATTTCAAGCGGACGAAGATTGTTAAATTAAAATGGCACGCGACAGCTGGTACTTTAAGCGTTCAACTGAAACCGAAGGTCCCATTTCATTTGAAGAATTATTTGCCATGGCACAACAGGGCGAATTGACTCCTCAAATGGAAATCCGCAGTGGTGAATCCGGAAACTGGTTTGCTGCCGAGGACATGGGAGGCCTGTTCGATTCCTCTTCCAGTGGTGAACTGCCATCGCTGGATGATTTTTCCATTGTGGATTCCTCATTTGGAATCGAGTCAGAACCCGACATGCCTAACCTGGATGGTTTTTCCATTGTCGAAGAAGAAGACAAACTCTCGAGCGAACTGGAATCTCAGCTCCCCCGGTTTGCTACGCTGGAAGCCGTGCGGAGCAAGTACCAGAAGATTCAATGGTACTGTCGCGTACTGAATCATGAACTGGGGCCGATGTCGGCTGACGACCTGATGAAGATGCTGTTTGATGGTGAGCTGGCGCCCAATGATGAAGTAAAATCTTCAGCAGAGCCGGAGTGGGTGCCCGCGCGTACTGTTGTGTTTTTGAGTTCTTCCGGCAGTGATCTGGACGTCATCGATTCGGAAGAGGATTCGGTCGAAGAGCTGGTTCCGACGTCGGGTGAATCTGCTTCAGAACAGACTGCGACAACCGAAGAAAATGTGGTTGAAGCAGAGAAACCGGCAGAGCCTCCTCCACCACCGATTCTGAAGGTCCGTTCCAAACAAAAGTGGTACTGCAAACTGGGTGGCATGGGTTACGGCCCGATTGAAGCGCACAAGATCAAGATGTGGGCCGAACAGGATCGAGTCGAACCGACAGACCTGCTGAAGCTGGGCCGCAAAGGGGAGTGGTTTGAAGCCTGGCAGATCGAAGCCTTGCAGCTCAAAAAGCCGAACCCGAAACAAGCAGAACCAGAAGTAAAAGCAGATACTGCGGCTACTGAGACCGAATCAAATACAACGGGTGCACCTGTTGCTGCCGCTCCTGCTGCGGCGTTGGCACCAATGCCTGCAGCTCCTGTAGCCGCTGCAGTTCCACCCGTGGCGCGGGCAAAACCGAAAATTCAAGTGCAGCGTTCCAATCCCCTGGAAGCGCTGGGACCATTGATGGATCCTAAAATTTTAGGCGGAGTGGGGGGCGTCATTGCTTTAGTGGCGATACTGTATTTTGTCCCTCTGGGTGATCTGTTCTCCCCCAGTGGAAAAGAGGAATTCGCCAAGTTCCAGGCCTTCTACCAGGAATACAAGGCCTTACAGTCAAAGCAGGCAGGACCCGCTGAATACGCTGCCCTGAAAAAGAAAGCCAATACCGAACTGGATCCGGTCATCAAAGATCTGGAAAGCACTGCCGGTTCAGACTATCCTGCTTTGCAGCAACTGCTCTGGGCCGGGCGGGATTATCTCCCCAAGATGCTGGATAATCCAGGGCCGGAATCAGCCCGAGATCAGGAAAAATTTGAAAATTGCCTGCAGGAAGCGCAACGACTGATCAATAAAAAGTAAGGTTAATACGAGCTTCCGCTGTTCGGGACTGCCTTGACTGGATGTCATAAGAAGCCCACTCCCTTAAGTTTTTTTCGCGGTTCAGATTATGAATACCGAATCTCCCCTCCCTGCCCGCAAGAAACGATTTCCGTTCGGGATTGTGCTGTCAGTGCTGGCCCTGGTTACTGCTTATGTGCTGCTGGTGAATGCAGGACGAAATCTGGAATACAAAAAGGTGAAAGCCGTTCATCAGGAGTTTCTGGCACTTAAGCAACAGAAAGCCAGTAATGCGGAATGGGAGGCGTTTAAGCAGAGTGTCCACACCAGAATCGATCCCGTCATCAAAAAACTGGAAGCCACTGCCTGTTCAGATTTCCCGGTGCAACAACTATTGCTCTGGGCCACGCGTGACTACCTGTATCCCATGCTGGATAATGCACGAGTCGAGAAAAGCAGAGAACAGCAAAAGTTTGAACGGTGCCTGAAAGAGGCAGAGACCCTCATTAATAAACTACCCTAATTATTTCATTTCTCGCAATCCCGGAAATTGCTAGAATCTGTTCCCCATGCGGGTCAGCATATTTCGAAATTGACTGCTGTTCTCAGGTCTATGCGGATGCTAAGATTACTTGTTGAGCAACAGTATAACTGATTCCTACCTGGATCCCCCCTGAACTTATTAACCTATTTTATTAACTTTTCCTGCCGGGTTTTGACCGCTCACAAGACCCGAAATTTTCCTGCAAGTTATCCTGCAAACTGGAGAGAGCCTGTCATGAACCCTCAGATTACGTCTCGTCGCCGTCGGGGTTTTACCCTGATTGAACTGCTGGTTGTGATTGCCATTATCGCAATTTTAATCGCCCTGTTATTACCTGCTGTCCAGCAGGCCCGTGAAGCTGCCCGTCGCAGTGCGTGTAAAAACAACCTGAAACAGCTCGGGCTGGCGATGCACAACTATCATGAAACCCATGGTATTTTCCCACGTGCAAACTTTGAAAAACAGAACGACTCTACTTACGGATATGGAAACTATTCGTACTTCTCGTTCTCAGCCCAGACCATGCTGCTCCCCTTCCTGGACCAGGCAAACGTTTACAACCAGTTCAACTTCTCACTGGCCCCTAACCAGGCGCCCAATGATACAGTCAAACGTGCTGTCATTCCTGCTTTTCTGTGTCCTTCTGATCTGAGTAGCATTCAAAATGGTGGCGGATATGGATTAGGTCCAGGCAACAACTATGCCGTCTGTGCCGGTCCCTCGATCTTCTGGTTTGGCTTTGCTCCCTCAACCAATACGAGCCCCACAAACCTGCAGCACCAGGTGGGGATGTTTAACTACCGTAAAGCGATTCGCATCCGTGATCTCACGGACGGCAGTTCCAATATCATTGCAGCCGGCGAACTGATGAAGGGTGACGGTAACAACGATGCTTCCCTGATCGGTGAAGGTGATACCATCCGCGGTGGTTCAAGAGGAAGCACTGCCAGTTCCTTCCCAAGTTACAACGATGTCAAAAACTGGGGTGCCTCCTGCCTGGCGAAAAAGAATTCGCCTCCCGCATCACCCGCACCTCGAGGCGATACCGGTTCCAACTGGGTTTACGGTAACGGCGGTCTGACTGTTTTCAACACACTGCTCAACCCGAACTCTGAATATCCGAACTGTGTGACCTGTTCCAGTTGTGGAACGAATGACGCCCCTGGCCTGTTCCCTGCCCGCAGTCGTCACGTCGGTGGTGTGCATGTCCTGATGGGCGATGGTGCCACCCGGTTCATCAGTGCCAACATTGATAACACAACCTGGCAGAATCTAGGTGCGATTCAGGACGGAAACGTTCTGGGCGAGTTTTAATCGCACTGCCTGAAAGTGATTTAAGATTCAACGAGCAGCATGGGAGTTTCGACTCTCATGCTGTTTTGCCACACAAGGCTGATCCCTTACCTGATAATTGAAAGCAAGATACATGAAATTGCTCTTTGCGCTCCTGACGGGTCTGGCGCTGATGTTCCCTGTGATGACAGGCTGTTCCGGCGAGGCAGAACCAGAGGTTCCCTCATCCGCAGCCATCATTGCTTCCTTCAAATCGAATCTGCAGGTCGTCGTTGATACCGGCGAAGGCGGAAGCGGGCTGGATGTGCTGCGTGCCGACTTTGAAGAACTGCAGAAGCAGGCACCTGAGAAAGCATCCGCTGTCCAAAAGGATTATGAATCCCTGATGACCGCATCAAAGCCGGAAGACCGAAAAACGCTGGCCGGCAAAATCATCGCAGGTTTAGAGTAACGATTTGTTACTCCCTCAGCTTTCGCGCGGCGGATTGACTGGCTTGTTCTTCCACCAGATCATCAACTTTGGGGATAATTTGTCACCATCGAGGATGCCTTCGACCTGGATAAACCGGTCGTCCTTGACGCGATAAATAAAAGACTGCGGTGCCGGTGATTTCCTGCCTTTGTTCGGGCCTTCCAGAACTTCCAGATCGTAATAGATAAAGAGACTGGCATCGTCCATGCGCTGCAGACGGTACTTTGCCTGATGGTGATGCACGCGTCGTCCCAGTCTGTCGTAAACGGAGACTTTTGAGAGATCGCGGGTCAACTCCTGTTCGACACGCAGCGGCGATCCTTTGGCGTCGTGATCATTGCGAACCCAGATCCCGGAGATGAGTTCATAGTCTTCCTCAGGAGCCGGCTCTGCCGCCGTACACACTGCTGCCCAAACCAGTAATACTGCCAACCCTGCAACAGACTTCATCGAAAACCTCCCTGTCTTGCACCGAGAGCATTTTTTGCTTTCAGCTGAGTCGTTCGAAATGCAGGGGATGATCGGATTCCGGATCAGCCACCCGCATTGAAATTTTCCCATCAAGGACATCCGTTAACAGATCGCCACAGACCTCTGCGCGCCAGCCTGCCATCAGTCGTGGTCGTTCGTCAGAAATTTCTTTGTAGACATGGTATCGAACGAGGTGTCTCAAATCGGCTGAAGTCCCCACGAGCGTTTGTGAGACATTCATCTCGGCACAACGATTCGCCAGTGCAATTCCCAACAGCTTACCGATGACCTGTTCGTCCTGGTTTTGTTGGGTATTCGGATTTTCCATCAACTGCGGCAGCTGATCGTTGGGTGTCTGTTGTGCTTTCGCGATTCGCTGCACGACTTCGGGCGCCAGCTTGAACATATTCTTACGGTTCAGATCCCGGGTCGCCGTCAGGTCCTGAGGCGTGGCTGGTTTGCGGCGGGCAAGTTCAATTAATAGATCATCACGGAGGATTCTGCGTGCCGGCTGATTCTTTTCCTGAGCCACCTCATCGCGCCAGTCAAACAGCTCACGTACAATCGCCAGCTCGCGCGGTTTCAATTTATGCAATCCGGATACACGTCGCCAGTTTTCCCGATGAAATTCGGAATCCACTTCATCAATCATCCGTTGAAACTCGGCTTCGGCCCAGTCGAGTCTTCCCAGGTCGATCAACTCCTTTTCCTGTATTTTCCAGATCTTGAGCACGAACTTGACATCATCGAGTGCATATTTGATCTGCTGCTGGGTCAGTGGTCGGCGACGCCAGTCGGTACGAGTTTCTTTACTCCCCGCTTTTTCATTCAGCACACGTGCGACCAGTGCGGTATACGAAATGGGAAAACTCCGCGAACGCAGGCCTTCGGCGATCTGCAAATCGACCAGTTTCCGGGGCTTCTTCCCGGAAAAATGTCGACAGAAACGAACTTCTTCACGACCGCCATGTACGACAATGACCGTGTCATCATCCGTCATGATATCCCACCAGGGGGATAAATCATCCATTTCATAAGGATCGACGGCGACAGCCTGGCCATTGACGGCAAACTGCAGCAGCGAGAGTTCCGGCCGATACGTGAACTCTGACACAAATTCGGTATCGAATGCAACGATGCCCGCGTCCCGGATTTGATCACATAACGCGATAAACTCGGACTGCTGCACGATGAGGGGGCTCGACATCCTTTGACCACTTCCTTTTCTTTGACCCGAAGCTCAGAACTTCGTCTGACATGATTGCGCTGACTTGCTCGTTCCTGCTTAAACCCTAATGTTGTAGATATTTATTGTATTCGTCAATGAACTCAGGCACTTTTTGTGCCTGTGACAATGATAGTCAGTCGTCCCGGCTTTACTCTCAACAGGGTTAAAAAACCGGTTGAAGTCAACTGGTTTGGGAAAAACCGGGTAAGTTTCGCCGGCTTCTCTGTCGATTCTGTAAACAGGAGAACCTGTTGTTCAAAACCGAGCGGCAGAATCTGCCGATTGTTAACCTACTTTATAAAACGCTCCAGGAGCAGCTTGTCATGGAAGACGACGCCCCACCAGGAGTCCCGGAGTGGGTGGTGACCTATGGTGACATGATGTCACTGCTTCTCACCTTCTTCATCATGCTGGTTTCTTTGAGTGAAATCGTGAATGATGAAAAATACCGGGCGATCCTGGAATCCATTCAGTCATACACGGGGTATCGGACCGGTCCGATCTCGCCGCCGGGAAAATATTTCCCCATGAACTCGCTGGTCGACCAGATGAGCATGCTGGGTGCCTACACAGACAGCCCCGACCGTGGTCGCGGGGGGATCAAAACTCGTTCCCTGGAAGGCAAGGACGTGCGGGTCTACCGGACGCGCGAAGGGGTGCCCGTACCAGTGGGGCGAACCCTGTATTACAACCAGACCGATATCGACCTGGATGCCAGACGCCGGGAAAAACTGGACCTGATGATTCCAGAACTGGCCGGGAAACCAAACAAAATCGAACTCCGGTCCCACACATCTGTCAAACCGCTGCCAGCCGACTCACCGATTCACGACAAGCTGATTCTGACCTACCAGCGGGGACGGGCCGTGATGCTGTATCTGATACAGAAAGGGATCGAGCCGAAACGAATTCGCATCACCGCTGCGGCTGACTCTGAACCGCCTCTGCAGACTGGCGATGAACAGTCAGAGCAGATGGACCGCCTGGATGTATTACTTCTGGATGCCTTTGTGAGCGACTATGTCGGCCCCAGAAAGTAACAGGTCATACCAAGCCTGGTATGACTGATGATTAAATTATTCAGCCATCAGATCTTCAACCAGATGATCACGACGACGGGCGGCCACATCATGCATTTTGATGATATGCGGCGCGGATGCTTCCACGTGTGCTTCATCCAGGCGTCTGCTGACAGCGGGAGCCAGGGGTACGAACATCGACGAAACACGGACGTTCACGCTGTTCTCTTCTGATTCGGACATTTCCTGATCCTTTATGTTCATTTCATCTAATACGACAGGATTCCAAGTTTCTTTTCGCTGATCAGCTGTGACATAATGTGTTCGTGCCCAGCTTCTTAATCTCAACTCTCTCACCATTGAGATCGTACTATTCAACTCCTTGCTCATACCGCGCTATCCTCTTTGATGAATCTTCCTAAGCAGGTCCCATTTCACAGTCGCGTCTTGTCTTGAACAGTTTTGAGCTCGAGGAACCTGAAGACGCTGCCTCAAACCTGCCCTGAACACAGGCTCTAATGTGACTATTAATCAGATCGTCTGGAAGCTTACATCAGCCAGAATGATTTTGTTTTCGAGCTGAAGCTTTGAGTGAGATTCCCAACTGCAGGCAGCTATTGCAGACACAACCCGAAGAACAAGGTTGTTGAGCAGAATACTCAGGACCACAAATAAAAGACTACCTGGCACAATCGAACGGAGCAACACAACCCGCACCAATGGTTAAAACCGATACGATCAGCACTCTGATTCCGGGTCTTCTTCACTGACTCGATAACGTGAAAGCAGCACGGCGAACAGATTTCGCGTTGATCTGGTGACCGTTTCCAGTTGAGGCGTCTGGGACTCATGCAGAAATGTAAACGCTAATACGATGATCACCGCCGCCGTCAACAGGATAGAAGACCGCACATTCTGATTTTCGCTGAGCACCCCCAGCATGGGAATATACCAGGCACGACTGGTGACAGAAGCTTTCTGATTTGGATTCCACTGGGGAACATCCAAAGCATGGTCCGGCTCGACGGCAATGCGTTCTTCCCCGGGACTGGTGGCATCAAAGTCAACGCGGGCGACTTCGGAACGGAACTCCGGATCGTTCTCCAGGGAATGGGCAATCTCTTTCAGGTATTCCACCTGATTTTCCAGCGAAACCAGCTGAACCTGGTTGGTCAGATACTCATTACGCAAATTCAGATAGGACAGGTAACGGGGCGCCAGCACTACCGCCGCAAACAGGCTGGCGGCAATAAATAACAGGATCCAGAATGTGAGCGAAATCATCCAGCCGATGCGGGATTCTTCATTCTGATTCTGACTGACTGACACAATAAACACGCCCGATTTGAACAGGTGGAAAACAGCGGGAAACGACACCAGTATTCTCTTTAATCAAAATCGACCACGACAGGCAGCCTTCTTCATACGCTGTGAAACAGTACGGGTTATCCAGCCTGTTACCAATCTGACGACTGGTTAATCGGGTTCAAGAATACGGACGTAAAAAAACTCCCCTCTGAACTGAATCAGAGAGGAGTGATTTTCATTCGACCTTGAAGCAGCGATCAGGAAATTGTGCCACCGAAGGTAGCTTCGGTACCGAGGATTTCTTCGATCCGGAGCAGCTGATTGTATTTGCAGATCCGGTCAGTTCGACTGGCGGAACCGGTTTTGATCTGACCGGTGCACAACGCGACAGCCAGGTCAGCGATGGTGGTATCTTCGGTTTCACCGGAACGATGGCTCATGACGGCGGTGTAACCGTTGCGGCCAGCCAGTTGAACGGCTTCGATGGTTTCAGAAAGCGTACCAATCTGGTTCACTTTCACCAGGATGCTGTTGGCAATACCTTCATCGATCCCACGCTGCAGACGTTTGGGATTGGTTACAAACAGGTCGTCACCCACCAGCTGCACTTTATCACCGACGCGGTCGGTCAGCAGTTTCCAGCCTTCCCAGTCATCTTCTGCCAGACCATCTTCAATGGAGCAGATGGGATATTTATCAACCCAGGCAGCCAGGAAGTCGACCATGCCGGCGGAATCGAACTCGCGTCCTTCGACGGTGTAGATACCGGTTTCCGAGTTATAGAACTCAGTCGAAGCGGCATCCAATGCAATTTTCACCTGATCGCCGGCTTTGTAGCCTGCGTTTTCAATCGCCGTCAGAATCACATCGATGGCGTCTTCACTGTTGGGCAGATCGGGAGCAAAACCCCCTTCGTCACCAACGGCAGTGCTCAAACCTTTGGAAGAAAGTACTTTCTTCAGCGAATGGAAGATTTCGGTACCGCAACGCAGAGAATCACTGAAGTTGTCGAAGCCCAGAGGCATGACCATGAATTCCTGCAGGTCGATGCCGTTGCTGGCGTGCTCACCACCGTTGATGATGTTCATCATCGGAGCGGGCAGACGGTTGGCACCGACGCCCCCCAGGTAACGGAACAGAGGCAGATCAGAAGCGTGAGCTGCTGCATGGGCAGCTGCCAGCGAGCAGGCCAGGATCGCATTGGCACCCAGGCGCGATTTGTTTTCGGTTCCATCCAGATCCAGCATGACCCGGTCAATCAGTAATTGATCACAGACATCCAGATCGACCAGAACGTCCGCGATTTCTGTATTCACATTTTCGACAGCCTGCTGAACCCCTTTGCCCAGAAAGCGATCTTTTTTGTCTGCATCACGCAGTTCACAGGCTTCATGCATCCCCGTGCTGGCACCACTGGGTACAGCGGCGCGTCCGACAGTTCCGTCTTCCAGTTCAATATCCACTTCCACAGTGGGGTTCCCGCGGCTGTCTAGAATTTCACGGGCATGAACGGAACTAATGGCAATACTCATCGTTTGTGTTTCCTCAATTACTTCTATGAAATGAACTCGAGCAGCTGATTGTGTGACACATCAACATTGTTCGATACAAAGACTCTCAGAGAAGCATCTTTTTAGCAGAAACAGGGTGTCAGCTCAAATGACTGGGTTTAGATTGTATGAATCTTTCAGGCACCCGGGCGGTTACGCTGCTGCAAGGTCCAGAGAGTTCGCGCACAGGTCAGGAAGGCTCTCTGAATGACGAAAACCCTTGAATGGAATGGCTTTCCGACTGAACACCATCCCGCGATAATGCTGTCAGAATGGACTGTTTTTTTCGATTCGGGGATTTGGGATCGAGGATTACAGATAATTCACTGCAGGGTGGAATCCCGAATCTCGTCAGGCACTCTGAGACTTGTTAGACTGTCCTGTTCCGGTCTCAGGCTGAAATGCAGTCTGCCACCTTCATTTAAAACGCCTTTACCATCTGTCTTGTTCGAAACCGTTTTCCGATGAGTTCAACTTCACAACACAATCACCCAGAGACTTCTGGCACGTCCTATCCCCTCCTGAACGTGGAAGCCATGGACCCCCAGTTGACCACGATTCAGCCGGGCGGCGGGATCATTATCAATCTGGAGATGCTCTGGGGACGCTGGCGGCGGTTCTGGCTGAAGACATTTCGGCGCGGCTACGTGCAGAAGATGCAGAGCAGTCGCAAGGGGGATTTCAATCCCTGCCCGCATGAAGTACTCGATCCGCGCGATCTGAAGTACCATGAAAATCAGGGGGGGTATTACTGGGAAGCAGCTGACGATCCGTTTGCCTATCGCAGTCGGCTCCCGTTTGCGCGGGAAGGACTGGCAGAACTGATCGTGCTCTCCACCCTGTTCTTCGGCGGTGCAGCGTTGACGGCAGGACTGCTGCTGTCCTTTCAGGCATCGGGTCTGGTCGCGATTTTCGGCTGGCTGCTGGCGTTCACTCTGCTTCTGTTCGGTCTGGAAATTGTCTGGTTCTTTCGCAATCCGAATCGCACGATTCCGGCGGGCGAAGGCGTCATCGTTTCTCCCGCCGATGGCACGTTTGATACGATCGAAGAAATCGAACATCATGAATTCATAGGCGGCCCGGCGATTGAGATCGGCATTTTCCTGTCGATCTTCAATGTGCACATCAACCGCATGCCGGTCGCCGGCAGAATTATCAAACTCGCTTATAAACCGGGTAAATGTCTGAACGCACTGCGACCGGAATCCACGCGCGAGAATGAGCGTCTGGAAGTTTACCTGCAGATGCCGGCACCCACGAACCGGCCGATGCTGGTGCAGCAGATTACCGGCGCGATTGCCCGCCGCATTGTCTGCCGCATCAAACCAGGCGATGAATTAGAAAAGGGCCAGCAGTTTGGCATGATTAAACTGGGCTCAAGGACGGTAATCGTGTTTCCCAGGGAACCAGGCCTGGAAATCCTCACCAAACCAGGTGATAAGCTGCTGGCAGGATCGACGATTCTGGCAAAGTACACGGATGCTGCAGAGAGTGTGACACCAATGGGGAAGGCATCCAATGATGACAAAGAAGCGTAAACTGATCGCCGTGCTCCCGACGCTGCTGACACTGGGAAATGCGGCCTGCGGATTTGGTGCGATTACCTATGCGGCGAAGGTCGGTCCGGAATATCTGGGACAGGCAGCCAATGGTGGTGGCCTGACCCGCATGCTGGGAACTTCACCGGGCCTGTATAATTCATTTGAAAATCAGCACCTGTTTATCGCCGCGGTTTTGATTTTCGTGGCGATGCTGTTTGATGCGCTGGATGGGAGCGCCGCCCGCTGGGCCAACCAGACCAGTGAATTTGGTGCCCAGCTCGACAGCCTGTGTGATGCCATCAGTTTCGGAGTGGCGCCGGCATTTCTGATGCTGCAGATGGTCCAGTTTCGCACGGATTATCATCCCCGGCTGTTATGGGTCATTGCGCTGCTGTTTGCCGTCTGTACGATCCTGAGGCTGGCGCGATTCAATGTGGAAACAGAAGAGGAAGATACGCATGAAGGGTTCAGCGGTCTTCCTTCACCAGCCGCTGCAGGAGTTGTGGCTTCCTTTCTCATCGCGATGCGGGGAATCTACAAACTGGCGGAGACGGAACACGATACCCTGGCCAAGTCGATTGCCGACTGGTTGATCCCCGCGGTCGCCTGGTCGCTCCCCTGGATCACACTGGCGGTCGCGGCGTTGATGGTCTCGCGGATTCGTTATTCGCATGTTTTTAATCAACTGTTCAGAGGTCAGCGCAGCCGTCGCCATGTGCTGCAACTGGTCTTTTCGATGGCGCTGGTGTTTCTGGTTCAGGAGCTGGCCATCCCGGTTCTGTTCTGTTATTTCGCGTTTTCGTCTCCAATTCGTGCTTTTTGGGAAGAAGTTGTCTCTGGACGACTATACAAATCGAAACAAATTTGAGAAACTGGCACGTTTAACTCCCCCTTTAATCGAACCTTGAAGGTACTGTCGCCGATGTTTACGGGACTGGTCGAGGGTCGAGGTACCGTTCATCTTCTGGAGAAGGACGGCTCCGCCATCGATTTAACGCTTGCGATTCCGGAATGGATAACGAATGATGCCCACATGGGAGACAGTGTGGCCATCAACGGATGCTGCCTGACGGTCGTTGAAATCGCAGTCGGCTTCCTGAAATTTCAGGCGGGCGCGGAAACCCTTGCCAAAACCAACCTGGGTTTGCTGGCACCGGGCGATGAAGTCAACCTGGAGCGTCCCCTGGCAGCCAACGGCAGACTCGGCGGGCATTTTGTCCAGGGCCACGTGGATGGCGTCGGTACGATCAAATCGATCGACAGGGATGGGGAGTGGATCACGATGTGGTTCAATATACCGGAAGCATTAGCACTGCAGATGGTTGCGAAAGGTTCGGTCACGATTGACGGGATCAGCCTGACAGTTGTGGAATGCCAGCCGGCAGCCTTCAGTATCGCTTTGATACCGCATACGCTGGAAGTGACCACCCTGGGCCAGAAACAGGTGGGCAGCGTCGTGAATATCGAAACGGACATCCTCGGGAAGTATGTACAGAAACTGATTCCCATAACATCAGATGGTTTCAATGAAAGAAGATGAAAGGCAGACTCGATCTTATTTAATGCAGCTCTTTGAGCGGCATGGCTTTAACCCGCGCTCTGATCTGGGCCAGAACTTTCTGATCGATCTGAATATCATCGAGTACGTTGTTGAACACGGCCATATCCAGCCCAACGATATTGTGCTTGAAGTCGGAACCGGCACGGGAGGCATGACCACCTTCATGGCGCAACAGGCAGCGCATGTGATCACGGTGGAATACGACCGCAACATGCACACCCTGGCACAGGAAGCGACACAGAAATACGACAACATCACGCTGCTGAACTGTGATGCGTTAAAAAATAAAAACCATATGTCCCCGATCGTGCTCGATGAAATTGCCGCTCAACTGGAAGCGCATCCGGGCAGTCAGCTCAAGCTGGTGGCAAACCTGCCTTACAATGTGGCAACGCCGATCATCTCGAATATCGTGGCCTCCGATCTGCCCTGGAATCGCATGGTTGTGACGATTCAGTACGAACTCGGGTTGAAGATGGCCTGTAAGCCAACCTCGTCCAATTACGGTGCCCTGTCGGTCTGGTTGCAGTCACAGTGTTTTGTGAAGCTGCTGAAGAAACTGGGGCCAACGGTCTTCTGGCCGCGTCCCGGAGTCGATTCGGCCATCGTTCAGCTCACACCCAATCCGCCACTCAAACAGAAGATTGTCGACCGGGTCTTCTTTCAGGACTTTCTCCGCAGAGTGTTTCAGCATCGCCGTAAACTGATGCGGAGTACCCTCGTGGGGATGTACAGCAAACAGCTACCCAAAGCGGACGTCGACGCAATCCTGTTATCCCATGGGATTGATAAAGAAAAAACACGGGCCGAAGAACTGAATGTTCCCGAACTGATTGAACTGGCTAACTCGTTTCAGGAACAGATCGCACAACAGGCAAAACGGTAAAAAAATTGCCTGCCTTCCAGGCAGTGCCTAAAATGCGTTCATCAAAAATAACTTTGAATTAAATTACATATAAACAGCAAAAATATTCAAGCGTCGTGTTAAGGAGAGGAACAATGGAAGATCGCATTATCTGTCAGGGAATTACATTTGATGACGTCTTACTGCAACCTGCATACAGTGAAATAATGCCATCGGAAGTCAGTGTTGCCACACAGCTTACCAGAAATATCCCTCTGAATGTTCCGATCATCAGCAGTCCCATGGATACAGTGACCGAAAGTGACATGGCGATCGGGATGGCCCAGGAGGGGGGCATTGGCATCATTCACAAGAATATGACAGCCGAACAGCAGGCGATGCTCGTTGACGTGGTCAAGCGGAGTGAACATGGGGTTATCGTCGATCCTGTCACCCTGCCGCCGGAAGCCACGGTCGCTGAAGCTGCCGAAATCATGAAACGCAGGAATATCGGCGGTGTCCCCGTCACGAAAAATGGGAAGCTTGTAGGAATTTTAACGAGTAGGGACCTGCGATTTTTAGACACGCCAGACAAGTCTATTTCCGAGGTTATGACGAAAGACAAGCTTGTAACGGCTAAAGAAGATACAACGCTTGAAGCGGCTCAGCGGATATTATTAGAAAATAAGGTCGAGAAACTTCTGCTGGTTGACGAAAATTATCAACTGAAGGGGCTTATAACAATTAAAGACATCGACAAGACGATGCAGTTCCCTCTGGCCTCTAAAGATTCACGAGGTCGGCTGCGAGTGGGAGCTGCCGTTGGTGTACGCGATTATGAACGAGCCGCTTTACTGATTGAAAAAGGGGTTGATCTCCTGGTTGTTGACAGTGCACACGGCCATTCAGGCAATGTGATCGAGACCGTCAGAGAAATCAAAAAGCAATGGGACATCGATGTCGTTGCCGGTAATGTGGCGACAGAACAGGGTGCCCGTGACCTGGCAGATGCGGGTGCAGATGCCGTCAAGGTCGGCATTGGTCCTGGTTCAATCTGTACGACACGAATTATTTCCGGTGTCGGTGTACCGCAGTTAACGGCCATTTCCAATGCCGCCAAGGCATTGGAGGGGTCGGGAATTCCGGTCATCGCCGATGGAGGGATTCGATACAGTGGAGATATTGCCAAGGCACTGGCAGCGGGTGCCCATACGGTGATGTTGGGAGGTTTGCTCGCAGGTCTGGATGAGAGTCCGGGCGAATTGATTCTTTACCAGGGACGCAGTTTCAAGCGTTATCGTGGTATGGGGTCAATGGGAGCGATGGTTAAAGGCAGTAGCGAACGTTACCGTCAAAGTTCTATTAATCAAGATGGAAAGGACACAGCTAAAAAACTCGTTCCGGAAGGAGTAGAAGGTCGCGTGCCCTACAAAGGCCCGCTGCAGAATCTGCTCTATCAGCTTGTAGGAGGACTACGGGCCGGCATGGGTTACCTGGGTGTCCAGTCTATCGCGGAAATGCGTACCGAAGCTCGATTTATTCAGGTTTCAGCAGCAACGGTCAGGGAGAACCATCCGCATGATATTGCAGTTACTCAAGAAGCACCAAATTACACAGCCGAGCATTCGCCCATGGAATAGTCGCCGCCTGCGGTGGCTGTTGACCGTGACGATCGCGCTGGGATCATGCCCTTACTCATTTGCTGGTGAGCCTGCGACATCCACCGATCCGTTTCTGTCCCAGTCCAGTTCGACAGCGCAAACCTGGGAAGAACTCAAAACCCGTTCTCCCGAACAACGCTGGGAATCGCTGGCGAAAGAGAACAAACGCGAACTGAAAAAACAGGAACGCAAAGATCGTCGCGAGCAGCGTAAAATCAGCCGCAACAGTGATGAACTGGAATTCGTTCCCGAGTTCCGCCAGATTCCCGATGACATGCCGCAAACACCGGCTGCCACCGGTGCACTTAACAAAGCCCCGGCAGCAACCAGCTTCAGCACACCGGTGAGCACGCCTGTTGCACCCGGAGCAGAATCTTATAAAACGATCGGCCTGGAACAGAATCCGTCTGGACCGACGACAACAGCAAAAAATCTGGAATTCAAAGGACCGGCTCCTGTCAGTCAGCCACAGCAGATTGTACCGGTCTTCCCGGATACTCAGACTGCAGGTTCGACTTACATCAATACTCAAAACACATATGAACCGGCCGATCCTGTACCTGGCCTGGACCCCAATTCTCCAGATTTTCTGGAAGACGAAACGCCTCATATGTTGAAGAAGATTGCCGGCATCAACCCGTTCTTCAACTACGAGCCTGATCCTGAAATTGCCAAAAACGAGCCCTGTCGCAACCTGTGCCCGCGACCGGACGGGAAACCCTGTAAAACTTCCGATGAACAGGGGGAACACATCCTGGCCTGCCCTCGCGAATTCCAATTGAGCCATGAACCTTACTCGGGTCGTAACTTCACCGAAAGCATTTATACCTGGGAAGCTTCTGACATCAATTATAACCCACTCTATTTTGAAGATCCCAACCTGGAACGCTATGGTTACTCACGCCGCGATCTGGTACAGCCATTTGTCTCCGTCGGCCGGTTCACCGGTCAGTTACTCGCATTGCCTTACCAGATGAGCATCGACCCCGTGAGGAAAAAAATGTATCCTCTGGGATTTTATCGTCCGGGTGAACCTAATATTCCGAAACGCATCAATGGAATCCCCTGGAATACCAAAGCAGCAGTTACTGAAGGACTTACAGCAACCGGTCTGATCTTCCTGCTCCCATAAATCCCACAAGGGGATTCGCAGCTAAGTGGTAGTTGCTGAACAGTGACAAATTCGATATTCTCTAAACACACCTTGATCCCCTGGATCAGGGTGTGTTTTTGTTATCTGTTTCATCCATCCTGCTATTTTGAGAGTGATTTTCAGTCCTATGTCTCGTGACTCCGCAAACAATGTCTCTTCTGCCTCCCGTGAATTAGCCAATGATATCATCCAGCGAGTGGCCAGGTTAGTCAGCGAAGCAGAAGCAGAAACCAAACCACTGGAGCTGGATCCCTATCGCAGCCAACTGTTTGAACTGTTCGTGATGGCGGACGCTGCCGGCTTTGTCTCAGAAGAAGCGGAAATTGATCTGACAGCCGACAATCTCTGTCGGGAACTGGCCAGTCACTGGGGTCTGGCATCAGCCACCCAGAATGCTGTCGAATCGCAGGGCAAGCTGCCCCCCGATCAACTCAGCAAAATGCGGATCCTCTGGTCCGTGCTGCGACTGTGGATGGAATGGGCTTACGCCTGGAAACGCTGGGAAGAATTCCACCCTAACGATCGCCCCTGAGATCGGTCGCTCAGACTCAACCAGTCAAACCATCCCAGAACGCTTTCAAACGCTCACCCGCCTGTTCGCTCGTGAATAGTTCCAGAGACTGCAACCGCGCTGACTGTGCCAGTGACTGGCTGAGACCAGGATCATTTAACATCCGATTCATCGCGTCTGCCAGTAACTCAGCATTGCCCGGGGGAACCAGCAAGGCAGAAACGTCGTGCGTCACGATTTCCTGTGTCCCCCCCACTTCGGTCGCAACAATCGGCAAGCCACTGGCAATCGCTTCCAGCAGTACCCGCCCCAGGGGTTCCTGTTTCGCAGGATGCACGAGCAGGTCGGCTTCGTTCATGAGGAAGTTGATGTCTTCGCGATATCCAAGTCGGTGCAGCCGACCTTTTAAACCAGGTAGCTCAAACGCGGCGTCGAGTGCCTGGTCAAAGTCGATGCTCTCCTGTTTCTGCGAATGACGCTCTCCCACCAGTAGAAAATGCGTGTGCCGATCCCCCTGCTCTGCCAGCAAGCGGGCCGCATTCGCCAGCACATCCTGGCCTTTGCGTAAACCAATTTGACCGATGGTCAGACAGAGTTGAGTCTCTGGAGCGAGTCCCAGTTCCTGTTTCAAAGCACCAGTCGCCGGTCGTGGTTGAAAACGCTCGATATCGACGCCGTTATAGCAGACGGTGACCCGGTCAGGGTCAAGGCCTCGACTGATATGAAAGTCACGGGTTGCTGCTGACACCGCCGCCAGCCGCTGATTCTGGTTCAGATCGTGAATTGCGGCACGACTCAGTTTGATGATATCCCGCAGATGCCCGGAGCAGGGAACCGGTATCTGGGCGGCGAGTGCCCCTGTCAGTCGCGACATTGAGAGACTGTTCGCATGCAGCAGATCAAAGGCCCCAGACTTCAGAACGGGAATGAGTTGATTCCCAATCGCTTCCCGCGACAGGCGCTGCCCGTGTGCATCGTGAAACAAAACGGGATGACACTCAATGCCGATCTGTTCCAGCGCAGACTGCAACAGACTTTCAGGAGGACAAAAGGCCGTAAACTCGAACGACTTTCCATGCACCCGTGAGAGTACTGCCAGCATCGAATGTTCGCCTCCGTTCAAAGAGCCGAACTCAAACAGGAGGGCAATACGTTTCACGAATCAGTCCGCTTTGACCGGTTGATCGAGTTTCGCCGACAGGACGGCTGCCTTCGTTTTTTGCAGTCCTGTCTTCGCGACTTCCAGCGGATCCTGCTGCCAGTAATCGCGATTGAACAGTTCCAGCGATAACGTTCCGCGGAAGCCGGCCTGATGAATCATCCGGAAAATCTCAGTCAAAGGGGCCACTCCATCGCCGGGATAGACGCGGTGGGAATCGTTGATGGTCTCACGTGGTGGATTGGCGGGATAGTCATTTACATGAAAGACCTGGATGGCAGAACGACTGAGCAGACCGAGCCCGGCGAAGTCAGACCCCCCTTTGTAGATGTGATAAACGTCAGGCAGCAGACACGCTTTGGGATGCCCGCTCTCAATGGCGACGAACATCGATTCTCCCAGTCGCGACAATGAACTGGAGAAGCCCCAGACTTCGACCTGGGGAATCACGTCCATCTGGTCGCCCAGTTCCAGCAACGCGCGATACCGTTTTGCAGCGTTGAACAGATTGAGATCGGTCTGTTTTGTTGCGCCGGTCGGAGGGGCCGCAATGCGGATGCCGCCAATCTGACGGAGCGTGTCCATATCCCGCTTCGCAACTTCCAGCCCCTCTTTTCGTGCAGCGTCATCGTCGACAATCCACTGGGCAAAGCCAATCGCACTTTCAACCGTCAGTCCGGCATCGTCGATGCGTTTCTTGAGGTCTGACAGCGAGCCGCCGGCTTTTACATATTCGTCGATGTCGCGCAGCCAGGGTTCAATCGAATCGTAGCCGGCCTGGGACGTCAGATCGATCTGCTCGACGATCCCCAGTTTCTGACCACGGATGGTGCTGGTGTTGAAACAATAACCAAATGGTTCTGCAGCGGTGCGCGTGCGGTTCGTACCCGCGGTCGCGGTTGCAGGTGCAGCGATCCCTGCTGCCAGGAGACCGCCGGCGGCCGCCAGCATTTCACGTCGATTGAGATTGGTTTGCATTCAGTTGATTCCGGTGGGCTGTTTAAAGGGTTGGTTATCCATTAAAGCTACCGGATGCGCAGACCATTTTCAACCTGTTCCCATGCCCCGGTCAAAGGCTTCCAGGTCCCGCTGAAACAGGCTGAGCACTTTCTGCTGCGTTTCCCGGTTGATTTTCCAGTTGGGATTATCCACGGTATAACGATTACAGTGATCCACAATCAGCCGATACAGAAACTTGAATAAATGTCGGGGCACCCGCAGTTGGGCAAACTGACCGATCAGTTCCTGTTCCGAGATTGAATCATCGAACAGATCTTTAATGGACAGATTGGAGCCGGGTTCTATGGCACAGGCCCGCACTCGATCGCAGGCGACGTCATACAATGACTCACCGGTCCAGTCCAGTGATGTCACCAGGTTCTGCTTATCCAGCCGCGAACGTTCGTAGAATTCTTTTTCTTCGCGCTGCAGATAGTAGACCACATCAGAGGGGAGCAGCAGCTTGAACGCGATGCCCGGATGTTTGAGCAGTTTATTATCGAACATGGGCCAGAGCAGATCCCGCATGCGTTCCGCCGAGCCATTGACCAGATGCGGTTCATCGACCCGGTCTACCAGAATCACGATATTCGTGAATCCCATTTTTTTGAGGATGGTTTGAAATTTGGTGAGCAGTTCGTACCGGTCATCGCTGCGGTCCCGATAGGGGATTGGCTGTCCGGCAAGTTCCCGCCGTTCGATGCGCGAAAGAATTTTTCGCAGCGCGTTAGGCAGATGATCAAAGACGCGGACTTCGCGCGTCACCCGCCAGGCTTTCCAGAGCAGTGTTGTCTGTCGCCACAACCAGGGTGCCCAGCCGGCAAACATGATCAGCCAGATCCACCACTTGCTGAAATCTTTCCAGTTCCCCAGGTAAAACACCAGGCCGACCGTGACAACCGTCACCAGAAAACCCAGGGCCCGTTCCCATTCCGTTTTCCAGCAGGAGAATTTCAATTTTTTCCGCAGTCGATTCCAGCGTTGAACGGCTGGCATATCGAGGCTGTTGTCATAAAACGCCGCCAGCAGCAGCAGATCGCGTTTTTCCAGGTGCGTCAGATTCGACACCTGCGCTTTGGAAACGGATTTGATGTTGTTATCAGCAGATTCGTCTGGCTCAATCATCTCACCGATCAATTGTGTCACGCCGAGTGAGAGAATGGCATCCATGTGATCCCATAACCGCCAGTGAGAGAGCAGTCGCTCTGGACGGCGATTGCGTCCTGAATAGCGTTCGCGGAAACAGTCCAGAAAGGGATTGAAGTCGTCGTATTCAATCACCAGTACACGATTTTCGGGATGGCTTGTATTATGCTTTTGCAGTTGCTCAATCATCTGCATGCGGATGGCGGTTTTACCGGCTCCTTTTTCGCCGAACACCACCGACGTGGACGGGTTGGTCGGATTGGAAAATATTTTGTCCCAGACCGGATGATGCGTGCCGTTGAGACAGAATTCCTTGAAAACGTGATCGCTTTGCGCGTCTTCCTGCCCGAACGGATTCTCTTTAATTCCGTGATGCTCCAGAAACTGTTGAACTTTCATAAATATCCACTTATTTGAACAGAGTCGGGTTAAATCTTTACTGAATAGCAACTTAGGGCAGTATATTTACAGCTGCGTGACTTCCTGATCGAGCCAGAGGCGGAGCGGCAGTCGTTCTGGCGGCACTCATGTCAAAATGCGAAGTCTGGGCAACCGTATTGTTACTAAAACATAGGTCATCAATCACAAAAATGGTAGTCCCTGCATTCTGTGAGCGGGAAAATAGTAACTGATTTTCAGGACGGTTCATAAAGCACCTCTTGCAAGTTGCGCGTGGTTTCAAGAGAATTCACGACAGTCGGAGAGTGCTCCGTCCGAAAAGTGTTCGTGTTTCTATTCCTGCTGAAGGTTGTATTCTACGTTGAACTGGCTTCCTCTTCTTGGTGCAGTGGCCTTGTTTGCCATTGGCATGCGGCTATCGGCCCTGTTCAGTGGATCAGAAACCGGCTTCTATCGCGTCAGCTTTCTGCGGTTGAATATCGATGCGAACGAGGGAGATCCGATCGCCAAGCGGCTCTGCTGGTATGCACAAAACCCGAGCTATTTTGTCGCGACCACTTTGATCGGAAATAACCTGGCCAATGATCTGACGACCATCGCCATTTCAATCGGTATCGCCGAAGTCTTTCAGCAATCAGGAGGCTCTGCAGAAATCGTGACCACGATTCTCTTCACGCCGATCATCTTTATCTTTGGTGAAATGGTACCCAAAAATCTGTACTACCGCTCGCCTTCCATGTTATTGAAACGTTACAGTCGCTGGTTCGATTTCTTTTATCGGGCGTTCTGGCTGATCAGCACCCCGCTGGTCGCCATCACACGTTACCTGGAACGCTTTTCGCCCGATCGCAATAAGCCGGCACAGCTGGTCCTGGGACGACAACGCCTGGTGAAAGTGCTGGAAGAAGGACACCTGGAAGGCCTGTTGAGTAATTCCCAGAAGCAGCTGGTGCGGGGCATGTTCAATACGGCGGCCCAGTCTGTGAAGAAGCTGATGATCCCACAGAATCAGATTACGGGAGTCACGCGTACCACAGACGCGGGAGACATTATTCAACTGGCACAACGGAATCAGCTCTCATTCATCCCCATTCGTGCCCGAGGCAATTCCAGTGAATGGACATCTTACCTGAAGCTGGTCGATCTGATCACCTCGCCGTCACCCATTATTCCCGCCGTCTATAACATGCCACGTCTGCAGTCTGATTTCAGTATGCTGGAGTCTCTTTATATTTTGAGAAACTCTTCTTCCGCTTACGGAGCCATTTTCGAAAATGACAAACAGGTGGGCATCGTGAGCCAGCTGGATCTGGTGAAAGCCCTGTGTTCTTCCGACAGCCCGCTGATGATGACCCGCGCGAACCTTTAAGCGGCTGATTTTCGCTGTTTTTCGGCTGGATTGCGGGATCAGGCTGTGGGGCGTACAATCAACGCCCATTGAACAATCAAAGCTCAACCGGACACGAAATTCGTATCTGCGAGCATTGATCTGCAGGCCATTCGGGAGAACCCTGCCTCGTTTTCCGTGTCTGATTAGAACACGTTCGTTCAGACGCCTGACCAGAATTAACCATTTTCGGAATTATTATGACCCAACGTCGCATCTTAGTCACCGCGGCTCTGCCATACGCCAACGGTGATATTCACATCGGCCACCTTGTGGAATACATCCAGACAGACATCTGGGTGCGGTTCCAGAAACTGCGCGGCCACGCCTGCCGCTTCTTCTGTGCTGACGATACGCATGGAACAGCGATTATGATCCGCGCCCGCCAGGAAGGCCGATCGGAAGAAGCGCTGATCGCTGATGTTCAGCAGAAACACATTACTGACTTCGCCGGTTTCAACATCGAATTCGATAATTACGGCAGCACCAACAGCGAACAGAATCGCAAGCTGTGTTACGAAATCTGGGAAGCATTACGCACCGCTGACCTGGTCGTTGAGAAAGAAGTGACTCAGCTGTTCGACGTACAGGAAAATACATTTCTGGCCGATCGCTTTGTCAAAGGGACCTGTCCCAAATGTAAAGCCCCCGATCAGTATGGCGACAACTGCGATAAATGCGGCAGCACCTACACACCCGCCGACCTGGCTGATCCGATCAGTACGCTGTCGAATACCACGCCCGAACTGCGTACCGCCAGCCATCTGTTTGTCCGCATTGAAGACCTGCACGGCTTCCTGGTTGAATGGACGCAGTCAGGCGAACATCTGCAGTCCGAAGTCGCCAACTATCTGAAAGGGCACTTCCTGGGTGACCCACTGCGTGACTGGGATATCTCCCGCCCTGCGCCTTACTTCGGATTTGAAATTCCGGACAGCCCCGGTAATTACTGGTACGTCTGGTTCGACGCGCCCATCGGTTACATCGCCTCCACCCTCGAATGGTGTGAAAAGCACGGCGAAGACTTCGACCAGTGGTGGAAGAACCCCGAAACCGAAGTGCATCACTTCATCGGCAAAGACATTACTTATTTTCATACGCTGTTCTGGCCCGCCATGCTGAAAACAGCTGGTTTCAATCTGCCTGAGAAAGTCCACATTCACGGATTCCTGACCGTGGATGGCGAAAAAATGTCCAAATCCAAAGGGACCTTCGTCAAAGCGGCGACGTATCTGAATCACCTCGATCCCGCTTGCCTGCGTTACTATTACGCTTCCAAACTGGGACCGAGACTGGATGACCTGGATCTGAACCTGGATGAATTCATTCAGAAAGTGAATTCCGATCTGGTCGGCAAGGTGGTCAACCTGGCGAGTCGCTCGGCAAAGTTCGTGGCGAAGACGGGCCTGTCTGCTGCCTATCCAGAGGACGGCGGTCTGTTCGCGCACGCCGCCAGCCGCAGCGATGCGATTGCCGCCGCTTATGAAGCCTGTGATTACAATGGCGCAATGAGAGAAATTCTCGCGCTGGCGGATCGCGCCAATAAATTCTGGGACGACAAAAAACCCTGGGAAGTAAAAAAAGATGGAAGTCGTCAGGCAGAGCTTCAAGATATTTGTACTATATCGCTCAATCTCTATCAGCAGATTGTGATCTATCTGACCCCGGTTCTGCCGCAGCTCTCCGAGCAGACCGGCGCACTGTTGAATGATCCGATTGTAAACTGGGATCAGGCACAGACTCCATTGGCAGGAACGGCCGTCAATAAATTCCAGCATATGTTTAAACGAATAGAAGAAAAACAGGTACAAGCCATGACTGAAGAAGCAAGAGAAGATGTTGCCGCTGCTGAAAGTGAAGCAGCAGCCTCACAATGGAACGACAGCGGAGAGGCCCTTGAGCAGGAGCCGATGTCGGAAGAATGCACGATTGATGATTTCGTCAAAGTTGATCTGCGCGTCGCCCGGATTGTGGAAGCAAACTCGGTTCCCGAAGCCAATAAGCTGCTGCAGCTGACGCTCAGCCTGGGAGGCGATGAACGCCGCAATGTGTTTGCCGGCATCAAGAGTGCGTATAACCCGGAAGAACTGGTCGGTCGGCTGGTGATCTGCTGTGCCAACCTCAAGCCCCGCAAAATGCGGTTTGGTACGAGCGAAGGTATGGTGCTGGCCTCTGGACCGGGTGGGAAAGACGTCTTTCTACTCTCGCCGGACGAAGGGGCAGTCCCCGGTCAACGCGTACATTAAATGCGAAATCCGAAGTAATGAAACAGGCCGCCTGAGTTCTCTCGGGCGGCCTGTTTTCGTATTCATATCAGGCAACAGTTCTTCCAGGAGAGACCTGCTATGGATTGTGTCGTACTGGATGCCCGGTCAAACCATAACGTTTTCCCTGCTGGCTGGTCGTCCAGAAAAAGGCGTCCCATTTCCCCTGCCTGACCACAGGTGTAATATGCCCACTGTAGATGATGTTGCGTGGCTGATCTTCAGGTTCGAGATATCGCTGATTTTTATGAAACGCCCGAAATGGACCAGCGGGCTGCTGTGATACGACATGGGCAATCTGAGCACTTCCTTTATGAAAATGCTCAATGATAAACAGGTGAAAGAGCCCATCGACAAAGACCGCTCCTGTCAGTTCCTGGGCACGGACCATCTCAGGCGGTGCCGCCACGGGAATGGCCTGGGACCAGGATGCTTTGTCTCGCGGATTTTTTGAAGCACGGTATACGATCTGATACCCATCGGCTCCCGTCGTACGGTGATACAGATGAAAGCGGTCATCCCCGGCTCTCGATATGAGGGCGACATCATCGTCTTCGCCGGGCAGATCTGAAACTGGTTGACCGGATTTGTTCCAGGGAATCTGTTCCGGATCAGCGCCCGACCAGGCCAGGCCTGCACTCCGCCCGGTATACTGTCTGGTTTTACGCGCACTATAAGGGCAGTAGATCACGCCATCGACCAGAGTCGCTGCAACGGGACTGGCCACACCATAGCGATCGAAGTCGTCTGCTGCAGTTCCTTTTCTGATCGCCACACCATGGTAGCGCCAGTCAGCTAAATCCAGACTCGAAAACAAATGGATTTCCGTATTATAGGTATTGGGGTGATCATCACTGGCCAGCGGAATCACGTCTGCCAGCAGGTAATATTTTTTCTTTTCAGGATGCCAGACAATGGTATGTTCGCGCAGGCTGGATTCGCCTGTGATAGAACCCTCCGGCAAGGAAACTTGAAATGTGTTTGTTCGATCGCATAACGCGGGTAACTCGGCTCGCAGTACCTGTTGAAAAAGCACAGCTACCACTAATATCCGGAACAGGTTTGACATCAATTCCATGGCCACACAACCTTTCTTTCCCGCACGATCGATTCCAAACGACTGATCAGTCGTCGCTCTCCTTCGACGTATCCGTCAGGAATGATCCACTCTTGATCAGTGATTTCACTGCATTTTGGACAAGGTTTTGCCCGCAAATCAACACAACCGCTGCAACCCTCACAAAGCACGCCGCCAGGCGTTTATTCTTCTGAAATTCAATTGACTCGCTTGATAAAAAACATAAGTTTTGGGTGGCCACTCAGTCGGTGTCTCCTCTGATCGGGCCAATGACAGAGGATCTGATAGGTTAGTTAGTTTTTATTCCAGCACAAATCTGATCCTGTAACAAACTGAGGTTACCTGTTCCAGCGCGAACTCAATGAGGAACACCTCGAATCATTTAAATCAACACGAAGTGAATCGCACATTCGTAAATCTCGGAGAAGGACAATGACTAAAGCAACACTACAGCAGAATCGACGGGCTGGTTTTACGCTCGTTGAAGTTATGATCGTGGTCGTAATTCTTGGAATTCTGGCTGCAACCGTTTTACCGCAGTTTATTTCAACTAACGATGATGCCAAAGAATCAGTACTCGTTCAGGACCTGCAGACTCTGCGAAGCCAGATTCAGGTCTACAAGTTCCAGCATGATGGAAAATATCCTGGCGACGGTTCGACCGATCCAGATGATTTCCGTAATTCATTGCTGCTTTCCAGTGATAAAGATGGAACCACCGGTGCCGTCGGAACGAAACCACTGGGTCCCTACCTGATTGGCAGTCTTCCTCCCAACCCGTTCACTGGTGGTCGTGGAGTCATGATCGTCACCGATGTTGCCGGTACGGCACCTGATGAAGCAGCCAAAGATGGAACCGAAACTGTAGGCTGGATTTATAATCCTGCCACAGGCGAAATCAAAGGTAACAACGCCGGAACTGCCGCTGATGGCAGAGACCTGGACACATTATAATCGTTCGCCTCAGCCTGGCCTCAACATCCGGCTGAGCGTTTGAATTAAAAAGTGTAAACCTGATTCAGCCCCTTGCATGCATTTTGTGCAAGGGGCTGTTTTCATGTATTTACAGGCCTTGTATTGCATTTCGAATGACTTTGCTTTTAAGTATTAATGACGAGCAATCTCAACCGCTGCGATGCTGCTACACTGACAATGGTGGCAGACGGCAGATTCAGAAAGGCAATCATAATGCGAAACCTCTTCCTCGCGCTGATCATTGTTATCAGTATCTTGTTCACGAACGAATCGCTCGCAGCAGAACCAACGGCTTCTGTAAAGTCTCCCGCGCGACCTAATATCATGGTGGTGCTCTGTGATGACCTGGGCTACGGCGATCTGGCCTGTTATGGTCATCCGGTGATTCAAAGTCCGAATATCGATCGCTTTGCCAAAGAAGGACTGAAGCTGACGAGTTGTTATGCAGCACATCCCAACTGTTCCCCTTCGCGAGCCGGCCTGATGACGGGCCGCACCCCCTTTCGCGTCGGCATCTACAACTGGATTCCCATGCTCTCTCCGATGCATGTCCGCAAACGTGAAATCACCATCGCGACGTTACTGCGACAGGCCGGTTACGCGACCTGCCATGTCGGCAAATGGCATCTCAATGGGATGTTCAACATGGTGGGACAGCCACAACCTTCCGATCACGGATTTGATCACTGGTTCTCCACGCAGAACAATGCCCTGCCCACTCACGAGAACCCGTTTAACTTCGTACGAAACGCCAGACCGGTCGGTCCGCTGCAGGGTTTCGCGTCGCAGCTGGTGGCAGATGAAGCAGAAGAATGGCTGACACAGCTGCGCGATAAAGAAAAACCGTTTTTCATGTTTGTCTGTTTTCATGAGCCCCACGAACCCATCGCCAGTGCCGAACGTTTTCGCAAACTTTATACCGCGCCCGAAGGTTCCACACTGCCCGCGCATCACGGGAACGTCACGCAGATGGACGACGCTTTTGGCCGCATCCTGAAAACACTGGATGACCAGAAACTGCGGGAGAATACACTGATCATCTTCACCAGCGACAACGGGCCGGCCATCACCCGGCGTCACCCGCACGGTTCTTCCGGACCACTGCGCGATAAAAAAGGCGCGACATATGAAGGGGGGATTCGTGTACCGGGTATTGTGCAATGGCCCGAGCATGTCCAGCCGGGAACCACCAGCGATGTTCCCGTATGTGGCGTGGATATCCTGCCGACGCTGTGTGCAGTCGCTGACATTCCTGCCCCGACCGATCGCGTGCTGGATGGCACGAATATACTACCGCTCCTGGAAGGAAAGCCAATCCTGCGGAAAAAGCCGTTATACTGGCAGTTCAATCGTGCCAAAAACGATGCCAAAGTCGCGCTCCGCGATGGCGAGTGGAAACTGCTGGCGAAGTTGAATGTGCCCAGTCCCAAACCGTCGGGCGGAATCACAACCGAAGAAATTGACGCCGTCAAAAATGCAAAGCTGGAAGGATTCGAACTGTATCACATCCAGAGCGATATCGCCGAGACCACCGACCGTGCGGAAAGCGAGCAGGAAATCCTGAAAAAGATGAAGCAGCAGATGCAGGCGATTTTTGATGAAGTTCAGGCGGAAGCCCCGCGCTGGCCTGCCTGGGAGTTCGCCCGCTACGAAGGGAAAATCCTCTCCGAATATTACCGAAAACAGGAAGAGGCAGAGAAACAGAAAAAGCAGAAGCAGCCTTGATCACAATTGAGACTGTTCTGATACCGGATAAAAAAACAGCCCGTTTCCAGTTTATAGAAACGGGCTGTTGTCTGTTTCAGAAACCTGTGTTAATGGTTGAACAGGAATTCGCGGCTGTTGCTGATGGCCCACATCACATCCTGGTAACCTTCGCGTTTATCTTTGGAGGTCTTCACGATCTGATCGCAGTTGGCCAGTTCCTGTTTCGTCGGATAACGGCTGAAGGCGGCCAGATACATTTCAGTAAAGACTTCATGATCGGGCGCCTTGGCTTTTAACAGCGATTCGATCCGTCCGTTTTTCGTCGCCAGTTTGGTGTTAATTAACGTGCCGTTAGCCACCTGCAGCACCTGTGCCAGGTTCGGCTGACTGGCGCGCTCGCATTCACAGGTAATCACACGCTTGGGACGACCCAGCGTATCCAGGAAGTACGAACTGTAATTCGGGTCCGGCAATTCAATCGCCCGGGTTCCCTGGGGAACACCGCGGAAGCGTTCCTGCGCTCCGGTCAGATCATCCAGCGCATCCAGCATGACTTCCGCCGGCAATCGCTTGACGTTGTAGTGTGTATAAAAACGGGTATTCGCCACATTCTGCGGCAACGGTTCAGACGAAAGCTGGTAGGTGCGGGAATTCATGATGACCCGCATCAGTTCTTTCAGGTTATAGCCTGAATCGACAAAATGATCGGCTAATGCATTCAGCAGTTCCGGGTTGGAAGCCGGGTTGGTTTCCCGCATGTCATCAATGGGTTCAATAAAGCCGGTGCCCATGTAATAAGACCAGAAACGGTTGACCATGTTCTTGGAGAACAGGCGATTTTCGGGAGAAGTAATCCAGCGCGCCAGAGGACGTCGGAAATCCCGATAGGAAGTGGTATCGATGGGCTCACCCATCAACGGTGTGGGCTCCATTGTTTTTTTCGTGCGTGGATGCCGGATCGATCCGCTGCTTTTCACTTTGACAACCGTATCCGCTCCCAGGGCCCCGAAATCGACGCTCCCTTTATTACCGACCCGCGTGAAGAAAGCAGCCAGGCTGTAATAGTCTTTCTGGCTGTAGACCTCGAAGGGGTGGTGATGGCACTTGGCACACTGCAGACGGACCCCCAGGAAAATCTGAGACGTGGCTTCTGCCAGGTCTTCCGGTTTGGATGCGATTTTAAAATAGTTGGCCGGACCGTTCTCATAAATAGAACCCTGCGCGGTGATGATTTCGTTGACGAATTCGTTGACCGGTTTATTTTCCCGCAGCGACTGGCGAATCCAGTTGGAGAAAGCCCACATCCCGCCATCACCCACTTTATTGCGGTTATTTCGCAGCAGGTCGCCCCACTTCATGCCCCAGTAGGCACTCCAGGGTTCCACATAAATGTCACGAGCCGGATCCCCGGTCAGGCCGAGTAATTCATCAATCAGCTGACTGCGTTTATCGGGGGCTTTTGAAGCCAGAAATGCTTTGACTTTTTCCGGTTTGGGCAGCGTTCCAATCGTATCGATAAAGGCACGACGGATGAAGACTTCGTCGCTGCACAGCGGCGACGGTTCCAGTCCCAGTTCGTTGAATCGTTGCTTCACCTGTTCATCGATGAAATTATTCGGCTGGAATTCCGCCAGATCGACTTCGTTTTTATAAGGTGAAATGACGGTCGAAATTTTTGCCTGTCCCATGTAACGTACCATGACAGCAGTCTGGCCAGCTCCGACAATTTCGACTTTTCCCCGCGGCGTGACCGTCGCGATATTTTCAATCAGGCTGTCATACTGTGCCCGTGCGGTCACATCCTGTTTCGTGCCATCACTGTATTCGGCGATGACGCGGAGCTGCTGGATGTCTCCCTGCTGATATCGCCGCGACATGGGGGTCAGCTGCATGCCGACCACCGTTGGTTCTTTGTCATCGATTTCAGTGACCGCTTCGGAAATCCAGGTTTCCAGAATACGATATTCATAAGAGTCTTTGGCAAAACGTCGACCGCCGCCATGCGCAATTTGCATGGAGGCTTTCTGCAGAATCAGACTGTTTTCCGGTTGCAGAATGGAAACGCGGCGCTGCCGGTCATCGCGGGCCATTTCCGGATAATCCTGTTCGGGAGCATAACCAAACAGGGAGAGCTTGAAGCCCCCTTTACCGAACTGACTGGCGTGACAGCCTCCCAGGCTGCAGCCCCCTTTGTTCAACACGGGGACCACGTCTTTGACGAAGCTGGCATTCTTGCCATTCGCGCGGGGTTTGACTTCCACGCTGATTTCTGATTTCTGCCCGGCATGAGCGACCTGAACCTTCCCCTTACCAAACGCCAGCGGACGTACGAGTCCTTCGGCATTCACTTCCAGCAGATCGGGAGTGAGGCTGGTAAAAGTAGACTGATGCGTCAGATCGCCAATGATCTTACCCTTCTCTTCGACGGGAACCTGGATCTGAAAATAATCCAGCAGCCCGTTGAGCACGATCTGTTGCGGCGCAACCTGCAGTTTTGTCTCTGCAGCAGGAGCGACATTCTGCAGCAGAACCGTAGCAAGAAACGCTGTGATCAGCAGGATTCGATGAGACATCAGATTTCTTTTCTTAAATGGTTTGCAGTCGAACATGAGATCAACTTTCTTGAGCGGGTCGCATTTCATCAGAGAAGATTCCTTAGGCAGTGAACCGGACTCACAGCACAAAATACGAAGTCGCAGAAAACCTTTTACAGGCAGGGTGGCAGGTTGAGTGTGGTTTCAGGTGGGAAGTTAATGGCTTAACATAAAACGCCATTTATACTTAAATATACTAATAAAATGACGCGAAAGCAAAAAAAACTCGCTGTTTTCATCATTTTTTCAGGCAGGCACGGACGCAAACAATAACTACCATGCTTACACTACTGTACGGAGAAGTCGTCCGCTTACTTCATTTTATCGTTCAATTTTGAAGCGATCAAGGAGTGATTTTTTTGATTGGCGAATTCCATCTTATTAATTTCCTGTCGGAAAGCCGATTTAATGTTTGCCTACCTTACATAAACGGTTACAATTATGATAGTTACTTAAGAAACCAACAACCCTGACAAAACATCCCTCCCTCATTAATTCCTGCAATATCAGGACCCTGCCACACTAAAGGAGTTTCCGATGCTGAAACTATTCCCGCAAAAGGTTTCGAACTGCGAAACTGGAAGCCGACGTCAATTTCTGTTGGAAGTTGGTGCGCTCAGTGCGTTTGGAATTACCCTGGATTCCCTGCTGCGTGGTCAGGCTCAAGCTTCTGAAAGCGAGTCTGCAGCGCTGACAGATCCTTCCAATGATACGAACTGTATTCTGATCTGGACTCGTGGCGGAACCAGCCACCACGATACCTTTGATCCCAAACCGAACGCATCGGCTGACGTACGTGGCGATTTTTCCGCCATCAGTACGGCTTTGCCCGGTTATCAGTTTACCGATCAGTTGCCACTGTTCGCGAAACATGCGAATGAGTTTTCCATCATGCGGAATCTGAATCCGCAGAACGGTTCGCACTCGACAGCGGACGCCTTCATGCTGTCCGGGCACAAATTCAATCCTTCGGTCACATACCCCTGCTACGGTGCGGTCATTGCCAAGACCAAAGGATTCAAAACCAAC